>JBIIEC010000548.1:0-3436 GCA_044238045.1 Pirellulaceae bacterium | reverse complement strand
CACCCCGTGCCCACGCTGCTCGCATCCGATTGTTGCCGTCCGGATGGCAAGACAGCTTTCAACGAGCGAGAGTGCATCACGGGAGGGCTGGGGCTGTTCGAAGCCAAATACCTGATGTCGCTCGCGCTCGCCAATGCAGGACGCCTCGGCAAGTATGGAGCCTGATCGGCCGCGATCAGGGGGGATGCCCGGGCGAACGTGTCGCGTCCGCCGGGGTGCCCCTTACGACGGTGTGCGTCGCCCGCAGCGACTCCCTGATAATGGGGCGGGAAAGTCGGCCAAGGGCTGACCGATGAGCGTCAGCCCTGCCGGGAGCCTGAGGAGTTGGAGAAGCCCTCGAGCATGCGGCCCAGGTGGAATGCAGCGAACCCGAAAATCATGATGAGCAGCAGGTCGGCGATGGACCGGCGACCCAGGCTTCCGGTAATCTCCAGGAACATGCCCACGGGAAGCGCTACGAGACCGAGGGTCTGAAGAGTTCGTCCGAACAGTTGAAATGCGGCCATAGCAATGCCTTGTCCTGCGTTGACTTCAAGCCAGCCGAGAGTCCGCCGAAGCTGCCACGCTGCCAGCCCCTGCCGTGCCTGATTCTACTCCGAATCTACGCCTGCGGCGGCGGCGTGGAAAGGGCCGGAGTTACGCCGACTTCGCGAGGCCCCGTGGCGGGCCCTTTGCGCACTAACAGGGATCCCGAATCCATGCGATTTCTATCGATTCTCTCCCGCAGTTGCAGGTTGCGGTGTCCCCGCTGCGGCCGAGGGGCCCTTTTTTCGGGGTGGATTCACATGCATGAACGGTGCGATTCCTGTGGATTGAACTTCGAGAGGGAGAGCGGTTTCTACCTGGGGGCCATCTACTTCAACTACGGGCTCACGGCGATGGTGGTTACCTTCGCTTACCCGACCCTGACCGTCTCGGGCATGCTGCCCCAACGCACGGCCCTCTGGGGATGCCTCGCGTTCGTCGTTCTCTTTCCCCTACTGTTCTTCCGCTTCGCTCGCAGCCTGTGGCTCGGGTTCGATGAACTCATCGATCCTCAGCAGTAGGCGGAGACCCCATGAGCCGCACTCCTGACCAGGGCCCGTTGCAGATATGGGAGGCACCGGCCGCCGTCTGGAACGAAGGGCGGTCGGTGATGGGCGTCGTGGCCACGCTGGGCCTGTTGGTCAGTTCCCTGCTGCTGTTCGTGGTCCAACCGATGATGGGCAGGGCGGTCCTTCCCGTCTTTGGAGGTTCGCCCGGCGTCTGGACGGCCTGTCTGCTTTTCTACCAAGCCACGCTGCTTGGCAGCTACGCGTACGCGGTAGTCCTGTCCAGAATGCTGCCGGTGGCGGGCCAATGGCGGGTCCACACCCTCCTGTGGATCGTCGCTGCTGGCACGCTGATGGTCGGTTTGCACCCCGTGACGGAACCCGCTGGGCCCGCGGACGACCCGACCTGGCAGATCCTCGCCGTCCTGGTGAGGACCATTGGCCTGCCCTATTTTGTCCTGGCGGCCACCTCCCCCCTGCTCGCGACCTGGTGCGCGCCCTGGTCCAACTCCACCACTCCCTTCCGAATGTACGCCGCGTCGAATCTCGGGTCGCTCCTCGGGCTTTGGATCTATCCCGGGCTACTCGAGGCTACTCTCTCCCTGCCTTGGCAGCGATTTCTCTGGGCGACCGGCTTTGTCATGCTCGCGCCTTGTGTCCTTGGTATCGGTCGCGTCGTCGGTCGACTTACGTTCCCCGGGCAGGCCGATCCGCGACTGGCAACGGAAGATCGAGGGATGGGGCCGGATGCTTTGTCGAAGACGCAGTGGTTCCTGCTCAGCGCCTGTGGATCCGCCATGCTGCTCGCGACATCCAACCTGCTGTGCCTGGATGTCGCGCCGGTACCGCTGCTCTGGATCCTGCCGCTGACCGTCTACCTCGTGACCTACGCCATCTGCTTCCTGGGCGACCGATGGTACCGTCGATCACTTGCCTGGCCCTGTCTGTGCTTCGCCGCTGTCCTCGTTGTGTGGACGCTTGCCGCCGGCGCCTCCGTGCTACGGAACCTGCTGCTGCAAATCAGTTGCCTTCTGAGCGTACAGTGGATCGTCGGCTGGATCTGCCACGGCGAACTGTATCGGGCGCGACCACGGGCGGGCAGTCCGGCTGTGTTCTACCTGTGGATGGCGTTCGGGGGAGTTGTTGGAGCCTGTGTCGTGACGCTGTTGGCTCCGCGATTGTTCGTGGAGTTCTACGAGTTCTATGCGACGTTGGGGTGCACGACGGTTCTCTTGTGGTTCTGCCAGGGAGTGGACAGGTTGCCGCCCGACGACCCCCTGGCTCGTCGCCGCTTTCTCGTAAGGACGATTGTACTGTCGGCTGGCTGCCTGCTGGCGACGTCTGCACTCTGGCTCCTGGCTGAGTCCACGCAGACGCAGGGCGAAGATCGGCGACTTGTCGCTCGCGGCCGGAATTTTTACGGAACCATTCGCGTGGTGCGACTCGACTCCGACGACGGTGTCCATGGTCGAGTCGCGATGGTCCATGGAACCACGGTTCACGGGTTTCAGTATGAGGCTGCCCAGCAACGTCTCCTGCCCACCGGCTACTTCGCGGAAGACAGCGGTGTCGGCCTCGCCTTGCGAGCGTTGGGTTCGGAAGTACCGCGCCCGAGCGGGCAGCGCGTCGGAATTATCGGCCTCGGAGTGGGCGCGCTCGCCGCCTATGGTCAGCCTGGAGACACATTTGTCTTCTACGAAATCAATCCACTGGTCGTGCAGTTCGCCGAGAAACACTTCAGTTTCCTGAGCGAGGCGCGGGCCCGTGGAGTCGCGATTCAGGTCGTCCAGGGTGACGCTCGGATCCGTTTGCAGCAGGAGCGAAACCAGGAAAGCAGAGATCCCTTTGATCTGCTGGTGATGGATGCGTTCAATGGCGACTCCGTGCCCACGCACCTGCTGACTCGGGAGAGCATGGAACTGTACTGGAGCCGGCTTCGGGCAGATGGAGTGCTTGCCGTGCAGGTTACCAATCGCCATCTGCGGCTGACGCCCGTGGTGAGGACCCTGGCAAGGCTGTTCGGAAAGGAGTCTCTCCGCGTGACGCGTGCCCTGCCGCCGGAGGATGCAATCCGTGGCATTCCCGGAGCGAGCGCGTGGGTATTGGTTTCGGCGAACCGTGGTTTCCTGGATCGGGTGGTCGCGATGCGGCCTCCGGATGTCCTGGATGCCGAAGACGAACGCGCGGTACTCTGGACCGATGATCGAAACTCACTCGTACCCCTGCTGCGGGGACTTGCTCGACCAGCAGCGCCAGTCGCCCAGGCCGGAGGCCAGAAGGAAGTTCCGGTTCCAAACGACGGTGGAGGAAGCTGAGGGGACGGTCAACTCCCGCATCGCCCGGCGCGGGGAGATTGGCCTATAATCAGGGCATGAAACACTTCATTGACTGGTTCCTGCACTTGG
>JBIIEC010000547.1:0-3441 GCA_044238045.1 Pirellulaceae bacterium | reverse complement strand
TTGCGTGTGCGAGGACAGGATGCGTCCGAAGAGTCGAGCGATCCAGTACACCAGGATGGTCAGCACCAGCGGGCGAAGCAGATAGTGTCGGAAGGCTGCGTACAACGGACTTCGCAGGATTCGTTGCATCCAGGCAGAACGCAGGAGCGACGTGGGAAGGCCGACGACGAGTTCATGGATAAGAAGCCAGGCGGAGTGGAGTTGCCTCAGGCACCATGCCCTGAAGTCAGGACGGTGCATCAGCAGGGATATCCATGCTCCCAGCATCAAGACCATGGCGAAAAACAGGTACGACCGACTGGTGTCCGCCGTCGTTGGCGGGATCGCTGGAACTCCTGGCACTTGCGGAGTTCCAGCGCCGGTGACCGTTTCCACGAGATGCCGCATGCCTTCGATGGCCAGCCACGCTCCGCCGAAAGGCAAGGCAATGTTCTGTGTGATGAATCGTCCGACTCGCGTGCCAAAGGCCAGGGAACTCAGACGCTGGGTGCCGCGCAGGTAGATGGCGCCAGGGCGGTAGACGCCATCCAGCATCCGTCCCAGCAGGCGGTCGGCTCGAAGCAGGCGATCACCGCGAATGAGTTCGCCGATCCCGGAAAGATCCGGAAGCTTCAGGTCGCTTCGCGACAACGCATCGCGAAGGTTCCCCAGGTTCAATGCCCCGTGCTCCACGACTCGATCCAGCAGTTCCTCGATCACGTTCTTCCGTGAAATCGTCTCCGCGATCGATCGCGGCACGAGGCCCACGTCATCGAGGACCTGAGCAAGTACGGGCCGGATCCTTTCCCGTGAACGTTGCTCGATCCGTTTCACGGTCGTATCGAGAAGCTGCTCCAGCCTCTGCCGAGCGACGGTATCCAGACGCGAAGCATACAGGCGTCGTGCGGCGGATCGCAGGTGCTTCGTGATCAACACCTCGCGCAGCAGCGGAAGCGGCCGCCTCAGCGGCACGCGTCCATACGACAGCAACCATTCGACGAGGTCCAGCTTGAAAACGCCCCGCTCATACTCAACGCAGACCTTCTGGAGGTCGTAGAGCAGTCGGGCTTCCACCGGCCAGATGCCCATGGATGCCGGAAGCAGCAGCGGTCCTAACGCTTCACACCAGTCGTCGACCTCGGTGCTGTTCAATTGCAGCACCGGTTGCAGGCGAAGGACCATGGCTCGCAACTCTTGGGCCGCGAAATCGAAGGGGGAGCCATTCGAAAGGCTTTCCTGCGATGCCGCCCGGGCCTGCAGGATCGCGGCCTGCACGCTGTTGCCCATGGCCGATGCCTTTTTAGCCCGCGTCTTGCGACTGGTCGGACTGGGAGACCACCACGATCGCCCCGGGGAACGGGATGGGGCCTCGTGGAGCGGCGTCGCGCTGGGGTGTTCGTTCGTGGAACCCGTCCAGTCGTCGGGAGGACGGCAGCGGCGAAGCAGTTCACGATGATCGATGTCCCGCTCCACCATGCGCGCCAGCGCCTGCCAGTCACGAATGGCAGGAAAGTATTTCTCCAGGTCCAACGGAGCGAAGTGCCGGAGTTCCAGGTAAACCGCCACGAATTCGATGTAGGTCTCCAGATCGGTCGGATCCGGAAACAGATACTCGTCCTTCAGCAGCACCGAGCGTATCTCGGCGAACTCCAATTCGCCGATCTCTCGGCGGCGTTGGGAAGCAAATTGGCTCGCATTCTCCGACCGTTCGATCTGCTCCTCAAGCGTCTTGTGGATCTCGGCGTGGAATAGCAGCCGCCAGTAACGCCTCACGGCGAGCCTCACCGGGACGTGATCCAGGGACTCGTCGTCGGTCGGTGTGGAGAGAAGGATCAGGGTGCGAGGGAGATCGATCGACTCCGTTCGGTCCATCGCGTCCAAGGACGGCAGTCCAAGTTCCACGGGATCCGCGAAGGCCAGCAGTCGCTCACGCTCGATCGTGTAGGACTTTCGATGCGGTACTTCGAAGGCCAGACGTTCCAGTCGACGGTCCAGTCGAATGACACGACGAAGGATCCGCGGAGGCACCAGCAGGGCGCCAGGTTCAGCCGTCCGAAGCCACGCTCGGAGAGCTTCCGTGGTGATCGTGGCGGATGAAGCCGTGTTCGTCATGCTGGGGTCGGACGCTGGCCATACTCACCGCTTCGAACGTCTCCAACTCGCGTCGAGATGCCGTTCGGCGCCGAACGACGGGCACGCGAGACCTGGACGTAGAAGTAGCTGGCGAGACTGGCGAAGATCAGGAAGGGCATCGACATCATGAAGACGATGCTCCAGAAGTAGCCACGCACCATGCTCGCATGCTGGCCATCCGCGAGGCCCTGCCGGCATGTTGGGCAGGCTTCTACAGCCGAACTGAGAAACACGAGCAGAAGGACGGCCAAGGCCAGCAATCGTGTCTGTCGCATACACCACCTCACATGGACTGGAAAAGGGACTTGGCCTCTCCCGCTGCAGGTCGTTTTCGCTCGAGTCGCTGACGCCGCAGGCGTTTCTTCAAGATTCAATCCTAACGATGGGCGGCGATCTCCCCGGATATGCTCACCCTTGGCATTCTAGCTCCCTCCCCCCGGGGCGGATAGATCTGATACAGCATCAGGTAGACCACGACCCCCGTGATGGAGACGTACAGCCAGATTGGGAACGTCCAGCGGGCTAACCGACGGTGGGCTGATCGGCGTCCTCGGAGGCCCAGGTAGATGGTGGTGATTGCCAGGAACGGGACCGTCATGGCCAGCACCACGTGGGACGCCAGGATGCCGTAGTAGAAAGTCCTTACCCAGGGGCCCGGGTAACTGGGGAACTTGACGCTGGCGACCTGAAAGTGATACGCCAGATAGCTCACGAGGAACAGGGTGGAAATGCCGAAGCTCGCCAGCATCACGCGGCGATGCGCGTCCTCCTTACCTCGCTTGATCAACCGCAGGCCCGTGATCAACAGGACGGTTGCCAGCAGGTTCAGGAGTGCGTTGACATGAGGCAGAGTCCGTACCCAGTCCAAGCAGCGGTTCCTTTAAGCTGTCGGTGTCAATTCGAGCGAATGCAAAAAACTATCAGGAAGATGCCTGGTCACCGACAGCATCGCCGGGAGAAGCGTCCGTGGGTTGCGTGTCGGCCTGCTCCTCCGGCGGCGATTCCGCGATCAACTCAGCGACCAACTCTCTCAACTTCGCAAACTGCTCCGGCTTCAGCACGCTGAATGCACCGCGTACCTTCCCCTGCCGATCCACCACCATGACGCGATCCGTGTGGGTCTCCTCACCGACCATGACGTTGAAGAAGTCGTTTCCGATTCGCTGGACGTAACCCACATCGCCATCAATCGGAGTGAGGAATTTCCACGACCGGAAGTCGGCATTGAATCGAGCAGCGTAGCGCGCCAGTGCCGCGGAATTGTCGTTGCCGGGATCGCAGGTAATGCTCATCGAGACCAGACCCTGTGGGCCATACTCGGCCTGCAAC
>JBIIEC010000156.1:0-11820 GCA_044238045.1 Pirellulaceae bacterium | reverse complement strand
CCGCCACCACGCCCGCCAGCAGGATCGTCAACATCAGCCAGCCAAACCGCTGCGTCGGCGTGAAGGTGCTGAGGGCGAAGATCGACAGCCCCAAGCCGCTGATGAGGGCGGCCTGCAACGTCGGGGACGCGCAGCGGCGATAGGTCTCCAGCAGCGCCTGGCGACGCTCCGTGCCTTTCGCCAGCTCCTCGCGGTACCACGTCAGGAAGTGGATCGTATCGTCCACCGCCACGCCCAAGGCGATGCTGGCGGACATCATCGAGCCGATATCGACGTTCGCTCCCAGCCAGCCCATGCCGCCAAACACGACCAGGATGGGCAGCGTGTTCGGCACCATCACGACCGCGCCCGCGCGAATGCCGCGCGAGACGAACATCATGAGCGGAGTGATCGTGATGAAGGACCAGAGCGTACTTTCGATGAGGCTGTTCAGCAGCTCGCGCTGGGCCTTGTAGACAATGGGCACGACGCCCGTGTAGATCGCCGCCGGACGGTCCTGGCTGCCGAGCACGCGGGTGTCCAGGCCGATCTCCGCCCCGGTCGCCGTGGGCAGGTCTTCCAGCGGCCGCATGCGATCGGCCAGGTCGGCCGCGCCGTCTACTGCCAACAAGCCCGGCACCGCCGCCAATCCCGACGCAGCGCCCTGGCCTGCCAGCGCACGTCCCTTGCCCGCCGTCCAGACGATGCAGTCCGCCGACTTCGCCGCCGCCTGCAACACCTGCTCCCGGTTCGCGTCCGTCACCTCCACCCAGCGCACCTTCAGATGGCTCCGGCGCAGGAAATGGTTGATCGCCTGCCGGTAGGTGGCGTACACATTATCCGCATAAGCCACCGGCTCCTGCTCGCCCGGGTTGGACGCGCCCGGCACGGTCAGGCCGAACCAGGACAGCCACTGCGTGGCGCGAGTCCAGAGGCTGGCTTCCTTCTTCCCAGCCGCCGTGTCTTGGCGGTTTGCCTGCTCGGCCGGATGCAGCATCCAGACGGTCGCCCCGACATACGATCCGTTCTCGCGTCGCAGGGCGAGTTCCTTCAGCACCTCAGTCCGCGTGTCGACGGCCGCCATGATCGGCTCCACGCCGTCCCGCAAGTCGCGGACGAACTGGCCGTAGTCCACGTTGCGGAACGCCGCTACCCGCACACTCACTCGCCACAGCTCCGCATGGTCCGCCGGATCCACACCTAGGAAGCCCGTGTCCTCGAACGCCGGACGACTCTCCTCCAACTGCTGGCTGGCCGCCGAACGCCGCGCGAAACGCAGCAGCATCGGTCCGTCCTGCTGGCCCGGATCTTCAGGAGCAAACGTGGCCGCCGACATGGTCTGGCCGACGATATCCAGCCCGGATGCACCGAACGTACGCTCGATGCTCTGCTCCACCAGCGTCGTTGCCTCCAACCGGTCCAGGAACGACAGCCGGCCGGCCATCGAGGCGGCGTCCGGACCGGGCTCCGACTGCACCTCGGAGGTGATCGTGGTCGAATTCGGGAATCGCAGCACCAGCTCCATCGGTACCAGCCGCCCGAGGTTCTCCTCCAGCCAGGCGTAGTCCTGCAGGATCCGCGCGTGGGGATCGAAGAGCTTCAGCAGGTCGATCGAAGTCTTCAGGCGCGACACGCCCCAGCCCATGCCCGCGATGAAGAGCATGCAGAGCGTGAAGACGAGTGCGTGATGGCGGATGATCCCCCCGCCCAGCCACTGCCAGAACACCTCGAATTGACTTGTGACTTCCGACAGACGGCTGACATCGGAGCTGACTGCAGCGGGCGTGGATCCATGCGAAGCGTCGGCACGGCGACCTCCCGACATGGCCACCGCTTTCGGTGCCTTCTTCGCGCGCCGCATCTGGGCCACGATCCGCCGCTTATGCCAGACCTCCAGTCCTGCCGGCAGCACCAGGAACAACACCGCCAGCATGCCCATCACACCCAGCGCTGAATACAGTCCGAACTTGCGGATCGGGGTGAGTTCGCTGGTGCACAGCGAGATGAGGCCCAAGGCCGTGGTGATGGAACAGATCAACGCCGGCTTCCAGCCGTGGCCAATCGCCCGCTCGACGGCGCCCTCCGGTCCAAATTCGGTCAAGGCCTCGCGGTAGTGATTGATCAGGTGCACCGCGCCCGAAATCGACAGCACGTACACCAGCGAAGGCATCGACATCAGCACGGCGTCCGTCGACTGACCCGTCAGGCCCACAATCGCCAGACCCACGGCCGCGCTCAGCACCGCACAGCAGAAGACGATGACCGTCAGACGCACACTGCGTAACGACCACCAGCAAAGAATCAGGCCCAACAGGCCCGCGAAGCTGGACAGGCGAAGCAGCGTGCGCTCGCCCTCCTCGTCGATCGCCACGTTGTCCACCGGTGGACCACCCAGGCGGATCGTCTCCGGCATCAGTCCCATCGTTCGCGCGCGGCGGAACAGTTCGCCCTCCGCCCGCTTCACCAACCGCCGCCCCTGGATGCCGCGGCCGATCGCTTCTCGCAGATGCGCCGCGCCCGATTCGGAAATGGCCAGCACCACGCAGGTCTGCCGACCATCCGGACCCACCAGCGTTCCCTTCAAGCGATCCACCGCCTGCTGGTAGCTCAACGAAGTCGGCGGAGCCGTCAGCTGGCTGATCACCTGACGCGCGGTGGTCACCTCTTTAAAATAGTCGCGCTCGTTCGGATTCGGCGCGCTGGTATCCGAACTCTGCGGGACCTGACTCGCCGGTCGCTCCGCGACGCCCTGCGACTCGCCAGCCGTTTTCTCCGCCGGTTCGGACGCTGACCCCGCCGCTTCCCCCGATGCCAGGCTGGGAACCATGAGCCGCGCGAACTGCTCAATCCGAGGATCGTCAGGCTCCGCGTCCGGATCGCCCGGATCGCCACCCAGGCGGCAACCGTCCCAACTGACCACCACAAACTGGTCGGCCACGAACTGCTGACGGAACCAGCTCAGCTGCTGCGTCTCGATGTAACGCCCCGGCAACCAGTCCTCGACCCGGTTGGCATGGTCTTTCACCGATTTTCCCGCGTAGGAAAAAACGATCGGGACGCAGACAACGGTCGCGAGCAGGATCCACGGCGCGAACAGGCCAAAAAATCGGTGTTTCCCCATTCCGAAGATGTTACTCCTTCCCTGCCCGTTTCACCAGCGTCTCGCCCGCTCAACGCGCACGAGCCCTAAATGTGTACCAGTTCGTGTATTTGGATCACAGACCGGTTGCCTTCCCTGCCCTCCCGGCAAACCCTGCCTCGACTGCTCAGTTTCATTCGCTTGACGCTTGGACGATCAGTGGTCTTCCTATCTTTCCTAGATATCGCTGGTTGTTGGCGATGTTCGGCCAAACGGACCCTCCTGCGGCCAAAAATGGGCTGCCACCTGTTCGCAATCTGGTCATTTCCGTTATCAAATGCGAAAGAGGCCGGTTGCCTTGCTGAGGCGATGCGAACCCGCCTCTCGTCCACCGTTTGCCAATCCACACTTGGCCGACATACGCTCCGAGTACTTTCGGGGCGAACACTGCCCCGCGGCCGGACTCCACATCCGGCCGCGGGGCATTTTCGTGGGTGCCCTGCTCTCGCGTCGCCTGTCGCTGCGGCACTTCGCAGGAACGCAGCGATCACCTGTTCGTTTTCCGTCTCCCCCGCGTCTCTCTCGCGAGCCTAAGCGACGGGGTTCTTACGACGGCCTCCTCGCGTGCGTTCAGGAAACGGAACGGTGTCAAAACCTTCTTCCGCATTCATCGGCTTGTGAAGTGGTTTCGAAACGATTACGTGGATGTGACGGATCGCAGCGGCGCCGTTAGTATCAAGTGGTCGCTTCGCCGTTGAAATGGTCTTCAAGGCACAGGAGTTGACGACGGCCTGACCCGGAATCGCATCGCGCATGACCTACATCCCTCCGAAACGCGAAATCGAACTACTGCTGTTCTGGAACGGGCCGGCCTCTACCGGGATCGCGGTGCAAGGACGACTGGACGGAGTCGTGGTGGACTGCGAGCAGTCGGGCAAGGATGGCCGGCAGCACGGGTTCGACACGGAGATCAATGCGTGCCGTCCGGCGGATGTCGCGGAGGTGCGTCGGGTGGCACCCGCCCTGCCCGTCCTCTGCCGCATCAACGGATTCGGCGCGATCGGCGCGGCCGCGGTGAAGGAGGCCAGGCAGGCCGTGGACGCCGGGGCGTCCGAAATCCTGCTGCCAATGGTCCGGTCGTTCCAGGAGATGGATGCGATTGTGGACGCCGTGCGCGGCCAGGCAGATGTCAGCATCATGGTCGAAACCGAGTGGGCGGTCGCCCACGCCTCGCAGTGCAGCGGCTGGCCGCTGCGGCGCGTGTTCGTAGGCCTGAACGACCTCATGATCGAACGCGGTTCGCGCCACCTGTTCGAGAACGTGGTCAACGGCACCGTCGAACAGGTGCGCGAGCAGTTCCCGCACAAGGCCTTCGGTTTTGGGGGCCTCACGCTGCCCGAACGTGGAAGTCCGCTTCCATGTCGACTGCTGATGGCCGAGCTTGCCCGGTTGGGCTGCCAGTTCACCTTCCTACGCCGCTCGTTCTATCGCGACCTGCGGGCAACCGGAGAGCATCCCGAGCAGGCTGTGGCGCGCATCCGCGCGGCCTGGCATCGGATGCTCGACCGCTCGACGCAGGAAATCGAGGCGGATCATGGCCAGTTCCAGGCGGAGGTGCACCGGTTGCTGGAGACGGCTGGTTGATGCGAGGCACGCGTCCAAGAGGTCACGACGAAGGTCGTGACGGATCGCCATCGCCCTGGAAGCGGCCCACGGCATCGGTCGACAGCCTCGCGTAGTCCTCGCCACCCTTCTCCAGGTAACGGAACAGCGATACAAAACCGGCGACGCGACCTCCGAAGCGATCGAGTTCCAGGGGATGCAGCGGATCGATGTCTGCCACTCCATGCACCGTGCGGCCGTCGTACACCACAATATCACCTGCCCGCGTGTGGTCTTCGAACAGCATCCGCTCGCCCTCGATTTCGATGTACCCGCCACCCTCCTGGTAGTGCGTCCCCTTTTCCGACAGCAGGAAGAACACCTGGTAGTATCCCATGTCCGATTCCTCTGTCACGAGACGCGAGAACAGGTCGCGGTGGGGCACCATGAAGCCGCCGCCACGCGGATACTGGTGGAGTCGGGAGCAGGTGAACAGGCCGTCATCGGTTCCTTCCACCGCGAACTCGTTCGGCAGTCCGTAGAGCCGATTGCGCAGACGGGCCACCTGGGCAAACGAGTCGCGCAGGCCGTAGATGTCTTCGGCGAAGATCGGGTTGTAGAGGATCCGCAGGAATCGCCCCAGGGTCCGCCGCGTGTCCATGCCCGAGTTCGCGCCGACCTGCAGCTTCTGGAAGTTGCGCCGCACGGCTTCGGTGTCGCGCGGATCGTGTTTCCGATCCTTACCGCCCTCGAACGTGGCGCCGATGTCGCGCAGGACCGCCAGCATCCGGTCGCGATCGAGGAGTCCCGAGATGCGGGCGATCGCGTGTTCGCGCAGGTCGGCACGCACCCGCTCAACGTCCAGGCTTTCCAAGTCACCGACGTGGTGGGTGACCTTTTCGAGCAGTCGCAGGCTATCCATCGGGAAAGGTTCTCCAGCAAGTCGGTTCGCAGGCGGACCCGGATAAGTTACCTTAAATCTAGTCCAGGCGGGCTTCGGGCGGTGAACGGAACTCTGAAAGACCCAGGTGTGAACACGTCCTTGAACATCCTGCTGATGTATGCCCCGACGCCGGAACACCGGGAGCGTCTTCGCCAGGCGGCTCCCTCGGCCCGTTTTCCCGAGGCCCGCGATGCGGCCGAAGCCGCTCGCCTCGTGGTGGACGCGGATGCCGTGCTGGGCAATCGTTACTTTCTCCAGTCGCTGCCTTACGCGAAGCGGTTGCGGTGGATGCAATCGAACTCGATGGGAGTCGACGTGATCCTGCGGGGTGCCGGGGAGCGATTGCGGGGCGTGACGCTGACGTGCGCGCGAGGCCTCTATGCGGACGAACTGGCCGACCATGCGTTGGCGTTGGTGCTGGGCGTCGCGCGCGGACTGCGGGAGGCGGTCGAGCACTACGAACGCCGCGCGTGGGGACGGTGGTCGCTGCCCACGCTGCGGGGGCGACGCTGCCTGCTGCTGGGATATGGCGCGACTGGGCGAGCGATCGCGCGTCGGCTTTCCGGATTCGGCGTCGAATGCCTGGGGGTGCGGCGGCATGCGGGCGAGACGCCAGCGACGGACGATCAGGGAGTTACTGTGCATGGGCCCGACGGCTGGCGCGCACTGCTGCCTTCGGTCGACCTGTTGATCGTCACGCTGCCGCGGACGCGTGAGACGGAGGCCTGTGTGGGAGCCGCGGAGCTGGCGGCTCTTCCCTCTCAGGCGATGGTCGTCAACGTGGGGCGCGGCGGTGTCATCGACGAGCGGGCGCTCTTCGATCGACTCCGCGATGGCTGCCTATGGGGTGCGGGACTGGATACAATCGAGCGGGAGCCTCCCGGGCCGGACGACGAGGTCTGGTCCGTGCCTCGACTGCTGCTCACACCGCACGTGGGCCGCAGCCTCGAAAGCGGCCCGCCTCGCTATGAGCGGCTCTTCGAGGAAAACGTGCGGCGGTTCTGTGCTGGCGAACCGCTGCTGCATGTCGTGGACCAGGATCTCGGTTACTGAGGCCCCTGCCCCGATGTCCGGTCTGCTGCTCGATCGGCTCTTGTTTCCTTCCCGCATCTTCCGGATCCTGCGATGGCGGCTTCCCACCCCTTCCCTGAGACCTCCGCATCCGCGACCACGCGAGAGTCCACGACGCGCGACGCGTTGCCGCTGGTGACGGTCATCCTGCCCGTGCACAACGGCATGCCGTTCCTGCCCGCCACGCTCGCGGCGGTGGCGGCGCAGTCCCAGGTGCGTCTCCAGTGTCTTGCCATTGACGATGGTTCGTCCGACGCTTCGTCCGCGATCCTTGCCGCCGCACCGGGATGGACGGTTCTCCAGACGCCCGGCCGCGGGCCGAATCCGGCGAGGCAGCTTGCGCTGGGGCAGGCCGAGGGCGAGTTTGTCGCGTTCCTGGACCAGGACGACATCTGGCATCGCGACCACCTCGCGCGCGGAGTGGCGACGCTGCGGGAGAACCCGGCCGCAGCGGCTGTCGTGGCGCCGCGCCAAGCCTTCGAGCGCGACGCGCAGTTGCGCCTGGGCGGTCGCGTGACGCACTCCCGGCAGCTCGACCCCTGGGCCCTCTTTCCGATCACCGTGATCGACACGCCGTCCATGGTGCTCCTGCGCACCGACCGACTGCGCGAAGCGGGCGGCTGGCCCGACGATCGCGTCCTCGGTTCCGATCCGCTGCTCTGGTGGCGGCTGTCCACGACCGCACCGCTGGCGGTCAGCGACCGCCGATCCGTCGGCGTGCGACGCTCCCGGGGATCGCTTAGCGCGCGGCAGCGGGAGTGGCCGCTGAACTACGCGCGGGAGCTGCAGCGCGCCATGCGGGATGCGCTGCGGGATGCCGATGCGCCACTGAGGACTTTGGTCGAGGCGCGGGGCGAGCGGCTGATGGAGGCGCTGGTGCTGCTGCTGGAGGCGCTGCTCCACGGGGAGTCGGTGACGGAGGCCGCGTGGCGGCTGGAGCGAACCCTGGCCGACGCCTCCCGGGCGACCCACATCGCAGCCGCGGGCTTCCTGGGCTGGCTGCTGGCCCGGGAGATGCAGGGTGACCGGGCGACGGACGGCAGTGACGTAGTGTTGTCACTGCTGTTGGAATGGCCGCGCGACGCGCGGCGTTCAGCAGCCTCCGTGCGGCGGATGGTCGCCGCCACCGCGTCGCCCGCGCGGATCCTGGCCGTCCTGGCTTCGGAGCCGACCGGTCGATCGACCTGGCACGCGGCGGTGGAGGGCGTTGCCTTCCGGACGGCCCGTTGGCTGGGACGCATCGACGACCCGCTGGGACTACCGATTGGCAGCCTTCCCCGGCAAGCGGCCGGCCGGGAGATCCGATGATCATCAGCCACCGACACCGATTCATCTTCATCAAGACCGAGAAGACGGCTGGGACCAGCATCGAACTGGCACTCGCGCGCATCTGCGGTCCCGACGATGTCATCACCGCGACGGTCCATCCCGAGGACCGCGCGCTGCGTGAATCACTCGGCACCGGCTACCGCCGCGAACAGAACGACGCGATCCCGTTACGCTACCTGACGGCGCTGGATATCGCCCAGGCGATCCGCCGTGGCCGTCGGCCCCGTTTCTACAACCATATCGGCGCCGCCGAAATTCGCCGTTTCGTGTCGCCCGATGTGTGGGACGGCTACTTCAAGTTCTGCGTCGAACGCAATCCCTGGGACAAGGTCGTGTCACTGTACTCCTGGTGGCGGGAACTGGAGCGGCAGTTTCACGGGGATCCGAAATCGCTCCGGCGCGGCCTCGGTCCCGCCGCGCGCGGTGTGGAATGGATGATCCGCCACCATCCCGTGGGGTCGATGTCGCTCTCGGAGTTCGTGCAGAGCGGCCGCGGCAACCTGGTCAACGGCTACAACCTCTATACGATCAACGGAGAGGTCGTCGTGCAGCGCGTGCTGCAGTTCGAACGGCTGGCCGAGGAGATGGCGGCCCTGGCGAACGAACTGGGAATCCCCGACCTGCCGCCGCTTCCTCGCGCCAAGACCGGCGTGCGCAGTCCGCATCAACACTACCGGGACCTGCTGAACGACGATGATCGCCGCAAGATCGCCACCGTCTTCGCTCGCGAAATTGCCCACTTCGGCTACACGTTCTGAACCGAATGGGTCTCAGCCTCGCGTCACACGGCAGACGCGTCACACGGCACGCGCGTCGGGCCTGGCGTGGAAAACGGCCTGCGGAAAGCAGGGCCCGATACTCGCCTCATACAGGTCGGCCAGCAGCGGAGTCCGCGTGGCATACACATGGCATGGCCGGCCCAGGAGGCAGGCGGCAATCGCCACATGGACCCGGTCCGTGTGGATCTCCGCGTGCCGCGCGATCTCGTCGAGGAAGGGTCTCAGCGGAGTGTCCTGCGATCCGTGGGTGCTGAAGTCGGGCTCTCGACCGGATGCCAGTCCGTCGGGCGTTCCGGCCAGCGCATCGGAGCGGAAGAAGTCGCCGCGGGGTGAGGTGGGCGTCGGCGCCGGCAAGCTTTCGAGCGAGAAGCCCAGGTCGTGGCAGAAGCGAGCGGTCGGCGCGTGCCGCAGGCTGTTGGCGCGGTCGCGGGCCCAGAGTTGGCATCGCGGCAGGTCGACGGGCAGGCCATACGACGAGGGAAGCACGACGACGCGTCGGAACCACCGCAGCGCCCGTCGCACGGTGTTCAGGCCGCCCGGATAGAGTTCACTCCACGCACCGCCGCCGCCATAGACCAAGGTCGCCCGCTGCACCGCCGCGCCGAAGCATTCGGCGATGTTCAGCCGCGCGATCTCGCGCACGCGGATGCTCCGCTGGTGAAAAAAACGGCGCGTCGCCTCCCGCGTCAACGCCCCGCCCCAGTTGCTCGCGTTCGGCAGGTAGACCAAAGCGGAATGGCGAGCCAGCGACTGCAGCTCCTCGGCCAATGCATCGTAGTCGCTGACGGGCACGCTCATGAGGATGGTCTTCTTCGTGGAAGGACGCTGCTTGCCGACCCAAGGTCTCTGGGCCGCTTTCCTCTTACTCGGCTGAGGCCATGATCCGCGCGTACTGCTGCTGGTCGTCGTGCAGCTGCAGGAAGACGCGGAACTTGGCGTCGAAGTAGCGGGACAGTTCGCGGTTGGGTTCAATCACTTCGCCGGCCGCCGACATCTGGCCCATCGCCTCGACCAGGCTGCCGTGATCCCCGGCCGCCGTCGCCCCGAGCATCGCCGCGCCCAGCAGCACCGCCTCCGGTTCCCGCGGCAGCACGATGCGACAGCCCGTGGCGTCCGCATGCTGCTGCAGGAAGACGGGGTTCTTCGTGCCGCCTCCGCAGGCAATCATCGTGTCGATCGCATATCCCCGCTCGTTCATCGCCTGGATGATGTGCCGCGTTCCCAACGCGATGGCCTGCACCGTGGCCAGGTAGAGCAACGCGTGCTGGTCGAGGTCGGCGGAGAGACGCAGTCCGGAGATCATGCCGCGCAGATGCGGGTTGGCTCGTGGCGAGCGATTGCCGTGGAAGTACGGACACACATGCAGCTGCTCGGTGAGCAGGCCCAGCGGGCGACCATCGGCCAGTTCCGCCAGTCGCTGGTTCAGCACGTCGTACGTCGATGTCCCCGCGGCGTTCGCCGCCTCCCGCAACTGGCTCGCGCCTAGGTAGTCGCGGACGACAAGGTCCACCAGCGAACCGGTCGCCGACTGACCACCTTCGGTCAGCCACATGCCGGGTACCATCGCGGAGTAGTAGGGGCCCCAGATGCCATCCACGAATCGCGGCTCCGGCGAAACGGCCATGTGGCAGGACGACGTCCCGCCGATCAACGCCAGGCGGCGATTCAGGTCGGCGGCCGAGGGCGCCTGTCCGCCAATCGCCGCGCCGATCATGCCGATGCCGCCCGCGTGCGCGTCGATGATCGAGACCGACACAGGAGTTCCGGGCGCGAGTCCCAGTTCGCTCGCCGCCTGCTCGGTGAGGCCGCTGCCCACCGCTTCGCCCATCGGCCGCACGCGCTGGCCGATTCGCGCGTAGCCCTCGTCCACCAGCGATCCAAGGCCGATCGCGCGGAAGTACGAGTCGCTCCAGCCCCCCTTCGCTTCGTGCCCCAGGTACGTCCACTTGCAGACCGTGCTGCACAGCGAACGGGTCAGGTCGCCGGTCGCCCGCCAGGTGAGGAAGTCAGGCAGGTCGAAGAAGTGCGCCGTCCGTTGCCAGGTCTGCGGCATGTTGCGCGTCAGCCACAGCAGCTTCGGCGTCTCCATCTCCGGCGAGATCCGACCGCCCACATAACGCAACACGTCATGCTGCCCGCGATTGATCTCGTCCGCCTCGCCCGCCGCGCGGTGATCCATCCAGACAATGACGTTCTGTTCGTCCTTCCCCGTCGGACTGACGGTCACGGGACGTCCTTGCGCATCGACGGCCACCAGCGAGCAGGTAGCGTCGCAGCCGATGCCGCGAATGTCCGCAGCCGTCAGCCCCGCTTGCCGCATCGCGCCATGCACGCAGGTGCACACGGCCTGCCAGATGTTCTCCGACGACTGCTCGACAAAGTCCTCGCGCGGCCGCCAGATCGTGATCTCCTGCACGGCCTGGCCCAGCAAACGGCCCTCCGCGTCAAACACGCCCGCCCGCGCGCTGCCGGTGCCCACGTCGATTCCGATGTATGCCTTCATGCCCGCCTCTCCTATGCTTGGTGAGCAGCCCGCTCAATGCTCGCTTCCACCCGCGCTCCGCCCGCGCCGCGCCCGCGATCAACACCGATCGGGGGCACCGGTCCGGGGCGTCAGTATACACGTCGGAGTCGCGCGCGCCCCGGCTCGAATTCGAACGGCCAGAGCCCGACGCATATCGAGACTCGCCAGATAGCCACTTCGCCTGTCCCCCTCCGGGACTCCATGAAGGGCTGCCAGCGTCGCTGCGTGTCGTGAGAGACGCCATCGCGCGGATGGCCAGCTGCTTCGCCGAGTCGGTTGCCGACCCCCCCTCCAGTCCCTTGGATCATTGAAAGGGGTCGACCGAACAACTTGGGCTCGCAGAGGGCGAGCTTCCCGCCGGGATCGCAGCGTGGTCCGCTAGGGAGGGATCCGAAAGAGAGGGCGGGAACCGTGAACTGGTGATCACACGCCCGAAACGGCGGTGATCACCTCCAGCAGATCGCCCTCCAGCGTCGTCTGCAGCGTCGGGACGCCGAGTAGCGAACGCTCGGGG
>JBIIEC010000235.1:0-9555 GCA_044238045.1 Pirellulaceae bacterium | reverse complement strand
TCCAAGTTGCCGCCGATGGGCACGCCCCGCGAGCCCAGCTGCAGTCGATCGAGGAGCACCGGAGCGGCCAGCACATGCTCGGCCTGATCAAGTATCTCCCGCGCGGCGACCGTCAGCCCCTCGCGTCCATCGTCGCCGATCCCAATGATATGCACCCGCCGTGGCGTGCCCTGAGTCGTTCCCTGTGTCGTGCTCAAAGTCTCTCCTCAACTCGTCTCGGGGATTCCCGCCATCCCGATGCCAGGGTGCGCTCGCCCTATCGCCACTTCGCCCTTCCGCGGATGGTCGGGGACGAAGGAACGCACCGAACGCGTGCGAATCAGCCGAACGCACTCGCGTACGTATACAAGCCGTCAAGACACACGTCCGTCCGGCAGCTCCCTGCTGCTGGACACCTTCCGCCGTATGATGGCCTGCCTCGGGACTGGCGACAAGTGGAGCCTTCCCGGGCGGATGTCACCTGGGTCCTCCAGAAACGCACCCAGGGGTAGCCAGCCGCAGGCCTGCTGCGGACAGCCAAGCCTGCCGGGCTGCGAAACGAGCCGAAGAAGCCTGTTGACAAAATCAACAGGCGCTGGGAGTCGGTTTCCGATCGCAGGCAGCTCGCGCGGGTAGAAAACGCCCGCGCGGCTTTTTCCCGCGGGCGATCAGGCCTGGAACGAGCTGCCGCAACCGCAGCTCTTGACGGCGTTCGGATTTTCGAAGGTGAAGCCGCGTTTCTCCAGACCGTCAAAGAAGTCGACCGTGGTGCCGTCCAGGTACAGCGCGCTCTTCTTGTCCATCACGACCGCCACGCCATGCTGCTCGTAACGCGAGTCTTTGGTGGCATCGAACGACTTGTCGAACGCCAGCTTGTACTGGAAACCGCTGCAGCCGCCGCCCGCCACGCCGACACGGAGCACCGTGTCCTCGCCCAGCTTCTGGTCGGTCATGATCTTCCGCACTTCTTCCGCCGCCCGTTCGGTTAGCGTGATTGCCATGTTCTTACAGCTCCCGTAGAAAATGATCGAAAACGGAAAAACCTCGAGAGGATGAAGATCTCGATACGTGCAGCTCCCTGCGGGCGGGCTCGAAAATTCCACACCCGGAGCTGTCCAAAATTATAGGAAACGGCCCAGCAAGGGAAGAGGCGAATTCCGTCGGCCCGGTCCGAATGAGACCAGGCCCCCGTTCCGACCTGCTCAGCCCAGCATCCCGCGGAGCCGTTCCACGCTGGCGGCCAGGGCGTCGGCGGCCGCATCGACGTCGGCCTCCGTCGTAAATCGCCCCAGCCCAAATCGGAGGGACCGCCGGATGGCCTCGTCCGGGATCCCGATTCCCCGCAGCACATGGCTCGGCTCCGGGCTCGACGCACTGCAAGCACTGCCACTGGAAACCGCCACTTCCGGCGTCTGCAGCATCAGCGTCTCCCCCTCGACCGCCGGGAAGCAGACGTTCAAGTTGTGAGGCAATCGCCCGGGGTTCGGCCGATCAGGCGGCTCCAGTTCCGGGCCATTGACCCGCAGTTCGGGCAGTCGACTTTGCAGGCGGGCCAACAGGCGATCGCGAAGCAGGCCAAGCCGTACGGCTTCCCCCGGCAGTTCGGCAAGGCACAGGTCCAAGGCCGTGGCCAGGCCGACGACCAAGGGCACCGGTACCGTGCCGCTGCGGAGCCCTCGTTCCTGACCGCCGCCGTCGATCTGGGGCGTCAAACGAATCCGCGGCGAACGCTCGCGAACGTACAGCACGCCAATCCCCTTCGGACCGTACAGCTTGTGAGCCGAGAAACTCAACAGGTCCACGCCCAGTTCCCGGACGTCGACCGGCATTTTGCCCACGGCCTGCGTCGCGTCACAATGCAGCAGGACTTCCCGCCGCCGACAGACTTCCGCAATGCGGGCCAGCGGCTGGATCACGCCGATCTCGTTGTTGGCCAGCATCACCGAGACGACATCGGTCTCGGGCCGCAGGGCCTGCTCCAGTTGCTCCACGTCGATCTGCCCACATGCCGGATGGCCCTGCGGATGGACCGACAGCAGCGTGACCTCGTGCCCGGCGCGGCGCAGTCGTTCCAGCGGATCCAGCACCCCGTGATGCTCCGTGGCGACGCTGACCAGATGCCGCGACGAGCCGCGGCGCGGCGGGATGCCCCGCAGCGCCAGGTTGTTGCTTTCGGTGGCCCCGCTGGTGAACACCAGTTCGCCAGGTCGCGCGCCGAGGGCTGCGGCAAGACGACCGCGAGCGGCTTCCAACGCCTCACGGGCCCGGCCGCCATATGCGTGCGTCACGCTGCCCGCATTGCCATACTCCTGCGTGAAATACGGCCACATCGCTTCGGCAACGCGGGGATCGACGGCGGTCGTGGAGTGGTTATCGAGGTAGATCGGCCGTTGCATGGCTGCCTCCCGCCGGCCGCTGGACCCGCCGCCGGACTTACCGCGCGTAGAGCGATTCCAGGCAGATCCGCGACCAGCTTTCCATCTGCTCGCGCAGATCCCAGAGTTCCGAGAGCCGCTGGAAACCGGCGTCGCACATCGTCGCTTCCCGCGGCTGGACATGCGGCGCGCGGACGATGAAGCGATGCACGATCCCCAGGTGCACGCGGCCCACCGACGTCTCGTCGTCGTTGAGAATCCCCACCAGTTCGTCGTCGTAGTGCGTGTCGATCTGCACCTCTTCCTCCAGCTCCCGACGCATGCCCTCGTGGTAAGGGTTGGTCGAGCCGGCCACTTCGGAGTCCTGGATCGAGATATGGCCGCCGATGCCGATGCTGATCTTGCGGTGCAGTCGCGACTCGCCCTGCCCCGAACCACGCGTGTACTGAAAGAGCCAGCGTTCGCCCTGGGGATCGTCATACTGAAAGAGGACGTAGGGAATCAGCTGCTTGAAGCTGGGATCCGACTCCATCTCGCCGCGCGGCCGATAGCTGACCAGTTCGGGGTCAAGCAATCGTCCCAGATAACGATCGACTTCCGTGGAGACTCCCTGGAAGTGCCCCAAGCGGTGAAATTCGGCCGTCGGAACGACCAACACCTGCTCCGTTTCCACCAGCGTCATGCCCAACTCCTCTTGCTTGTATCCGTGCTTGTATCCGTGCTCACATCCGCGCCGCGGGCCGGACCAAGCGGTTCCGCCACGATTTCGCGAACGGCCTGCGGCCTGCGTCCCCTCGCTCCAGCCTGTTCCCTGGAACGTCGCCGATTATAGCCGCGTTCTTCCCGGCCGCACACCGACCGAAGACCATCCAGCGAAGACCTCCGTCCGCCTGCTCGATGAGCCGACGAGCCGACGAGCCGACGAGCCGACGAGCCGACGAGCCGACGAGGCTTGGCGGGCCTGCCGGGCATGGCGTGAACTGCCTGGGCAGCTGGCCCTGCGACTAACGGATCAGCATCGCATCGCCGTAGCTAAAGAACCGGTAGCGTTCCCGGATCGCCTCTCGGTACGCTTGCTGGATGAGCGACCGGCCGGCGAAGGCGGACACGAGCACCAGCAGGCTGGAACGAGGCAGGTGGAAGTTGGTGAGCAGCGCATCGGTGGCGTGGAAGCGGAAGCCGGGGCGAATGAACAGGTCGGTGTGGCCTGACCAGGGCTGGAGCGTCCCGGCAGCGGCCGCCGACTCCAGCACGCGGACAGAGGTCGTGCCGACGGCCACGACGCGGCCGCCCGCAGCCCGTGCCTCCCGCAAGGCGTCCACGGCCGGAGCCTGGATCTCGCCCCACTCCGAGTGCATCTTGTGCTCATCGAGATTCGAGACGGCGATGGGCCGGAATGTCCCCATGCCGACATGCAGCGTCACGCGCTCCAGGCCGATGCTCTGCGCGCGGAGTTGCCGGAGCAGCAGTTCGGTGAGGTGCAGGCCGGCGGTGGGAGCGGCCACGGAACCGGGTCGGTCGGCGTAGACGGTCTGGTACCACCGCAGGTCGTCATCCACCATGCGACCGCCGCGAATGTAGGGGGGCAGCGGCACGCGTCCCACGCGTTGCAGCAGCTGGAAGACGTTCTCCGGCTTGTCGGGCCGCGCCGCCCACATGCCGTCGTCCATGCGGGCCAACAGCGTCAGGCGGACGTCGTCGCGTCCGTCCCGGTTCGTCAGGCGCACCCGCTCGCCCGCCTCCATCTTGCCGCGCGTCTTGCACAGCAGGCGCCAGTTCCCCTGCTCGTCCGTGTCCAGGAACAGTCCCTGCCATCGACCGCCGGTTTTGATGCGGCAGCCGGTCAGGCAGGCGGGTACCACGCGCGAGTCGTTGACCACCAGCTGGTCGCCGCCTCGCAGGTACTGCCCCAGGTCGCGCACATGCGCGTGATCCAACTCGCCCGTCGCGCGGTCCACGATCATCAGCCGAGCGTCGCTGCGTTGCGTCACCGGCTGCTGCGCGATCAACTCCTTCGGCAGGTCGTAGTCGTACTGCTCGATCCCATCCATCCTGGCTTCTCCGCGTTCCGCGTCCCAGCGATCGCCCGGCCGCTCCTTTTCTTTGCCATCCATCCTCACCTCGCCCAGGTTCCGCCGGAGCCCTTTATGGATGCGGGACCGGCGGCGACCGTGCCGTGCGCCGTCCTGCCGCGACACAAGTGTCCGGCCTTGCGGGTCCGCCTCACTGCGGGCGTTCCCGGAGGAACCCTTCGAAACGATGTGAACCGTGGTTATCGGCTGCCAGACTCCTAGCAGCAAGCCCCCTCGAAACGGCCCGCGTCTCCACAACCGCCGCAGATCTTTCCCATCGCCGCGACCGCCGCTGCGTTCCCATCCCGACACCCGCGTGTCGTCCGAGCGTCGGGCCGAGCGTCGGGCCGAGCGTGGGGCCGAGTGGGAAAAAAAACGAGCCTCGCCCCTTCTGTGCGAAAGCAGTTCATCAAGGAAAAGCCATGAAGAAAAAAGTCCCCGTGCAGGCGCGGCGTTTTTCTGCGGGAGATCTGCTGAGGCGAAACGAATTTCTCCAAGGGGCGAGCGAATCCGTTGTTGACGCGGGAACGAATGTGGGTATGCTTGGGGCGTAATGGGAGTCAGTGGGAACGAGTGGTGACGACCGATGCTGTTAACGGGGACCTTTCCGAGGACCATCGATGACAAGCAGCGGCTGGCCATGCCGAAACGACTTCGCGAGGTGATGACGCCTGAGTCGCAAGAACAGGTGCTGATCATCGCTCCCGGAACCGATGGGTCGCTTGCCTTGTACACGGAGGAGTCCTTCTCGCGTCTTGCCGACCAGCTCGCCGCCAGCCCGCCCACCGGACAGGACGTTCGTGCCTTCAGCCGGTTGTTCTTCTCGCAGGCCGAGCGCATCGAACTGGACGGTCAGGGGAGAATCCGGATCCCGCCCGAACTGGCCAGCCTCGCTGGCCTGACCAAGGAAGTGGTGCTCGTCGGCGTCCGTGACCACCTCGAACTGTGGGACCGCCAGCGATGGCAGGACTACGTGACGCAGCAGCAAGCTCAGTACGACCAGTTGGCCGAGCGAGCGTTCGCGGCCAATCGAGGCTCGAAGGACAACTGAAAGATCGCGGCGCGAAGGCCGAAAGACCGGCCCCCCCAAGCAAACGCCACACACGGAGGCTGTACTCGATCACCGGCGGAACCGACCTCGGTCGCTCCGCTCTACAAAACGTCCGTCCGTTGGTTCGCCCTCGCGCAGTAACGGAGGTGTTCAGGTCGCGGCCACTGACCTGTCGCCAACCTCGGGTCTCTTGTGATAAACCCGAGGCGAAGAACTGCGAGTGGTAGGCAAGGATCGCCAACCGCTGCGAACCCCTTCGTGTCTCCTCATCCCGCAGCGAGGAGATACGGGCTCGATACTACCCGACCGCAAGGATGCGGTCGGGTAGCGTTTTTTTTGAGCGGGAACGTCTCGGTCGTATCGACATGCCTTCTGGCGTGGACTGATGGTCAAAACGCCGCTCACCGTGCGGGCGGGGACGCCCGCGCTCCAGGACTGCTTTCTGTGCGGGCGGGGACGGCCACGCTCTTGGCCTGCTCAGCGGGCGGGGACGCCCGCGCTCCGGGCCTGCTCACCGTGCGGGCGGGGACGGCCACGCTCCTGGCCTGCTGCTGTTCGCCTAGAACAGCGTGTAGATGAACGGTGCCGCGCCGGTCGACCCCAGCACCATCAGCGCGCCCATCAGCAGCATCACCAACAGGATGGGAAGCAGCCACCACTTCTTGTTCTCGGACATGAAGAGCCAGAATTCACCGAGGAGCGACTCCTGCGCATCGTCGCCCGCTTTTTCGAACTCCGAGCGATCCTCGTGCGGCGGCTTGGCAGCTGAATCGGTCATGCAACCCCTTTCCTTTCCAACAACCATAGACTTCCCACGCCACCACCGCTCAGAACTGTCGATAGTAGCTGGCGGCATCCTTCGCAGGCGGCTTCGGCTCCCAGTAGGTGGGCCGCCCGCGATCCATTCGCAAACGCAGGGCATCGCGGCCCAGCAGGCGAAAGACGATTGCCATCGGCACGAACACGAGGCCGTAGATCGTCAGGATCGCCACTTCGCCCACCACCAACCCGATCGGCCAATCGACCAGCGACAGCAGCAGGAAGAGCGGCTTCACGGTGGCGGGGGCGAGCGTCCCGGCGATGGCCACGGCCAGCCCCACCAAGGTCAATCCGCCCACCACCATCTCGCCGCCTCCCCACAGCCAGCCGAGCGCCGGCAATAAGATGGCCGACAGCCCGGCGAACTGCCGCAGCTGGCGAGCTCCCGGGTTCCAGTTGATCTCCACCATCGCCATCGCAAGCCCCCCTCCGAGTTGACTGAAGAGCCCCAGCCCACGAAACGAGTTCACAAAAAAGAGCCACGACCTAATCTAGCTGGAAGCGGGCCAGATGCTCCGCCCGCTCCGCGTCACTGACCTGCCGCGTCTGTCGCTCCTTCAAGACGAGCTGGCGACCGACGGCCAGTCCATCCATGTCCGTCATCAGGAAACATCGATAGGCGTCGTCCGGCGAGCAGACAATCGGCTCGCTCCGCACATTGTAGCTGGTGTTGATCATCACCGGACAACCGGTCTTCTCGAAGAACCGCGACATCAGCCGATGCAGCAGCGGGTGCCGCTCGGCATCCACCGTCTGCACGCGGGCCGAATAGTCGATGTGCGTCACGGCGGGAAGGGTGGACCGGGGATGGTGCAGCTTCTCGATCCCCGTCGCCCGCTCATACTCCGGTCCCATCTCCAGACGCAGGGACTCGCGAACCGGCGCCACCAGCAGCATGTACCCGCTGTCCTCATTCGGTCGCATGTCAAAATACTCGTGCACATGCTCCCGCAACACGATCGGCGCGAACGGCCGGAACGACTCCCGGAACTTGACCTTGAGGTTCATCACGGACTGCATGGAGCGATTGCGGGCGTCACCCAGGATGCTGCGCGCGCCCAGCGCGCGCGGCCCGAACTCCATGCGGCCTTGCACCCAGCCGACCACTTTGCCCGCGGCGATCAGGTCGGCAACTCGGTCGCAGAGCTCTTCGTCGGAAGCGCAGGTATCGTACACGGCGCCGCGGGCATCGAGGGCCTGTCGCGCTTCATCGTCCGTGAACCCCGGCCCCAGGAACGACCCTTGCTGCGCGTCGCGTCCGCCCGGCTCACGCGGCCGCCCCAGCAGTTGATGCCAGATGAACAGGGCGTTGCCCAAGGCGCCACCCGCATCGCCAGCCGCCGGCTGGATCCAGATGCGGTCGAACGGTCCCTCCCGGAGGATCCGTCCGTTGCCAACGCAGTTCAACGCGACGCCTCCCGCCATCACCAAATCCCTCTTGCCCGTCACGGCGTGCGCGTGCCGCGCCGCCTTCAGCATGATCTCCTCCGTGACGGCCTGGAGCGACGCGGCCAGGTCCATCTCGCGCTGCGTGATCTCCGATTCCGGATCGCGTGGCGGCCCCCCCATCAGCCGATGGAACTTGGCCGACGTCATGGTCAGGCCCTGGCAGTAGTTGAAGTAGCTCATATCCATCTGGTAGGAGCCATCTTCCTTGATGTCCAGCAGGTGCTCGCGGATCCGGTCCGCGTAGACCGGCGAACCATAAGGCGCCAGCCCCATGACCTTGTATTCGCCGCTGTTGACGCGAAAACCTGTGTAGTAGGTGAACGCCGAATACAGCAGCCCCAGCGAGTGCGGAAAACGCAGCTCCTCCAGCAACCGGATCCGAGCTCCCTCGCCGACACCCACGCAGCTGGTCGACCACTCCCCGACTCCATCCAGCGTCAGGATCGCCGCTTCGTCGAACGGCGACGGAAAAAAAGCACTCGCCGCATGCGACTCATGATGGTCGGTGAAGACGAATCGACCTCGATAACGGCCCGCCAGCCCCTTCCGCAACTCACGCGGCAAGTGCAGCTTCTGCTTCAACCACAACGGAAGCGCCTGCCGGAACGACCGGTAGCCGCGCGGCGCAAACGCCAGGTAGGTCTCGATCAACCGCTCGAATTTCGTGATCGGCTTGTCGTAAAATCCAACGTAGTCGATCTGCTCCGGCGACAACCGAGCCTCGCGAAGACAGTAGTCGATCGCTCGCTGCGGAAACCCATGGTCGTGCTTCCGGCGGGTGAAACGCTCCTCCTGGGCCGCAGCGACAATCCGGCCGTCCACCACCAGGGCGGCGGCCGAGTCGTGGTAGAACGCAGAGATCCCGAGGATGGAGGTCATGGCGGCGGCCGTTCTTCCGGAGGCGTGGACGGGGCGAGCGTACGGCCCCATGCGGCATCTCCCCGGCAGCGTTCGCGCGGGACCACGGGGCGATTCTACAAGGCGGTCCCGCGAAATGATCGGCAACGGCGAGACCATGGATTATTGGAAATCAAACGGCCGACCGCCAGCAGTCCGGAACTCGCCGCCCCGCGAGGAAGCCAGGCCCGGATCCCACCGCTGCGCCCTCGTCACGATCCACCGAGCCGGGAACTTGCCTTGCTGGCAACCCGGGAGCTTGTCATGATCGAGCAGGCAGGAAGGCGGCCAGCCGAGGACCAACGGCCACGGCGCCCCGTGTGAACGCGCCGACCCGCGTGAACGACCGATCGCATCCCCCGCCTGCGTCCGCTCCCCTGGTCCGAAGAGGGATTCCCCGATGTCGACCGTGCATGTGCCCGTCCTGCCCCGCGAAGTGCTCGAACTGCTCGATCCCCAGCCTGGCCAGGTGCTGGTCGACGGAACGGCGGGCGGCGGCGGACACCTGCGGATGCTCGCCGAACGTGTCGGACCCACCGGCTGGGTGCTGGGGATCGACCGCGACCCGGCAGCCATCGGACGGCTCGAAAAGTCGCTCGCCGGCCTGCCCGTGCAGCTCTTCAGCGGCAGCTACCTGGAACTCCCCGAGGTGCTCAAGGAGTTGGAGCAGCCGAGCGTCGACGGCATCCTGCTGGACCTGGGCCTGTCCAGCGACCAGCTCGCGGACCGGGAGCGGGGCTTCAGTTTCAACCTTGACGGCCCCCTGGACTTGCGTTTCAATCCGCAGTCCGGCGAGCCGGCTTGGCGGCTGCTGCAACGGATTCGCGCCGAGACGCTGGCCGACCTGATCTATCGCTACGGCGAGGAACGGTACAGCCGGCGGATCGCGGCAGCAATCGTCGAATCGCGTCGG
>JBIIEC010000546.1:0-3461 GCA_044238045.1 Pirellulaceae bacterium | reverse complement strand
GGCGGTCACTGAGTCTCGCGGCGGCGGGATGGCGGTGTGGCGTTCCCGTCACTTCGCACGTCAGCGTCGGGAGCGACATCATCCACGCGCACGCGAACTGCGATGGAGCGGCGCTGGGCAAGGCCAGCTATACGGACTTCCTGATTTTCGCGGAGGCCGTGCGGGGGCTGGAGGGCGGCGTGTTCCTGAACGTGGGTTCCGCGGTGACAGGCCCGGAGGTCTACCTCAAGGCACTCTCGATGGCGCGGAACGTGGCTCGCCAGCAGGGCCAGAAACTCGCGGACTTCACCACGGCCGTCTTTGACCTGGCGTCCCTGCCGAGTGACTATCGGACAGGACCACCGGGCAAGGACCATCCGCTGTACTACTACCGACCGTGGAAGACCATTCTGGTGCGCACCGTCGCTGACGGCGGACGCAGCTTCTACTTCGCCGGCGACCATCGGGCGACGCTGCCAAGCTTGTGGCACGAAGTGGTCAGTCGCGTGGAACCTGCTCGAGGATCCGTCGCAGCCTGACATCCAGCGCCTCGTCGCCGGAGAGGACTTCGAGGTCCAGCATGGCGGCGTGGACGGGCAGCGGACCGAGGCGATCGACGCGGACCTTGACCAGGTCCTTGTGGGTGCAGACGATCCGGCGGGCGCGCGGGTGGGAAGCAGCCCAGGCGGCAAGCGACTGCATCGTATCCACGTCGTAGGGGTGGTGATCGGCGAAGGCCCGGAAGTCGACGATCTCGGCGCCGAGTGCCTCCAGGGTCTGGCGGAACGCGGCCGGGTTGCCGATGCCGCAGAAGGCCAGGATCGGCGAACCGTTCAGCGAGGCAATCGAGTCCTGTTGTCCATCGTTGGCCAGCAGGCTCGCGATCCGCTGCCCGAACTCCACGACCGGCGCGGTCGTCAGTCCTTGCAGTTGTTGTCGCAGTGCCGTCCGCTCCACGTCGGACACCAGGTTCGCGCGGGTGATCGCGACGAGGTCGGCACGGCGCAGTCCGGACAAGGGCTCACGGAGCAGGCCGCGCGGAAAGACGTGTCCGTAACCGAACGGTTCCGTGGCGTCGACGAGCACGAGGTCCAGGTCGCGGGCGAGCCGCCGGTGCTGGAAGCCGTCGTCCAGCAGCACCAACTGCGTCTCCAGCTCCTCGATGGCCGTCTCCGCGGCGGTGACTCGATCGGCGTTCTGCAGATGCGGCACGTCCGGCAGGCAGGCTTCCAGCTGTCGCCCTTCGTCGTTGCCGCCGCCCTGCAGCTGTCCGTAGCCGCGGCTCACGATCGAGACCCGCACGCCCTCCTGGCGGAACCAGCGTGCCAGCCAGATGACGGCGGGTGTCTTGCCGGTGCCGCCGAGCGTCAGGTTGCCCACGCTGATGACGGGCACGGACACATGATGGACGCGTCGCGCGTCGCGGTCGAAGCGGCGGTTGCGCCAACGCATGGCCAACGCGTAGGGCAGTTCCGCGCACGACAAGAGGCCTCGCAGCAGGGACGCTGCGAAGCCTCTTCGTTGGCCGCTGACCAGTGCCCGGAACGCCTCGGCCGAGATCATGCCTTGGCGGAGCCCATGGCGGCTCGCAGGTTTTCATCCAGCTTGGCAAGGAACTGCGTCGTGGTCATCCAGGGATGGTCCTTGGAGATCAGCACCGCCAGGTCCTTGGTCATGTGGCCCGCCTCGACCGTCTCGATGCAGACGCGCTCCAGGGTCTGGCCGAAATGAACGACGTCGGGCGTGTTGTCGAACTTGCCGCGGAACTGCAGTCCGCGCGTCCAGGCGAAAATCGACGCGATGGGATTCGTGCTCGTTTCCTGCCCCTTCTGGTGCATGCGGTAGTGGCGTGTCACGGTCCCGTGAGCCGCCTCGGCCTCCACCGTGTTGCCATCGGGGGTCATCAGCACGCTGGTCATCAGGCCCAGCGAACCGAAGCCCTGGGCGACCGTGTCGGACTGGACGTCGCCGTCGTAGTTCTTGCAGGCCCAGACGAAGCCGCCCGGCCACTTCAGCGCGCTGGCGACCATGTCATCGATGAGCCGGTGTTCGTAGACAATTGCCTTCTCCTTGTAAGCCGCGGCGAACTCGCTGTCGAAGACTTCTTGGAAGAGGTCCTTGAAGCGACCGTCGTAGGCCTTGAGGATCGTGTTCTTGGTGGAAAGGTAGACGGGCCAGCCACGGTCCAGGCCGTAGTTGAGGCAGGCGCGGGCGAAGCCGCGGATCGACTCGTCCAGGTTGTACATCCCCATGGCCACACCCGCCTCGGGGAACTTGAAGACCTCGCGCTCGATCGGCGGTCCGCCGTCCGCCGGCTCGAACCGCATGGTCAAGCGGCCGGGGCCGGGGACCAGGAAGTCGGTCGCGCGGTACTGGTCGCCGAACGCATGGCGGCCGACGACGATGGGCTGCGTCCAGCCCGGGACCAGACGCGGCACATTGCGGCAGATGATCGGTTCCCGGAACACGGTTCCGCCGAGGATGTTCCGGATCGTGCCGTTGGGCGACTTCCACATCTGCTTCAGGCCAAACTCCTGCACCCGCGCCTCGTCCGGCGTGATCGTCGCGCACTTAACGCCCACTCCATGCTTCTGGATCGCATGCGCCGAGTCGATGGTGATCTGGTCCGACGTCGCGTCCCGGGACTCGATGCCCAGGTCGTAGTAGAGCAGCTCGATGTCAAGGTAGGGCAGGATCAGGCGTTCCTTGATGAAGTGCCAGATGATGCGGGTCATTTCATCGCCGTCGATCTCCACGAGGGGGTTGGCGACCTTGATCTTGTTCATGGCGGAACCTTCGTTCTTACCTGCCCGGGGATGAGTCAAAAGTAAGCGGGAACGCTAACAGATCGTGGCAGACCCGTCAACGTGCCGTGACAGTCGCAGGAGCGGGGGCCGAGGAACCAGCTTTCGGATGGCAGTGAGGACCGTGCGGCGGGGTGCGCGAGCCGACTTAACGCCGACGGCGCTTGCGAGCGTGAACACCGCGATTGCGATGCTGAACACGGGGCGAACGATCGCGAACGCTGGCCCGCCGAAGACGGTGCCGAGGACGATCTGCGAAGCCGCCGTGCGAGGCAGTTTTCTTGACCCTCCCGGGTGGCACGGTTAGAGTGGAACCAGCGACGGTGCGGACATGCAAGAGGCCCATGTTGGATGCCCATTCCGAGGCGGGATCGCTGGTCGATCCGCGTGGTACGCCGAACTCTTCGGTGCAATTCCGACAGCTTGCTTGACCTGCGCGAGGCAGGATCCCTGTCACTGGCAGTGGAGATACCGGCCGTGGGATGGCGTGATCGTCGACTGGAACTCCCGCCTGGGGAGTTACTGGAGCGGACCGGTTGTGGCGCGGTGGAGCGTTGAGTTGGGGCGTGCTGTGTCGGGCGCCCGTGTTTCGGGCGTTCATATTTCGGGCGTTCATGGGTCGGTGGTAGTGGCTGCTCGTGCGGGGCATTTTCAAGCGACGGGAAAACGAGCATGGGA
>JBIIEC010000155.1:0-11905 GCA_044238045.1 Pirellulaceae bacterium | reverse complement strand
CGGCCGGCGGGAGCATGCGTGGCATGGGTGGCGGAAGCATGAAGAGCTACGGCGGCGGCCGGTCGGGTGGCGGTGGCCGCTCGGGCGGTGGTGGAGGCGGCGGTCGCTCCGGCGGCGGTGGTGGCGGTGGAGGTGGTGGCGGGCGCTCGGGCGGTGGTGGCCGCAAGGGCTGATTCCCGATTCCGAGATGGGTCGACGCCGTTACGCCAAGACCCTCACCCCGAAACGTCCTGAATCGGATCTGGGTGACAAGAGAGTGTCGTTCGTGCTGGGCCGCCGCGATGCGGCCCAGCAACAGGCCTTGGACTCGCGAATGTTAGGGGCAGCCTTGCGAAACCCGTTCGGCCTCTCGCGAAAGCCATTCGGCATAGCCTTGGGAGGCGGCTGCCTGGAATCGCCCGACCGCCTCATCCTGCGGCAGGCATGCCTGGGCGACGAGCCGCAGGTTGTCTTCCAGAGCCACCTCGGTCGGGCCGATCGCTTCCAAGCCGACCGTCCAGTGCTCGCGTTCCGCCACGCGTAACCGCGTAACTTCAAAGCTGCAACCGTTTGCGGGACGCGTGGCGGTTGCATGCACTGCGCCGCCGCGCACCTCGAAGAGGTACAGCACGCGGCGTTTAACGACCTCAAGCCAGCCGGCGGCTCGCAACTCTTCGCACTGCGGCAACTCGCCCGGCGGGAAGGCGAGACTCCACTTCTTCCAACCTTCCAGCCGTCCCGTGATGGTACCCAGGGAACGCTCGCCGAAGCACGCGTAGCGGAGCTTCGTCTCCAGGGCCCCTTCGCGGATCTTGATGCCGCAGTTCGGCTGGCAAGGCATGCTGTACCAGTCGGAGCGTTCCTGTCCGTGCGCGCTTTCCTGCCAGTGTCGCGCGACCTCTTTCGGCAGTTCCTTGAAGAACCAGCGCATCTCGACGGTCTTCAGCATGCGAGGGGAGGCTCCGCAGGTGGGGCGTAGGCGTGATGGCGTGATAACGGGACGACCCTAGCGTTCAAACTGGCTGATGGCTCCCAGGGCCTCCTGCCGGTCGCGCACGCTTCTGGTCACCGGGTCGAAAGTGATCAGCATGTCCGCCCGTTCTGGCGACGACCCTGCCGCGATCAGCAGCAGGGGAGGGTCTTGCGAAACCGCGTGGATCCGCGCGGTGTACATCTCCAGGGCGACCGTTTCGACGGATGCCTCTCGGACGGCTCGACTGGAGCGGAAGTCGAAGACGAAGAGTCGCATCTGGGGAGCGAGTGACTTCTGGATGTCATCCGCCGATCGTTCTTTGACCTTTCCCGAGCAGACGGTGAAGGCCAATCGGAGCTTGGGGAAGTAAGCCGACTGTTCGAGGCCCGGAGGGGTAGCTCGCTGCCAGACGACGCGGCGGTTTCGCAGGTCCACCACCGTACTGCCGCCTTCGCTGCCGGCGTTATGAACGAGGAAATAGTCGTTGCCGGCGAACCGAAGTGGACTGGCGCGGTCGGGGAAGGCGGTGCCCCAGGTGCGGTCCGGCGAAGCGGAAAGGCAGGTCCAGTCCTCGACGCGGCCTTCCTTCGCGGCCGACCAACGCATCATGCCGATCGCGCCGTACAGATCGAGCGTCGTGACCAGCGTGTCACTGTCCCGGGAGACGTAGACGATTTCCGGCCCGGGACCGCTTTCGGACGAGTCATCGGCGAGGTGCAGTTCCGGATGTTCGCGGGGCAGCGGCAGGTCGGCCACCAGTTCCAGCGTCGGCAACTTCAGCAGCAGGATCCGGTTCCCCTTCTTCTCGCCGCCCTTGCCATCTTTCTGGCACGAGATGACGGCCAGTTGGTCCTCGGCGACGATCTGGATGTCCTGGGGACCGTTGCCGGGTGGATCAAGGATTTCGTCGAAGCGGATCCGGCTGCTCTCGGGGTGTTCGGCATCGAACGGAATCGCGACGAGCGCGTCCTCCTCGCAGCTGACAAGAAGTTGTCCATCGGAGAACTTCAGTTCGTCAGGAAGCGACCGCAGCTTGAACGTCTGGACATCGTCGGCCTTGGGCGTGTCCGCTTTCGCGCGACGAGCCAAGAACAGCTGCGCGCCGCGTTTCTGCAAATTGGTCACCGCCAGGTGGCGCCCATCGCGACTACGCCGCAGCTTCGCCGGCCTGCGACATTCGTCACTCTGGAACACAATCGACTGGCGCAGGATGCGACCGGAACTGGAGTCGATTGCGGCCTCGGCGATGCCGCCAGCCTGGTCGCTCGTGAAGCCATAGGCGACTCGCGCGATGTTCCTCACCTGGGCCGGGCTGGACCCGGTGAAGGCCAGCACCATGGCCAACCCGACCAGCAATCGGCGCTGGCAGGGGACGCGATCCCAAAGCAGGCGACGCGAGGACGTAAAACCTCGACTGGTTCGCGCGGAAAGATCGTGGGATCGCATGGTAAAGCCGTCTGCATCAGAGAGGGTCCGTGGACCCGAATGAGCTACCCCTTGATCAGGATAGCCCACACCCCCCGATGTCGGAAGGACCGACCGCACCCCTATTTCGGTGTCCCGCGAGAACGGACCTGCGAACGCATGCGTAGAAGTAATTGGAGGAGCAAAGGATTGGCAACGGAGTGCGAGCGGGTTGAGCGGCCCGCAGTTGGTTGGTGGGTAGGCGGGAGGAGGGTGTTTCGCTTGGTGTACGATAGGTTGGCCGAAGGGGGTCTCGTGCGGAGGTGAAGTTCGCGTTACGGATCCGTGGGTAGCGTCCACGGACGTCCTGCTTGAGGGGAATCAGCGATTCACCGCGTGTGCGGGGCCCGTGGGCCGTCGGAAGACGGCCTTTTTTTTGCGCCGCCGTTCCCAGGTAGGAGCGTTGCCCCTCGAGGCTCGCTGGCGACCTTCGCGGCCGAGGTTCGAGCGGCCGGGGATGGCTGTCACTTTGCGGCGGTAGGCAGGGGAATCCGGCTTGCGGGCGATAGTCTTTCGCCAGTCCGAAGAAGCGGTACGGCGGGACGCGAATTCCGGGCTTTTCGCTCGATGGAAGGCTGGTCCGCGCTAAACTTCGGTTACCATAACGCCGTCGCACGCGGCTCCGGGCCGCGGTGATCTGCGGATGCGAACCAGACCCTCGGACTTGTCGCCCCTTGGGTACCATTTCGCAACGGCCAACGCTTTCTCTTCGACAGGAACCGTCCAATGACTCCGCAAGCTTCCCTGCCTCCGGACGCACAGGCGCGCCAGAAGATGCTGGCCCAGCTGCACACCGCGTCCAAACCGTCCCCGTCGGCGAAGACCGTCCAGAAGTTGCCGCGAGGCAAGCCGACCACCGCAACGCGTTCCACCTGATCGTCCACCGCGGAGTCGTCGCCTGGGTACGGCTCACGCAGCAGACCATCGCAACAAGCCGCCCCGTCCCGGGCGGCTTGTTCTGTTTCGGTCGGAAAGTATCAACCGGACGCTTCTCCAGATCGGCCGGGTACGGCTCCGCAGCATTGGTGAAGTCACGGGTATTTCCACTTGTCGCGTTCGGTGTTTGAAGCGGGAACGCGGGGCGGGATCACCGGGACAGGCGCGCGTCCCCAGCGGACAGAACGCCGTGCTCTCGCACGCCGGCGCCCTTGCGTTGCGTCAGCGAATCACCAAGTTCCGCGCGTGCCATCTCCGCCATCTGCTCCAGTCGTTCGACGACGTCTGGATGCAGCGCGCGTACATCGTGGCTCTCGCGGATGTCGCGTTGCAAGTCGTAAAGCGGTGAGGCGATCTGCGGGCGTGTGTAGCCGGCGGGGGTGCCATGGTGGCCTCCACGTCCAGGGCCAAGCGTCTGCGACTGGTGGGGAAAGAAGAGCTTCCAGCGACGATCGCGGATCGCCTGCAGTTCTCCCGTTGCATAGAAGTAGCAAAAGTACTCGTGAGGCGTTACGGCTCCCGGTTCTGCCTTCATCAGTGGCAGGAGGCTGTGGCCGTCGATGGGGTGTGGAGCGGGCGATGCCTGGATGGCTTCGGCCATCGTGGGCAGGATGTCGATGGTGGACGCCAGTTCGTCGCAGGTGGTGCCGGCAGGGATGACGCCTGGCCAGCGCATCAGCGTCGGGACGCGGAAGCCGCCCTCGAAGGACGTTCCCTTGCCCTCGCGAAAAGGATACGCCGAGCCGGCATGGTCGCCGTAGCTGAGCCACGGGCCGTTGTCCGAAGTGAAGACGACCCACGAGTCCCGCGTGAGTCCGAGGCGGTCAAGTGTGTCGAGGATCATGCCGACCGACCAGTCGACTTCCTGGACCACATCACCAAAGGTGCCCGCGCCGCTGCGACCTTGGCGCTCGGGACTCACAAACAGCGGCACATGCACCATGGTGTGCGGCAGATACAGGAAGAACGGTCGCTCGCGGTTGCGTTCGATGAACTGCACGGCACGCTCCGTGTACTGCCGTGTCAACCGCGACTGTTCCTCGGCCGTCACTTCGGAATCCATGACACGATCATTCTCGATCAGCGGCAGGTTGGGATAGCCAGCGCGCCGCGCGGTTTTTCCGTCGGCTCCGGTTCTCGCGTCCGGGTGATAGGGCCACATGTCGTTGGAGTAGGGCAGTCCGAAGTATTCGTCGAAGCCCTGGTTGAGCGGCAGGAACTTGGGGTGGTGCCCCAGGTGCCACTTGCCGAAACAGGCCGTGGCGTATCCCTTTTCGCGGCACATCTCGGCGATCGTTCGTTCGTCCGGGTGAAGTCCATGCGTGGCGTTCGGACCCAATGCGTTGAACACGCTCAGACGCTGGTGGTAACAACCGGTCAGCAGTGCGGCCCGTGACGCGGAGCAGACGGCGGACGAGACCTCAAAATTGGTGAATCGCATGCCTTCGGCGGCCATTCGGTCGAGGTGGGGCGTCGCGTAGCGGGTTGCGCCGAAGGGCCCGATGTCCGCGTATCCAAGGTCGTCGATGAAGATCAGGATCAGATTGGGACTTCGAGCGGGAGCCTGCGAGGGAAGCACCAGGGTGGCGAGTATCGTGAAGGCGACGGTCAGCGTCAGGAGTTGCGAGGAGGAGCGTACGCGGAAGAAGGACGCGGGGGCCATGCGAAGTTCCTTGCGGCAAGAGGATACGCTGGGGTGCTGCGACATTGTAGCAGGCAAGCCGCTTGTAACCTCCGTGTTGGAGCGGCTGTCCCCAAGGCGGTGTCCTCGTTTCGTGCCCGGGCTTCACTCCGTTCCTGCCGTTCGTCATGGGGCAGTTGTGGAACTGCCTGGGAGTCTTGGGCCGTGGGGAGACCGGTTTCTCGTCACGGCACGCGCAACATTAGCCGTGGTCCGCGCTGGACGGACCCTCGCGACCCCGGCCGTCGTGGTGTGCCATGGACCGGCGAGCAGGGGTCGTGTATCCTGAGTCGGCCTCGTGAGGCCGCGGATAACCCGGGTTGGGTCGACGGGGCCGACAGGGCGAGTCGCTCTTTTTCTTCCCGGGTTTTCCCCATCCGCTCTCACTGGGTGGGGGTGCTGTGACTTGTCACGGAACCAGGGGACTGCAACGCACGCCAGCATGGGATTCGACGTGATCGCAACCAATCCGTTTGTCGTCAATGGCCGCACCTACCGCCCGCCCGCGCGCCCGATCGTGGTGATCTGCATCGACGGATGCGCGGACGAATACCTGTCAACGGCCATCGCCCACGGTCGTATGCCGCACGTCGCAAAGATGGCCCGCGTCGGCTACCGAGGCTTGGTACGCGGTGCGCTGCCGTCGTTCACCAACGTGAATAACGCCGCCATTGTCAGCGGCATGCCCCCGGCCATCACCGGGATCTGCGGCAACTTCTTCCTCAATCCGGAAACGGGCGAGGAGGTGATGATGAACTCGGCCGAGTTTCTTCGCTGCGAGACGATCTTTCCGGCGGCCGCGCGAGCTGGACGGCGGATCGCGTTCGTCACTGCCAAAGACAAGCTCCGCACCGTGTTGGGGGCCGGGATTGTCGAGCATGGAGGGGTCGCGTTTTCGTCGGAGAAGGTTGCGTCCGCGCAGTTGGCCACGCACGGCATCGAGAAGGTGGCGGAGATCGTCCGGCGTCCCGACCCGGCGATCTACTCCGGCGACGCCTCGCTCTACGTGCTGCAGGCCGGGCGAGCTTTGGTCGAGTCCGGGCGCGCAGACTTTCTCTATCTTTCGCTCACCGACTTCATGCAACACAAGTACGCGCCGGACGAATCGCCCGCGCTGGACTTCTATGGACAGCTCGATGGTGAAATCGGTCGGCTCATCGACCTGAACGCGATCGTCGCGGCGACGGCCGACCATGGCATGAACGCCAAGCATCGGGCCGATGGTTCGCCGAACGTGGTCTTCGTCCAGACCGAACTCGAACGCCGCTTTGGCCCGGGCATGCGAGTCATCTGTCCCATCACCGACCCGTATGTCGTGCATCACGGGGCGCTGGGATCGCTGGTGATGGTCCATCTGGATCCGGGTGCGTCGCAGCAACCGGACCGGGAAGCGGTGCAGCAGTTCCTGTTCGAACTGCCCGGCGTCACCGAGGTGTACACGCGGGAGCAGGCCTGCTTGAAGCTGGAACTGGCACCCGACCGCATTGGCGACCTGGTGGTGCTTGCCGCGCGGGATGTGGTGCTGGGACGCCGGCCGGAGGACCATGACCTCAGCGTGCTGGAAGAGCCGCTGCGGTCGCACGGTGGTCGTTACGAGGAGATGGTGCCGCTTTTGCTGAGCGAACCGGTAGGGCCGAAGACGCGCGTGAGGCTGCAGCAGGACCCTCGCAACTACGAGGTGTTTGATTTCGCCTGCCACGGCACGGAGTAGTCGCCGGGTCCGCCAGCAGTCGACGTAGGGAATGGGAACAAAGGCGGGGAGCGAGAGCCATGTCGCACTTGGAAATGCCAAGCTACATTGCGGGGGAGCCGGTGTGGACGTCGGAGCGTCTGCGCGTCCTCTATCCTTGGGACGGATCGCTGACAGGCGAAGCGTGCATGGTCACGACGGCGCACCTGGAGCAGGCGATCGTCGCGGCACTGCGCGGATCGTCGCGGCCCTTGAGCCGCTATGAGCGCCATGCGATCCTGCGACGGGCCGCGGTGTTGCTGGCGGAACGCCGCGAGGAGTTTGCCCGGCTCATCCGCCTGGAAACCGGGCTCTGCCACCGCGAAACGGTGTATGAGACCGGCCGCGCCTCGGACGTGCTGGAACTGGCCGCGATGGAGGCGCTGCGGGATGACGGGCAGTGTTTCGCCGGCGATACCAGCGCGCAGGGCAAGCCGCGGCGGATCTTCACGCTGCGACAGCCGGTGCAACTGGTCAGTGCCATCACTCCCTTCAATCATCCGTTGAACCAGGTCCTGCATAAGCTCGCGCCAGCCATTGCGGCGGGAGCGCCCATGATGCTCAAACCGTCCGAGAGGACGCCGCTCACCGCGCTCCGCGCCGCGGAACTATTCTACGAAGCGGGACTGCCCGGCTGGATGCTGAGCGTCTTCGTCGGGCCGGTGGACACGGTGGTTCGCCAGATGATCGTGGACGAACGGGTCGAGGTGGTGACGTTCACCGGTTCGGTGGAGATCGGCAAGCAGATCGCGCGCACGGCGGGATACAAGAAGCTCTGCCTCGAATTGGGCGGCAACTCGCCGCTGATCGTCCTCGAAGACGCGGACATCGAATTGGCCGCGAAACTCGCGGCCGAGGGCAGTTTTCGCAATTCAGGTCAGCGCTGCACGGCCGTCAAGCGGATCCTGGTGCAGCGATCCGTGCTGGAGAAGTTCACCGCCCGCTTCGTCGAGGTCGCTGCCCAGTACAAGTCGGGCGATCCCGCCGACCCCGACACCCGCGTGGGAACGGTCATCCACGAAGAAGCGGCCCAGTTGCTGGAGCGGCGAGTGCATGATGCGGTGGCGGCAGGTGCTCGCGTGCTGCTGGGCGGTCGCCGGCGCGGTGCGCTGCTGGAGCCCACGGTGATCGAGAACGTGTCGCGCGAAGCGGAGATGGTCGTCTGCGAATCTTTCGGGCCCCTGGCGCCGATTGTCCCCATCGACGACCTGCGCGACGCCGTGGACTACTACAACTCCGGCCCCTTCGGACTCTCGTCGGCCGTGGTGACGCGCAGCCTCGATGCGGCGCTCTACGCGGCCCGCCATCTGCGCACGGGCACCACCAACGTCAACGAAATCCCAGGGTACCGCACCGAAGGTTCGCCCTTTGGTGGCATCAAGGATTCCGGCTTGGGTGTCAAGGAAGGCGTGGTCGAGGCCATGAAGTTCCTGACCCATCTGAAGACATTTTCGCTTCCCTGGGGCGACGCCGAGTGACCTGAGCCCTGACGATGAAAGAAGCCGCTTCCAGCCTTTCGCCGGCTGGACGCGGCTTCGCATTCCCGGACGCTTGACTTCGCGAACCACTACGATTCCCATCACGACAGGAACGCCTGCCATGAGCGAACTACCGGACGAAAACCCGTATCTGCTGCTGACGCCGGGTCCGCTGTCGACCAGCCCCTCCGTGCGCCGCGCCATGCTGCGGGATTGGTGCACTTGGGACGACGACTACAACCAAGGAGTCGTGCAGGTCATTCGTCGCGCCCTGGTATCCGTCGCGACGTCCTGCGCGGACGCCGACCAGAAGTATACGGCGACCTTGATGCAGGGCAGCGGTACATTCTGCGTCGAATCGGCGGTCGGGACCGCGGTGCCGCGCGACGGAAAACTGCTGGTGATCGCCAACGGTGCCTACGGTCGACGCATCGCCAAAATTGCCGAAGTGCTGGGGATCGAGCATGTGACCCACGACTCCGGGGAACTCGCCCCGCCTGACCTGCAGCGACTGGCTCGCACGCTCGCAGAGGACACACGCATTTCCCATGTGGCCGCCGTTCATGGCGAAACGACGACCGGCATGCTCAATCCCCTGGCGGAGATCGCTCGTACCGTGCGCGACTCGGGGCGCGTGCTGATCGTGGATGCCATGAGCACCTTCGGGGGCGTGCCGGTGGATATCGACGAACTCGGTATTCAATGGATCATCAGCAGCGCGAACAAGTGCCTGCAGGGCGTCCCCGGGTTCGGATTCGTGATTGCGCGACGCAGTGAACTGGAGGCCTGCAAGGGTCGGGCACGCAGCCTCTCCCTCGATCTGTACGACCAGTGGAACGCGATGGAACACGGTGGCGGCAAGTGGCGGTTTACGTCGCCTACGCATACCGTCCGGGCACTGGCTCAGGCCATCACGGAACTGCACGAGGAAGGCGGCGTTGCCGCGCGACACCAGCGGTACGTCGAGAACCAACGCATCCTGGTCGATGGCATGGAGGCACTCGGGTTTCGCTGCGTGCTGCCACGGCACTTCCAATCGCCGATCATCACCGCCTTCCATAATCCGGAATCGCCCGGCTACAAGTTCTCCGAGTTCTACCAGCAGTTGAAGAAACGCGGCTTCGTCATCTATCCCGGCAAGGTCACCGACCTCGACACCTTTCGCATCGGCACCATCGGACACGTCTTCCCGGACGATATCCGGCGCCTGCTGGTGGCCGTCAAGGAGTCGATGACCTGGTAAGCCTCGCCCGGCGTCGCGCGGTCGCGTCCCCTGGACGCTTCGCGGAAGCATCTTTCCGGAGGATCCACCATGCAGGCGGGAACCAAGGGCGAGCACATGGTCTTCCAGCAAGTCCCCGGTGAGCGAGAGCCTTCCGGGCACCTCGCGATTCGCCGCGTCGCGCGGGCCGTGACCGCGGGCTGTTCGCTGATGATCGCGGGGTGGCTGCTTCCCGCAGTCGCGTGGTCGTCCGAGAAGTTCCAGAATGTGGCGATGAAACTGCATTCGATCGCGGACGACTCGGCCTACAGCGCGTGTGCCGTGCTGGACGTGAATCGCGATGGACAGCCGGATATCTACTGCGGTGGGTTCTGGTACGAAGGCCCTCACTGGACGCCGCATCCGACGCGCGTCGTGCCGAACCTGGGCGGACGCCTTGACGACTACGCGAACCTTCCCCTGGATGTCGATGGGGATGGCTGGCAAGATATTGTCAGCGTGAACTACCGCAGCCAGTCGCTGTTTTGGATCCGGAATCCCACGGACAACAGGTCGCCATGGATCACGCACCTGATTGATTCTCCGGGGCCCAGCGAAACTGGTCGGCTGGTCGACATGGATCGCGATGGCGAACTGGACGTCCTGCCCAACGGCACCACGTTCGCCGGATGGTATCGACGCGAACGCGTGCCGTCGCGCACGGGTGGCCTCGCCGCAGTCAGTTGGGCCCGCCATGAGCTGCCCGAGCGACTGGCCGGCCATGGACTCGGCTGGGGTGACGTGGACGATGACGGGCGGGTTGATCTCATCGGCAGGCATGGCTGGTATGCTGCGCCCGCGAATCCCCTCACGGACCGCTGGGTTCCGCACGAGGAGTTCCGTCTGCACGCCGATCCGGGCATTCCGATCCTGGTGGAGGATGTCGATGGTGACGGCGACCGAGACCTGATCTGGTCGCGCGGCCACCACACGGGGCTGTACTGGCTGGAGCAGGAACGTGCCAACGAGACGACTGTGGGAGCGAAGCGCCTCTGGCGCATGCACACGATCGACACGCAGGTGTCCCAGTCCCACACGCTGGCCTGGGCTGACCTCGATGGCAACGGCCGGTGGGAACTGATCGCCGCAAAACGCTGGATGGGACATGACGGGCGCGATCCGGGGGAGTGGGATCCGCAGTACGTGGCCCGCTATGAATGGGACGCGGGCTCGAGGACATGGCGACGTCAATGGCTCTCATGGCAGGGCCGCTGCGGCGCTGACTTGCAGATGGCGATCGCCGACCTCGACCAGGATGGAGACCTCGATCTGGTGCTTCCCACGCGCAAGGGCCTGCACTGGTTGGAGAACCGGGGCCATCTCGCGCCGCAACTCGCCGAATCGCAGGAGGAGGAACGCGGCCGGCAGGCGGGTGCCTCGCGATACCAGGGAGCGGAGACACTGTTGACGCTGAGGAATTCCGCGGGCGAGGAGCGTCCGTTGCGAGCGCCGCACGACCTGGGGTTGCGCCGCGAACAGGTGCTGCAGCGCATGCAGCAGGTGATGGGGCCGCTGCCGGGACCCGAGCATCGCGTGTCTTTGGAAGTGCGTCGCGATGCGGTCACGCAGCGCGACGGTTACCAGGAGGTGCGACTCACCTACCAGTCGGAGGTCGGTGATCGAGTGCCCGCCGTGCTGCTGGTGCCGGACGGCCTGGCCGGCCCCGCGCCAGCCGTTCTGGCGCTGCACCAGACCCAGGACCTCGGTAAGGGGGAAGTGTGCGGTTGGGGCGGCAAGGCGAGCATGCACTACGGCAGGGAACTGGCACAGCGGGGCTTCGTGGTGCTGGCGCCCGACTATCCATCGTTTGGCGAGTACGCGTACGATTTCCCAGCCCGCGTGGGACAATCGGCCTGCCAAAGTGGCTCCATGAAGGCGATCTGGAACAACCTGCGGGCGGTCGATCTGCTGGAGAGCCTGCCGGAGGTGGATCAGGATGCGATCGGCTGCATCGGCCATTCGCTGGGGGGACACAATGGACTGTTCACGGCCGCGTTCGACACACGGATTCGCGCGGTGGTGACCAGTTGCGGCTTCACGGGATTTCCCGACTACTATGGGGGAAACCTGAAAGGGTGGACGAGCGATCGTTACATGCCGCGGATCGCTTCCGACCATGGCAACGACCCGCGGCGTGTGCCGTTTGACTTTGACGAAGTCCTGGCCGCCATCTGTCCACGCGCGGTCTTCGTGAACGCTCCGCTGCATGACGACAACTTCGATGTCGCTGGCGTGCGGAAGGTGATGCGGCGCGTCGAAGCCCTGTATTCCTGGGCGTCCGTATCGGAGCGTTTGTCGGCGGACTACCCGGATGCAGCGCACGATTTCCCGCAGCCGATTCGTGAGCGGGCTTACGCATGGCTGCGAACTCAGTTGCAGCAGCGTTGATCGTGGCGATGCATTC
>JBIIEC010000154.1:0-11946 GCA_044238045.1 Pirellulaceae bacterium | reverse complement strand
CGTCAGCCAGCGGATCATCCTCAACCACTACACGGCGAAGCGGCTGCTTGCCGCGTTGAGCATGAGCGTGCAGCGGCACGAAGCAGCCTTCGGCACGCTCGAGACAGATGTTCGCAAACGGGTCCAGACGCCCGGCGGACGCTAGTCGACGAACGTCGGCGCGCCATCTCCACGGCGACATGCCGAAACGTTCATCCACATCCCGCAGCCAAGAGCGGCGCTGATCCTGCAGCGCCGCCGCGGACTCGGCCGGACCGCCTTTCTGACGCGTCCATGGCCCGCTCAGGCCGCCTCTCGGTCTGCAATCCCCGCTTTCGATGGCAAGGCGACTACGGTCGTTGCAGCAGGAACGCCAGCAGGTCGCTCAGTTCCTTCTGGGTCAACTGATCCTGGAGTCCGGTTGGCATGATCGAAGTGTTCAGGGTGTTTCGCTCGACGATCTGCTCGGATGGAACGGCCACCAGTTGGCCGTCGGCGCCGACCAGTTTCTCCAGGCCTTCCTCACCGGGTCCACTGTGGGGAACACCGGTCCAGGTACGACCATCGGCCGTGGTCCACTGCACGCTGGCGTATTGAGGGGCCACGTCGCGATGGGGGTCAAGCAGCGCCTGCAGCAGCCAGCGCCGATCGGCTCGCCGATGGATGGTGCTCAGGTCGGGACCGACGTTGCCGCCGCGCCCGTCGTGCGCGTGGCAGTTGCTGCAGCGCCCGCCCGTGCCACGGAAGAAGATCCGCTCGCCTGCCGCAGCGTCCCCGACATCCGGGACCCATCGCAGCCACGCGTCCATGTCGGCCACTTCGGGCTTCGACACCGGGGCATCACCCAGGCCCAAGCCGCGTCGCGCTTCCGCGGCCACGGTCGGCTCGGCGTCCTGCGCGAGTCGCTGGAGCGGCGCGTGGGTGGCTTCGCCGCGGCCGGCCAGCGCGGCCGTGGCATCGGCGCGCAGGCGCGTGTCGCGCTGGTGGTCCTCGGCGAGTCGCACCAGCAGCGTCGTGGCCCAGGGATCGACGCGTTCGCGGAGCACCGCCAGCGCCTCGCGCGGCAGCGGCGCCGGCGCGTTTGCATAATTGGCCAACGACTGCTCATCCAAGGAAGCGTGTTGCGCGGGCAGCAATCGAAGAGCCATACCGCGCAACGCGGCGGGTTGCGACACGTCCCCGGCCATCTGCACCAGCCGTTGCTCGAACGGCCCCGTATCCTTCGATGCTTCGCCCTGTTCCAGCCAGGCCAGTGTGGCGAGGGCCATCCGCAGGAGACGCGTTGGATCCGCAGTCCCTGCCTCGGCAGTCCCACCCGTAGTCGCATCCTTCCCCGTCCTGTCCGCGCCCCCGGTGTCCTCCGCGGTTCCATCTGCCTCGCGGGCAACACCGGCCGCGGCGTTCGTCGCTGCTGACTGCAGCAACTTGCCGACCTGGGGCAGGAACTGTCGCCACCGTTGTTCGGCGACCAGACGCAGGGCGACCAGTCGGACCCGGGTGTCGGTATCCGCAAGGGCGGCTGGCAGGATCGATTCGGCGGATTGCGGATCTTTCCAGCGCAAAGCTTCCAGCCATGCCTGGCGCTCGTTCGCGGACTTCAGTTGAGTAAAGCGTCGCGGATCCAGGCTGGAGCTGGCCGCGAGGCCGGCGATGGTGGCTTGGCGGAGAAAAGGGTCGTCGGAGTCGAGCTGCTGCAGGGAGGCTGTGACGCGGAGCTGCCGGGCCTGCTGCTCGGCCGCGGACGGCTCGGGCCAGGAGACGGGAGTTGGGGAGGACTTGGTTTCGGCGACGAGTCGCCAGAGTCGCCCTTGTCCGTGGACGGGGTAGCTGCGATCCACCCAGTCGCTGAACACGAGCGAGTTGCCATCGGGGCTGACGGCCAAGCCGACGGGTCGGAAGTTGGCATCGCCTTGCACGGCGATGGACAGCTGTCCGCGGACCGTTGCGCCGTGCGACTGCATCGTGAAGGTTTCCAGCCGATGGTCGCCCCAGCTTGTAACCCACAACTGGCCGCGGAAGGGCACGACCGCGCAGGGCGCTTCACCCGTGCCGACGGCCATGGGGAGCGTGCCGGGCAGTTCGCCGTTCCAGGCTTGCAGCGGATGGCGACCGGATCGACCATAGCGAAACTGGTAACCATAGTCGCCGGCGGGTACGACATGCAGCAGTCGGCAAGGCGGGCTCGCGTCGGGGTCGTTGTCGACGGTGAACAGTCGACCGTGCGGATCGAAGCAGCTTCCGAAAGGGTTCCAGAATCCGGTGGCCAAACGCTGCAGGTCGCTGCCGTCGAGGTTGCAGGTATAGACGCTGCCGCCTTCGCCGCCTCCCGCCAGCATGCTGCCATCCGCGGCCACCAGTCGGTAGGGCACTCCCATGTTCTCCCCCAGGCCGAACAGCAGGCGGCCCTCCGGAGTGTGGCAGAGTCCGGCGAGTCCGTTGTGGGGATAGTCGCCTTCGGTGTCCAGGCGCACGAGAGGAACGCGTTCGTCGGCGCGGCCATCGGCGTCCGTATCGCGGATCCGCATCACTTCGCGGCGTGTCGCCACATAGATCCAATCGTCGGCCGATCCCAGGATGCTCATCGTCTGGTCGGTCTCTTCGAAGAACGGAACCAACTCGTCGGCCGGTCCGTCACCTGTTTTGTCGCGCACCACGAGAATGCGATCGTGGGCAGGACCGGTGTATTCCGTGGGCCGGTGGTGCGTGTGGGATTCGATGACAAGAAGCTGTCCATGGCGATCGAAGGCCAACGCGACAGGCGTCACGATCCGGGGTGCCTCGGCGATGAGTTCCAGCCGGTAGCCGGGGGCGAGCACGCGCGGTGGTTCGGCGGTCAGGGGCGCGCCGCCGAGGAGGGAGGCGATGGCCAGGCCGGCGGCCGATGCGATCCAGCGTCGCGAGGTGGTTCGATTCATCGCTCTCAATCCCATTTCCCGAGGACAACTTCCTTCGTCAGTTTCTCGCCGTCGCGAAGCAGTTCCATGGTGACTTTGTCGCCGGCCACGTTCTGGCCGATGAGACGCGTCAGCTCCTCCATGGTCTGCACCGGCTGCTGGTTGTAGCTGAGCACGACGTCGCCCGCCTGGAACCCGGCGGTGGCAGCCACGGAACCGGGTCGGATAATGGTCACGCGGCACGGATTATCGTCGCAGCCGATGCCCAGGAAGCCGCCCCGACGCAGGTCGATCTCGAAGGTCGCTGCCTGCTGCCGCAGACGCAGCCAGCCGTCCTCCGAGAACTGGTTGCCGTACAGCCGCATGCGTTCGAGTTTCGGCATGGCCAGCAGATGGTCGATCGCTCCATCGGTCACCGGCGTGTACAGCACCTCCAGAATCTGCAGGTCGCGCATCGCCGTGAGTTTGCGGATGGCTTCGTCCGTGATGCCCGCGGACTTGAACTTGACGACAGATACGTTTTCCAGCGAGCCGATGGCATCCATCCAGCTGTCGGTGATCTTGTCACCCTCCAGCACGATCATCCAGGGGGGAGCGTTTCCGTCGGGACGGTAGCTGGTGATCCACTCCAGTCGCTTGAGGTCATCCAGCGTTCCTCGCCAACCGTCGCCGAACGAGATGGAGGGGAAGCCCTGCTGCATGGCCATGGCGACGGGGACCTGCGTCACGGAGATCACGGCACCGCGCTCGGAGAGAAACCGGTGCGCCAGCTGGTGGCGGTTTTCGTGGACGGCGTGGAGTGCCGAACTGGCGTGTCGCGAGGCCGTGGTGAATCGCGCGTCGGCAATCTGGCGGAGCGCGCGGTAGGCGGCGGTGCCGGTATCGGGGTCCTGGCTGTTCAGGGCCATCTGTCGCAGCACGAAGATGCCGCGCGAGATGGTTTCGAGGCTGCCTTGCTGCACCGCGGCGACGACCGGATCAATCGCCGCGCGTCCCGCGATGACCAGTTCCTCGGTCGCGCGGCGGCGGGCTTCGTAGATGTCCGAGTCGAGGGCCGCTACCAGTTCCGTGACGGTAACCTCGGCCGCTGCAGGCTCCGCCGAGTTGCTCGCCGCAGACTCCCCGGTGTTCTCGGTAGCGTTCTCGGTAGCGTTCTCGGTAGCTTTCTCCGGGTCAGCCTCCGGGGCCGCAGCGAGCGGGGCCGCAGCGAGCGGGGCCGCAGCCAGCGAGACGGCAGCGAGCGCCGCAGGCCACAACAGTCCGATCAGGAAGTTTCGCATCCGGGAGGTCATGGCAGCTGTCTCTCTCTCTTCCCGCGGCCAGCTGGCGGTCGTTCGCGGCTGGTGGTTGCTGGCGTTCTGGCCCGCCACTCGACAGGCAGACCTTCCGGGCCTTATTATCCTGTTTTCGAGGGTCGTAGAAAGATCGTCTTGCACGAATCACGCATGGCCGGATGGGAAAGCTACGAACTGCTGGATTTCGGGCACGGCCGGAAGCTGGAGCGATTTGGCGATCATGTGCTGGATCGCCCTTCGCCGCCAGCGATGGGCGATTCGCCCGCGCGAGCGGAGATTTGGCGGCGAGCCACCGGCCGGTACGAACGGCTCACGGGCGAACAAGGCATCTGGCAGCCTGCCGACGCGCTGCCCGAACAGTGGACGCTGGCGGGCGACCACTTCCAGCTGCTGCTGAAACCCACGCCTTTCGGGCATATCGGCGTCTTTCCCGAGCAGATCGCCAACTGGCGTTGGATCGCGGAGCAGGTTTGCCGCGCGGGGGTGCCGATGTCGGTGCTGAATCTGTTCGCCTATACGGGTGGCAGCACGTTGGCGGCGGCTGCCGCGGGAGCGTCCGTGGCTCACGTCGACTCGGCACGCAACGTGGTCGCCTGGGCACGGCTCAACGCAGAGCGATCCGCCCTGGCCGATGCGCCCATTCGCTGGCTGGTCGAGGACGCGCGTCGATTTGTGGAGCGGGAACTGCGACGCGGCCGCGGCTACGAAGGCGTGATCCTCGATCCGCCCAGTTACGGTCACGGCACCGACCAGCGACCTTGGAAACTGGAGGACCATCTGCCGCCGTTGCTGGACAACGCGTTGCGACTGCTGCGCGACCGCGGGCGATTCCTGCTGTTCAGCTGCCACAGTCCGGGGTGGGGCGTGCGTGAAGTCCGGTCGCTGCTGGCGGAGCATCTGCGGGCGGAGCCGGGTGCGACGCTGGAAGTCCAGCCGCTGCAGATTCGGTGCGGACATGAACGCGCGATGGATGCCGGCGTGACGGCCCGCGCGACCTGGGATCGCCGCTGAGGACGTCCCGCGACTTGCGACGCGTCTTGCGCGCGTGCTTCATCTCCCAGCGACTTACAGCCAGCCGTGTTCGCGGTACCAGCAAGCCGTCTCCTCGAGACGCCTTTGCAGCGAGTGTGCCGGTCGGAACCCGAGTTCCTGTTCCACTCGTTCGGTCTCGAACTCCCAATGGCCGGCGAACGCTTCCCGCATCTTGTCCACATTGAAACTGTCTGTCGTGCCGCGCAGGCGATTGAACTGCTCGGTGCCGCCTGCTGCCGCCCAGACGATCGCTTCGGGCATCATCAGCAGGAACGCCTGGTGCTGGAGCGTCGCGCGAGCGATCATGCGGCCCAGTTCCAGGTACGTGGGTGTCTCGGGAGCAACGGCGAAGTAGTAACCACCGCGGGCCGTCGAGGCCGGTTCGGGATACGCTGCATTGTGGGCGGGGTTGCCGCCGGGTTGGATGCGGGACCCTTTCTCGGCCACGCGCCAGAGTATTTCGAGCAGGTCGTCGTGGTGGATCAACATGACTCGACGCGGAGTGAACCCGGGAACCACATGGATGCGAAAGCTGGCGATCGACTGGAACATCGGCAGCATTTCGCGATTCCCGGGGCCGAAGACGATTCCGGGACGCACGATGGACACGGGCATGCGAGCGGCCCAGGCCTCCGCGGCCAGTTCCCCCGCTCGCTTGCTTCGTCCGTAGTGCGAGACGGGACGAGGCGCGTCGCGATGGAGTCGGGGACGACCGGCGATTCCCGTCCCCGCGGCGGCGATGGAGGAGACGACCAGGAGTGTAGGGGGCGTGGTCTGGCACGCACACGCGGCGGCGAGGGCGGCGGTCCCTTGGCCGTTGGTATGGAACAGTTGTTGTCGCTGCAGCGCCGAAGTGCGGCCGGCGAGGTGGAAGACCAGGTCCACGCCACGCACGACCGGTGACAGGTTCGCGGGCTCGTCCAGGTCGCCCGTGACGAACTCGATGTCCAGGTCCCGCAGTTCGTCGCGCGACGAGGTGCTTCGCGTGAGGCAGCGGACGCGGTGATGACGGGCGACGAGGAATCGGACGAGATGCCTGCCGATGTATCCTGTCGCGCCGGTGACAAGGATCGTCGACATGGCGCGGAAGCAGCGAGGGGGCTAAGGGGAAGGCTTGGAGTGGGGCGTAGGGAATTCGCGCGCACGCAGCCATTCCCAGGCGTCGCGTGCCGATTCCTCGAAAGGACGCGGCTGGTAACCAAGCTCCCGCCTCGCTCGGTCACTGCAATAATAATGGAACCGCTGCGACATTTGAATCATGGCGCTGTTGACGTCGGTCTCGTTGCCGGAGACCCGGGCCCAGAGGTCGCCCAACCGACCACTCAGCCCGTTGATCCAGGACGGGATCAGGTAGGAAGGTCCCGGCGGATGGCCCACGATGCGGGCGAACATGCGCCAGGCGTCGAAGTAGGAGATGTTTTCGCCGGCGAGGATGTATCGGTGGCCCGGTCGGCCTCGCGTGGCTGCGTTGAGGATCCCGGAGGCCACATCCCGCACGTCACAGCCGCTCATGCCGCCTCGCGGCGCCGCCGGGATCCGCACGCGGGCGATCGCCAGCAGCATCCGGCCGGAGGAGGGTTTCCAGTCCCAGGGGCCGAGCATGAAGCCGGGGTTGACGATGACAGCGTCCAGGCCGTCCTGCATCAGCGCGCGGACGGCCTGTTCTGCTTCTCGCTTCGTGACCACATAGGTGCAAGGCACTTTGCAGCGGTCCGGCGTCTCCTCGTCGACCGGGCGTCCATCGAGGCTGTCGGGCAGCGCGTCGACGGAAGATACATGGATCATCCGCGCGCCCGCCGCGCGGGCCGCCAGTCCGACGTTGCGCGAGCCGGTGACGTTGATCTGTCGCTGGCGTTCCAGGTGATGCCAGCCGATGTGGGTGTCCGCCGCCGCGTGCAGCACGCAACGCACGCCTCGCGCTGCCCGCTCCACCGACTCCGCATCTCGGATATCGCCTCGCGCTGTCTCCACGGCCAGGCCGGCCAGGCAGTCGGGTACGCCCTCGCTTCGGACCAGCGCACGCACCGTTCCGCCACGCTCGAGAATCTGTCGCACCAGATTGTTGCCGACCAGTCCGGTTGCTCCCGTCACCAGATAGTCCATGCTGCTTCCTTCGTCTCGGGGCATCGTCCCGCCGACGCGTGAACTGGCGTCCTTCCATGCCGGCCGGGTCGATGGCGGCTCAGTCAAGGAAGGCCCGGCCCGCGACGGGCGGCGTATGGTGCGTTCTTTGCGGAAATGAGGCAAGATCATTCGCGACGACTCGCGCAGGCCGAGCCTTGGAGCCCCTGGCGGCCGGTTCGCGCCGGCCCACCCCTTATCGCCTCACTCGACGCGCTGCCAACTGTTCTCCACGGCCGATGCTCTCCTCGGGCGTCAAGACCTGTGGAAAACGCCAGCGTGGCTTCCATTTTCGCCGAGCGAACTCGGCGGCGCGATCACGAATCCCGTCGCGAGGAGGCGATTCGCAGCCCACGATCGGCGACGCCTGCCGACTTGAATTCGCAGTCGGCGAAGGCGTTTGCACGTTGGGGTTGTTACCGCAGGACCTGCCAGCAGTGCCATCCCTGCCAGCAGCGACCGGCGTGCCTCGCGCGGCGTGCGGCTCCATTCCTTTTTGCGAGCCCTCCTGTTATCCTGCCGCCGTGTCCGTGCTGCCCGCGCAGGCCCCCAGGACCTTCTACGGGAGCGGACGGCAGCCGTCCGGGTCGCGGGGCTGTGAGCGCCAGATGCTGTGGCGTGCCGTGCTGTGGCGTTATCGGATGGTGTCGGTGCGCGGATATGTCCTGAAGGACGTTCCAGCGAGCGACTAGGCGGATTCCACCAGGACGAGGGCGACTGTTCCGCCAAGGCCTCGGACTGAATCGACGAGGGGGATGGGCGGAATCGTCTTGGGGAGTGCCGCAGAGATGGCCGAGATTCGCATCCAGGCCGTGGAAACACGACGCCAGCAGAAAGAGTTCCTCAACCTGCCGTGGGCCTTCTACGACCAGGATCCCTACTGGATCCCGCCCATCCGCATCAACCAGGCCGAACTGGTGGGCTACAAACGCCATCCCTTCTATGAACGTGCGCGGGTGCAGACGTTCCTGGCCTACGAGGACGGCCGAGTTGCTGGCCGCATTGCCGCGATCGTCAACCCGGCCCACAACGAACAGTACCGGGACAAGGTGGGGTTCTTTGGTTTCTTTGAATCGTCCGAGAACCCGCAGGTCGCGCAGGGACTGCTGCGGGCCGCCGAATCCTGGCTGCGCGACCAGGGACTGGAAGTGGCCCGTGGTCCGTGCAACCCGTCGCTGAACTACGAATGCGGCCTGCTGGTCGAGGGATTCGATTCAGCGCCGTTCTTCATGATGACCTACAACCGGCCCTACTACGGAGCGTTGATCGAGCAGGCGGGCTACGAGAAGGTACAGGATATGTACGCTTTCTGGGGCCATGTGAACATGCTGGAGCAGCTCGACAAGAAACTTGAGTTCGTCGTGAATGAATCGATGCGGCGGTTCAATATCAAGACGCGCCGCCTCGACCGCAAGCATTTCCATCGCGACGTGCGCCACTTCCTGGACATCTACAACCGCTCCCTGGTCAACACCTGGGGGTTTGTTCCCCTGTCGGACGCCGAACTGGATCACATGGCAGGATCGTTGCGGCACCTGATCGTGCCCGAGATGACGAGCTTCGCCGAAGTCGACGGCAAGGTCGTCGGAGCCATGTTCGGGCTGCTCGACTACAACCCGCGCATCAAGCAGATCGACGGGAAGCTGTTTCCCTTCGGATTCCTGCGACTGCTCTGGAACCGCCGAGCGATCAAGCGCGTGCGATTGATCAGCACGAATGTGATTCCCGAGTACCAGAAGTGGGGCGTGGGGCTGGTGCTGGTCGCTCGCATCCTGCCAGACGTGCTGTCCTGGGGCATTGAAGAGGCGGAGTTCTCGTGGGTGCTGGAGAGTAACCACCTGTCGCGTTCCACGCTGCAGCGCGGCGGCGCGAAGCTCAACAAAACCTATCGGCTCTACGACCGTCGGCTGGTTGACTGAGTCGCGCGACGGAGGCGTGCGACGCGCGTCGCATGTCGCCCCTCGTTTGCCCGCCGACGGCTACTCGAAGCAGTGCAGGTCGGTGAGGGAACGGAGGATCAGGGCGTTGCCGTGGAGTGCGGGCGACGCCTGGAATCCCTGGTCGAACTGGTTCACGGCCAGTTCCCGGTAGTTTTTCTCCGCAGCCACCACGGTGACCGTGCCCTCCAGGCTGCAGAAGTAGATGCGTCCGGAGGCGTAGACGGGCGAGGCACGGTAGGTTCCGGCAATGCGATGATGCCAGTGCGTCTGCCCGGTGGCCGCGTCGAGGCAGCTGGCGACGCCATCGTCGTTGATGACGAAGACCAGGCCGTTGACGACAATTGGCGAGGGTCGTTTCGGCGGGCTCTTGTCGAGTTTCCAGGCCAGTTGCGGTACCGTCTTGCCGGCGGACGAATCGAGCCGGACGGCGAGCAGCGCGGGGCGGGCATCGCCGACGGCGTCGCCGACGGTCAGGTACAGCAGTCCGTCGGCGAACAGCGGACGCGTGGCAGCGTTCATGCCTCCGTGCCGCAGTCGCCAGATCTCCCGGCCGGATTCCGGTTCGTAGGCGATCGTCTCTGCCGCGGAGGGACAGACCAGTTGACGCTGGCCCGCGACTTCAATCACCTGGCAGGTGCTGTACGCCTTCTTGATGTCGCCATCCTCGCTTTCATACCGGATGCCACGCTCGGACTTCCAACGCAGCTCGCCCGTCTGTTTGTCAAAGGCGGCCACGTACTGCAGGTCATGTCCGTCGTAGGGCACATACAGGACACCGTCGTGCAGGGTGAGCGATGAGCCGGGACCACGCCAGTGGTCGCAGGGCAGGTCGCGTCGTTCCCAGATCGTGGAGAAGGTCTTGGTGTCGAGGCAGGCCGTGCCGTAGCTGCCGAAGTGCACATAGACGCGGCCCTCCTCGATGGCGGACGTGGGCGAAGCGTAGCTGTTGGTGGGATGGCAGAATGCCGGGGTCGCGTTTTCGAAGAGCACTCGGTCGTGCAGGATCTTGCCGGTCTGGCGGTCGATGCAGAGCACGGACATCTGCTTGCCATCTTCGGTCGCGGTGGTGAGCCAGATCTGATTGCCCCAGACCACGGGCGACGACCAGCCCTTGCCATGGATGGCGACCTTCCACGCCTGACGCTTGCCTTCACCGAATTCCACAGGAACATCGCTGGTGTCCGCTCGGCCATCCCCGCGCGGACCGCGAAATTCCGGCCACGACTCCGCACCCCACGCGTCCTCGCGCGGCGTCAGGCCCAGGATGCCGCACGCGAACAGCGCGAAGAGCAGGCGACCGATCGTGGACCAAGCGAACCAGCGAGAGTCAGGCAGGCGAGCATCGGACAGGGAGGCAGCGGACAGGTGGGCAGGGGACATGTGGGCGTTCCCTCGGGCGTGCGCGATCGAGGCGGGAAACGGGGCGCAAGAAGAACCCCGGGTGATGGCATCATTCTGAAGGACGCATCCACCCGGGGCAAGTAGCGAGAACGCGCGCGGCCGCATGAGCCGTCCCGCGAGGCTTTAAGGCTTTGTCGGCGTATCGGCCGCCAGTCCCACGCAGTACAGGTGCTTGCTGGAACGCAGCAGCAGGCGGCCGTCGGCCACCGCGGGCGTGCCGCTGAAGTCTTCCTGCTCCTCCGTCACGCGGTTGGCAGCCAGCGGCTTGAATTCGCGGCCCACCTGCAGGACATGGGCCGTGCCGTTGCGGGAGACGAAAAACAGTTTGCCGTCGGCGAGGATGGGGGACGAGTAGTCTTGGCCACCCATGCCGCCACGACCACCGCGGCCACCACGACCACCGCGACCACCGCGGCCGTCAGACGCTTCGCGACCACCGCGGTCCCCCTCGCCGCCGCGCCCCGGTTCGGCCGCCGGTTCCCCCGAGGAGGCGGCACCGCCCGTTGCTCCCAGACGCTCGCGATAGATCGTCTCGCCGGTCTTCGCATCCACGCAGTTGGCCATGCGGTTCGAGAAGAAGTAGATCAAGCCTTCATGGACCAGCGGTGTGGTGATGCGGTTGCTGTCGCGGCCCGACCAGAGCACATGCGACTCCGTCACGTCGCCTTCGCCACCTCCGCGAATCGCAATCGAACCACCGCCTCGTCCCTCGATCGCATAGACGTTCGTGCCGTCGGTCACGACACTGGAACAAAACGAATCGTTGCTGATGGCCTGGCAGTACCAGCGCAGCTTGCCGGTCTCGGGCACGAAGGCCCACACCTCGCCGGGAACGCCCAGGACTAAATCGGTGCGTTCGGGCGAGACTTCAACCAGCACGGGCGTTCCCCAGGTGCCGGCGAAGCCCTGGGCTTCCTTGCGCCACACCTCCTTGCCGGTCATCTTGTCGAGTGCCACCAGCGCTTCGCTTTCGGCCGATGCAGTGATGATCAGCAGATTCTTGTAGAGGACGGGGCTGGACGATGAGCCCCAGCCGCGCGGGTCGGATTCGGTGCCGATGGCCGTCTTCCAAAGCTGCTGGCCTTCGAGGTCGAACGCTACCGCGCCGGTCTTGCCAAAATAGACATAGACGCGTTCACCATCGGAAATGGGCGTGTGCGATGCGTATCCATGTTCCGCGAACATGCCGCCATACTCGTCTTCCGGAAGATAGGGCTCGACGGGCCGATCCCAGATCGTGGCTCCGGTGGCCAGGTCGAGACAGACGAGATGCAGTCGCAGGTT
>JBIIEC010000153.1:0-11958 GCA_044238045.1 Pirellulaceae bacterium | reverse complement strand
CTCATAGACGTTCCGCGTGATCGCCAGACCGTACGACTGGTTCTCGACCTGTGCCGGATAAGGATTGAAGGACTGCGTGATCGTGCGGCCGTCCGGGCGAACCAACGCCAGGAATTCGCCATCCGCTGACAGTCGGAAGTTCGTGTGCAGCTCCTGACCGGCCAGCGTCAGGTCCTTGCCGGAAGCCCAGACCAGCATCTCCTTGCCCGGAGCGATCGTCGTGCCCGCGGGGAAACGCCACTGCGTCAGGTTGTTCGGATCGTCCGTCAGATACCAGCCCGCCAGGTTGGCCGGGTTGATGTCCGGATTGCGGATCTCAATCCAGTCCGAGTAGTCCCCATCCTTGTCCTTGATCGTCGAGACATTGATCGCCTGGAACTCGGAGATCACCGGGTCGGCCGCCATCGCAATCCGCGACTCCAACGACTCCACCTCCGGCCGCAGTCCTTCCAACGCCTTCGGCTTGGTGCCAGCCAGGAAGGAGCGAAGTGAGCGGCGACGAGCAGTCCGGGCAACACGCGGCGAGAAGGGATTCATCGAGGACATCGTGTGGAGTTCTCCCAAAGGTCAGTGGATCCGGTCTCATCTTCCTGGTCATCGCCGCCCTTGCGGCAGGGGCAGTCCTCAATGACTAAGCCCTGGCACGCGCGCCGCCCTGGCACGCACGCCGAATCGAGGAAGATGTGGGTTCGAGTTGGTTGTCGTGAAGTTTTCGGGAATTCATCGCTGGTTGCAGGTTTCCTACGCACGGGCAGGTGAAAACGTCTACATTCATCGCGAAATTGTGATCACCAGTCCCCGCCGCTCGTTCGTTGCCGCCGTGCTCGTGACCATGTCATGGTCAGGATCATCGAGTTCTTCTGTGTCGAGCTACTAGCTGCCACACGCGTTACCGCTGGCAGTCCCCACCGCTGTCAGTCGTCAAAGCTCGCAGCGCCCCGCCGCACGTCAGCCCTGATTCAACTCAGCGCGGATCGTGTCTTGCGCGTGCGTCGCGTTGCTTGTGGCGATCCGCAGGTTTCTTGGCAGGCTCACGTCGAAAGACGCGGCTCTGCCGTCGAACGCATGGGGTCTGCTCTTGAACTCGACTTGCCGAACAGGACGGGTGCGTGCCGGATCGGCGCCAACCGCTTCGCCAAGTCACACCATCGCGGGGACACTTCCGTCGGAACCGAAGTGCACTGCGATCGTTTTCCAAAGGCGAACCGCCGCTGACGTGATCCCCCCAAGACGAACCGAGGCTCGGAGGCCCCGGGCCGGGCACTTGGGGACGAATTCGCGGGCAAAAGCCCGCAGATCCGCCGCGTCGTCGGCTTCTCATCTTAGTTGGCGACTGCGGATTATGCGCGTTTTGCCAAGTAAATTACAACTTTGAGTTTCCGCATTTAGCCAATTTGTGCAACAAAAACGCGCGACCTTTCTTGTGTTTCTTCTTCTTGACGCAGTCCGTCACGGTCGCCGACGCGGGACCTCGATCGTTCGCCTTCTACGGCTGACGGGAATTCTCTTTCACGCAGCCGTCCAGTTTTGTTAAGCTGCTCGGTCTGCCCGAGGGCGGGCGAAACGCCGATGGGCGAAGGTTGCGCGACGGCTGTGGCTTCCGCAGCGGCGACGCGGGTGATAAGGAAACTGAACGATGAGTGAGCAGGGTGCGGGCGGGACTCCGGAGCCTTCAGGCGGCGATGCGCAGCACGAGCAGGTGCAGGTGCCCGGGATCACGGCGCGCGTGCCGGCTTCGGTCGGTTATGGCGTGGTCAGCACGGGTGCCATCATCATGAACGGCCCGAACGCCTTCGTGCTCGACTTCCTCCAGCAGATGGGAATCCCCAGCCATCTGGTCCGTCGCGTGGTGGTGCCCCACCAGGTGATGCCGCGTTTCATTCAGGCCTTGGACCAGAACCTGGGGAACTACCAACAGCGGTTCGGCCAGCCAATGACGCTTCCCAAGCCGCCAGCATCCGCACAGAGGCCGTCGATCGAGGAGTTTTACGACAGCATCAAGGTGGCGGATGAGGAGTTGGCCGGCCACTTCGCGGAGGGGGTGATGATCCGTCACTCGGCCGCAGAGTTCTGCTTTGACTTTGTGACGCAGTTCTATCCGAACGCGGCCGTGTCGAGCCGCATCTTCATGGCCTCGCCCCACGTCCCGCCGTTGCTGGACGCGCTGAAGGCCAACTACCAGAAGTTCCTCGAATCGAACTCGCCCCCCAGCGACCCGAACGCATAGCCGGCACTCGCCATGTGCCGGAATGGTGGCTGCCTACGATGGTCGACGCCTCACCTCGCGGCGTGTCGACGGAGGGGGCGCGGAGCCCGGACGATCTGGAAATGGTGGCCGATCCGTTCGGCACACGGCGTGTGTCGACTACCGAAGCGGACCGGGCCTGATAACCGCTTCAGTTCCGCACGGGGTCGGCGGTGGCCAGGGGGGTGCGGAGCACCTGCTCGAAGAGCATCTTGAGAGGACCTGGGGGCAGGTTTTCCAGAGTCATGGCCGGTGACATCCACGCTCGCTGCCGCTTCCGCATTTCGGGCCAGTCGTCCTCGCACTGCGTGACGCTCATGAGCAGCACGCAGACGTCCAACTGGGCCTGCCACTTGCGATCGGCATAGCTGCCGACGGGTTCGCCGACGATCTGGCCGCGCAGGCCCGCTTCTTCCCAAGCCTCCTTGAGCCCGGTTTCGGCCGGCGTTTCGCCCGGTTCGACGACGCCTTTGGGGAAGATCCACTTCTTTTTCTTGAGCGACGTGATCAGGCAAAACTTCAGCGTTCCCTGGTGGATACGGAAGGGGATCACGCATGCCTGTCGAATCAACTCGCCTTCAATGCGGGCCATGCAGGACTCTCCAGGGGCCTCGAAACTCCCGGTGTCGATGGGCGGTACGTTGGGTGGGCGTGGCGATGCCGGACGCTTCGGGACGCGGCGGCATGGAATCCATTGAAAATCACTGGCTCGATTTGAGCCTTCCGGTAAACGGTTCTACGTTTGCATTGTAAGTCGCCGCCTACGTTCCGAGGGAACCGAGCCTGGGTCTTTTGATCGGGCCTCGGGAGTTGTTCTCTGGCAGCAACTTTGGTTCCAGGTCTGTCCGTCGGGCTTGTTTCGAGCGAGGCGTGTCGAGGTTCGAAACCGCACGGCCTAGACTTCGGCACAGCTTTCAATTCGAGACAGCCTAGAATTCGACACATCAGCCAGCCAGTCGTCCAGAGAGGGTCCCTCGGGTGTGGGGTAATCCGCGAAAAATCGAATGGGTTCTGGCCGGATCCGTGGCCGGGTTGTCGCTGCTGCTCGCGTCGACGCCCACGCTGCGTTACCCCGTCCTGTCGCTCTACTTCCTGCCCACGGGCCTGGCCGGCATGTTGGGAGGCCGGCACCGGGTGGGGCAGACGGTGTTGCTGAGCATTGTCTCGGCAGTCGTGGCCGTCTGGCATCAGTCGACGGTGCTGGAGTGGCTGGGGTTGGGCGTGTGGGGGGGCGTTCTGGGCCTGCAGGCCGTGATCATTGGCTCGCTGAGCGATTCGCGGCGGCGGGAGATGGCTCGGCTGACGGAGGCGCATCGCACCGACACGCTGTCCGACGCCTTGACGGGCGTGGCCAACCGCCGCGCTTTCGAATACGAACTGACGCGCCGCGTCATGGAATGGAACCGTCAGCGTTCGGCCCTATCGCTGATCCTGCTGGACATCGACCATTTCAAGCGGCTCAACGATACCTACGGTCATCCGGCGGGCGACGAAGTGCTTCGCCGGGTTGCCGAGGTCCTGTCGGAGCAGTGTCGCGAGACCGACCTCGTGTCGCGGTATGGCGGCGAGGAGTTTGTCATCGTGATGCCGAATACACCGGGCGGTGAAGCGAGGCGGGTGGCGGAGCGTGTGCGGGAGAGCATCGAACTTTCCCAATGCACCATCGACGGCCATCCGATCCAGGTCACCATCAGCCTGGGCGTCGCGGAGATCCTGCGGGGCGAACAGCGCGAGGACTTGGTCCGCCGCGCCGACCAAGCGCTGTATGCCTCCAAGCAGCTGGGCCGCAACTGCTGCCACTTCCATGATGGGAATCGCAACGAACAGTTCGGCAAGACGCCCGCTCGTCCGGTCCCTTCCCTTACTTCCCGCCAGCACGACCACTACGCGGACGCGTTGACTGGCCTGCCGACACGCCGTGTCTTCGAGGAGGAGCTGCGGCGGCGCCTGGCCGAGAGCCGGCGCTACGACGGCCCGCTTTCCGTGATGCTCGTCCAAGTCGACGACTTCGACGCGCCCGGCGGCATGGACCGGGAACTGCGTCGCCAGGTGAACGCGTTGGTGGCCGAGTGCCTGCGTGAAGTGTTGCGGGACGTGGACCTGATTGCTCGCTTCGACGAAGACCAGTTCGCGGTGTTGATGCCGAACACGCATCTGGAGGAGGCGTTCATTCCTGCCGAACGTCTGCGGTTGCAGGTCTGCCAGTCCCGCCGCCTGCAGCATGCGGGCGTGGAGCTGCAGCTGACCGTTAGCCTTGCCCTGGCCGCGCCGCACGCCGCCGAACTGCCCGCGTCGATCCTGCAGCGGACGCTGGATTCGTTGTGGCACGCCGTCCGCGGCGGTGGCAACCGCCTGTTGGTCCATGAAGGCCTGGGCGCCGTGGCCACGGCGTCGAATACCGCCATTGCCAACCCACGGCTGGCGGGACCCGTCGCATCGAACCCGGCCCCGTCGAGTGCAGCGACGCGTCCCCACGTTCCGTCGATCGCTCCGGCCCTGGCTCCGATCTTCACGCCCGTGGACCCGGCTCCGTTCGCCACCGGCGTCGCCGTTCCGGAAACGCCCGCGCCGCCGCTCTTTTCCGGCGGGGACGCTCCGCTGAGCGACGTGCAGATGGGCGTCTGATTCGAGTGCAATCCGTCTCGCGTGCATCTCGCCGCGCGCCCGGTCACTCGTTCACGTTCAACGCGCCGATCCAGTCCAGCCGCCGCACCGCTCGATAGACGGGCAGGTATCCGAGTCCTGTGAACAGGATGCCGAGCAGCACGGTCATCGCCCACGTGGATCGTTCCAGCACGAACGGCAGGCGGGTGATGTCGGTGCCCACGAAGTAGTTGATGTAGTAGGCGAAGGCGTATCCGACCGGCAGCCCCAACGTGATGCCGATCGAGTTGACGATGAGGCTTTCGCGGAGGAAAATCCCGCCGACCTGGCGTGGCTGGTAGCCGAGGACGCGAAGCGTGGCGATCTCCTGCCGCCGTTCCGCCAGCGAAATCAGCGACGACGTCACGATGCCTCCACAGAACAGCAGCCCGGCGAACGCGATCAGGAACTTGTTGACGACCTTGAGCGGCTTGAGCAGCGTCTCGAGCTGCACTTTCTGTTCGCGGAGCGCCGAGTATCCTTCGAGGCGCGGCGTGGCTTTCAGTGCGCGATAGAACTCCCGCGACACTTCCGCGCCCGGCTGCAGTTTCGCCTGCACGACCGACACGGCCTGCTGTTCGCCGACGAGTCGGTTGAGGTAGGTGTCGCGCGCGTAGCAGTCGGTGCCGACATAGCTCTCGACGACCTGGGCGACCTGCGCGCGAATCCTCCGTCGCTCTCCCTTCAGCGGCACGAACTCCACCGTGCCACCCGCCTTCACATGCAGGATCTCCGCCAGACGCCTCGTCAGCACGAGTCCTTCGTCGGGAATCGGGACGACCTGTCCCCGTGTGTTGCGAGGCACCGTCAGCCGCGCGCCCTGGCGCAATCCGGTGATCGTGGAACGCTTCGAATGGTGCCCCTGGTGGAACGTGCAGGCCACCGCCAGCAGCGGTTCGGCTTGGTCCACGCCCGGCAGACGCCGCGCCTCCAGGTAGCCTCCATAATCGACCTCGCTCTTGAAGGTCAGGTCCATGTCACTCACCATCAGCTTCTCGAACGTGAACTGCAGCAGTTCATGGAAGGAGTCGTCGAGCTGCTGGGTCTGCAGGATCAGGCCCGCGCCCATCATGGACGCGAACACGCCGGTGAAGACGCGGAGCCGGTGGCGCACGATGCCGCGGAGCACCATCTGCCAGCGGAACCCCAGGCGGCGCCAGAGCCAGGTCCAGTGTTCGAGGAACACGCGGCGGCCGACTTCGGGCGGACGCGGCCGCATCGCTTCGGCTGGCCGGAGCCGCATCACCTGCCACGCGCCGCGCAGCGTGCCCAGCATGGCCATCGCCATGCTCAGCAGCACGCACGCCGCCACGATGCCCGGATACGGCTGGTTGATCATCCGCGGGAACTCGTAGAACCGACGGAAGAGGCCCAGGATGTAGCCCGCCAGCCAGTAGCCGAAGCCGGCTCCCAGCAGTCCGCCACAACCGCCCACGACGGCCCCGAACTTCAGGAAATGCCCGAGCAGCTGGCCGTTGCTGTAACCGATCGCCTTCAGCATGCCCACCAGCGTCCGCTGCTGCTGGGTGATGCGGACCATGAGCACATCAAGGATCAGGGCCGCCACCGCGAGGAAGACGGAAGGCACGACGAGGTTCACCGTTCGCAAGCTCTGCAGGTCGCTGGTCAGCTGCAGGTGCGAGCCGTGTTCCGCCAGCGGGGTCGACGTTGCCTCGCCGATCGGCTCCAGCCGCCGCTCCACCTGGTCCAGCACGCGGCGCGGCTGCTGCTTGAACTCAGGAGTCAGCAGACCCACCAGCTGGTTGGCCGCTCCCTGCAGGTTCGTGATCTCCTCCGCGAACTGTTCCTTGACGAACAGCACGACATACCCCGAAGCGTCGGGAATCATGGCGCCAGGAGGCCGCGCGAACACGAACTCCGCGCCGATCGCCGTGCCGACGACGAACAGTTCCTGGCGGCGATCGTTCAGCAGGATGTGCAGCCGGTCGCCCGGTCTGATTCCGTGGTAGGTGGCGAAGGTGTCGCTGACGATCACCTCCTCGCGGCGCTCCTGCGTGAAGTAGCTGCCGCGGCGCATGACGAGGTTGTTGATCACCGGGCGCGGTTCGGCCGGCATCGACAGGATCGTGCCGGCCAGCGGTCGTTCCACCTGCGGCAGGTCGACACGCACCGTCTGCATGATCCGCGGCCGCAGTTCGCTCACGCCACGCACGCCACGCACGCGGTCCAGTTCCGCATGCGGCAGCTTTTCAATGTCGATCCAGAAGTCGGCCATCCGCGACTGCGCGTAGTAACTCCGCCGCGAATACTCGAGGTTGTAGTACAGCGACAGGTTGGCCACATAGGCCGACACGCCCAGGCCCAGGATCAGGATGATCGCCAGCAGCAGGCCGCGCGCCGCGTACAGCTCCCGCAGCAGCTTGCGGTCCAGCATCGACAGCTGCCGCCACCCTCGGCGCGAACGCGGTGCAGCGGGCGATGTGGGCGGCGCGTCCGGTCGGTCGTCGAGGTCGTCGCTCACCACGACACCTCCTCGGGCTCAATCCGCTCCTGGATCGCTGAGTTCTCGGAGATGCCGCCCGAGCCGATGCGGACCAGGCGATGGGCGATGCCGGAGATCGCGACGTTGTGCGTGATGATCAGGATGGTCATGCCCAGGGAATGGTTGAGTTCGACGAGCGCGCGGAGGATCCTGCGGCCGGTGGCCAGGTCGAGTGCTCCCGTCGGTTCGTCGCACAGCAGCAGCGCAGGCTTCTTGGCCACCGCGCGGGCGATCGCCACCCGCTGCTGCTCCCCGCCCGACAGCTGCGCCGGGAAATGATCCACCCGATGGCCCAGCCCGACCAACTCCAGCGCCGCATGCGGCTCCATCGCGTTCCGCACGATCTCCGTGGAGACCTGCACGTTCTCCCATGCGTTCAGGGTCGGGACGAGATTGTAGAACTGGAAGACGAAGCCCACCTGCTGGCGGCGGTAGTCGGTCAACTGTCGTTCCGAGTAACCGGCGATGTCCTCGCCGCGAAACAGGATCTCCCCCGACGTGGGCCGGTCGATGCCGCCGATCAGGTTCAGCAGCGTGCTCTTGCCCGACCCCGACGGCCCGACAATCACCGTGATCTGTCCCTCCGCGATGGACAGGTTCACGCCGCTTAGTACGGGCACGTCCACGTCGCCCATGCGATAGACCTTGCTGACCGATCGCAGCTCCAGGATGGGCGTCGGATCCAAGGAGTCGGGTTCCATGTTCGTCTTCGGGGTGGGGAGGTTGTTAACCACGGAGGACACGGAGTTCATGGCGCATTTCCGTGGTCACTGTGTTCTCCGTGGTTGCCATGTCTGCCTCGGCTAAAACCATCGCCAGGGCAGCGACCGGGAGACGGCCTCGCCTCTATCCGCTTGCTCGACGCAACCACAGCGAGCGGCCGACGATCCACGACGACTCGATGACCAGCAGCACGGCCAGTCCCAGCAGGATGGAGCTGAGCGGTCCGTTCGGGTCGAACGGCAGCTTGTTGGCGATCGTGTTCATCCACCGCTGCAGGAAGAGGACCAGCGACGCGAGCGTGACGACAATCATGAAGGCGGCCGGGATGGCCGTATACCACCACGTCTTGCCGCTGCGCAGCAGCCAGACCGTGACGCCCAGCAGGCTGAGGGCGGCGAGCATCTGGTTGGCCGTGCCGAAGAGCGTCCAGAAGACCTTCCAGGCTGGCACGGTGTGTCCGGTCGCCGGGTCGGTCAGGTTCTGCAGGATCAGGTAGAGCGGCGGCACCAGCGTCAGCGCCGTGCACACATAGCGGCCCGTGTTCGACTGCCAGCCGGTGAACTCCTGCAGCACATACCGCCCCAGCCGCGTGCAGACATCCAGGGTATCGTAGATGAAGGTCGCGAAGGCCAGCAGCGAAAAACTCAGCAGGTAGGTCCGCGCCGTGTCGAAGTCGATGCCCAGCAGGCGGGCGAAATGCGCGATGAACAGCGACACGCCCTCGGCGAACACCCGGTCCGGATTGCCCGTCGCGTGGGGCGGCAGGATCATCACCGTGCACAGCGAGATGATGGCCACGAAAGCTTCGGCCAGCATCGAACCGTAGCCGACCACGCGGGCGTCGGTCTCCTTGCGCAGCTGCTTGGAAGTGGTGCCGGAACTGATGACCGAATGGAAACCGCTGCACGCCCCGCAAGCGATGGTGACGAACAGGATCGGGAACACCAGCAGCGGCCGGTCGCGGTCCTCGAAGGGGATGAACTTCGGATACTGGACCTCCATCGCCTGTCCGGTCAAACTGGCGGTCAGGATGCCCAGGAACGCGAAGAGGATGGTGAGCGTGAGGAAGTATCCGCCCAGGAAGCCGCGGGGCTGCAGCAGCGCCCAGACGGGGACGACGGAGGCGATGAAGCAGTAGACCAGCAGCAGGACGTCCCAGGTCTTCGTGGGACTGCCGCCGACCCAGCCGGGCATCGACAGCGGCAGGTGGGGGCCCGCCCAGATCGTGACCAGCACCAGCGGCATGAAGATCGCCGTGGCGACGTTCAGCGAGATTTTGGTGTAACGCAGGACGAGGCCCATGAGGACGGAGAGGCCGAGGTACATCATGGACGAGCTGGCGACGGCGCGGCCGGTTTCCGCATGCTGGGCCGCCACCGCCAACTGCTCGGCGGTCGCGTTGGCCGGCGGCGTGGGCGGCGCGAACGTGTTGGCCGTCAAGTCGGTGAAGGCCACAATGATGTAGACCAGGGCGATCCAGACGAAGGCCAGGAAGAGCAGGTACGCGCGGTGGCTCATGTTCTCGCGCACGATCTCGGCGATCGACCGCGCCTTGTGGCGGACCGACGCGGTCAGACTGGTCAGGTCGTGGACGGCTCCGATAAAGATGCTGCCGATGAGGATCCAGAAGACGGCGGGCAGCCAGCCGAAGAGCAGCCCCGCCGCGATCGGCCCCACCACCGGCCCCGCCGCCGCGATCGCCGAGAAGTGCTGTGAGAAGAGGTACGGTGCCGAAATCGGTTCGTAGTCCACGCCGTCATTCAGCTCGACCGCCGGAGTGACCGTGTCGTCGCGCAGTTCCAGTTGTCTGGCGACCCAGCGGCCGTAGGTGAAGTAGGCGATCAGCAGGATCGTTCCCGAAACGCAGCAGAGGGTGAGCAGGCCCACAGTCGTCTCCTTGTGCCGCCGCGGTGGGAGCGTTTCGTCGCCGATACGTTCGGGTCGCCACCACGCGCAGGATGCGGTCCGACGATTGTAGCCGGTTTCACGCGGGCCTGCCTGGGCAAGGACTGCCGACCGTGGATGCGGGGAGTCGCTTCCTAGCCTCTGGTCGGAAGCCCGGGCTCTGGTCGGAAGCCCGGGCTCTGGTCGGAAGCCCGGGCCCTGGTGGGAAGCCCGGGGCGTCAGGCGGCCGCGGCCGGTTCAGAACGCGAAACGGCGGTTGCCAGCACCAGGTCGCCGGTGACGTTCAGCACCGTGCGACACATGTCCAGCAACCGATCCACGCCCAGCACGATGGCAATGCCCTCGCCGGGCACGCCGACGCTGTGCAGCACAATGATGATCAGCGGGATCGCTCCCCCCGGCACGCCCGCCGTCCCAATGCCCGCGAACATGGCCATCATCACGACATGGAACTGCTGCACGAGGTCCAGGTGCACGCCGAACACCTGGGCCAGGAAGAGCACGACGACTCCTTCGAAAAGCGCCGTGCCGTTCTGGTTGCCGGTCGCTCCCACGGTCAGCACGAACTGCGAGATGTCGGGCCGCAGTCCGAGGTTCTCACGGGCCACGCGCAGCGACGTCGGCAGCGTGGCGTTGGAACTGCTGGTGGCGAACGCGGTCAGGATCGCCTCTCGCACGCCGCGGAAGAAATCGCCCGGCCTCATGCGGCTGACGAGCACCAGGACCAGCGGGTAGACGACGAACATCTGCAGTCCGAGTCCCAGCAGGACGGTGATGACGAAGCGTAGCAGCGTGGCAAGGATGTCCAGGCCGATCTGGGAGGTGACCGAGAACAGCAGGCAGGCGACGCAGTAGGGCGCGAGGCGCATGGCGAACTGGATGATCGTCATGCAGACGTCAAACACGCCCTCGAGGAACCGGACCAGCGTTCCCGTGCGTTCGGGCGTCACGGCGAGGGCCACGCCGACGATGAGGGCGAACACCATCACAGCCAGCATGCCGTTGCCTTTGCTGGACCCGTCGACGGCCCCGTGCATCTCCTGCAGCGGATTCTCGGGGAGCAGGTTGAGCAGGATCTCGGGCAGCGGCCGGCCCGCCTTGGCCTTGGCGGCGTGCCCGGCCGCTTCGGTCGAATAGCGTTCGTTCAGCATCGTCCGCTGCGCGGCGGTCAGGCTTTCGCCGGGCTTCAGCACGTTGACGCACGTCAAGCCGATGACGACACTGGCCAGCGACAGCAGGACGGTGAGGATGAGCGTGCGAAAGCCGATGCGTCCCAGCGACCGCACGTCGCCCAGTTCCTGCACGCCGAGCGTCAGGGCGGAGAAGACGAGCGGGATGACGACCATGACGACCATCCGCAGGAAGATCTTGCCGATGGGGTCGGCGAACTGCGTGGCGAGTGTGCGGATGAACTCCCGCGATTCCGGGAACCGCTGTGCGTAGAGGTTGGCAGTCACGCCCGCCACCGCGCCGACCAGCAGTCCGATGAGGATGGTCGCATGCAGAGGCAGTCGCTTGTCGTGACGTTCCATCGCAGAGGTTCCGGGCGTTCCGTGGGGAGATTTCCAACGGCCGTCGCGGCGCGGCGAGCCATCCTTGGATTGGAGCCTGCCCGCCGCACCGTCGCAAGATACCCGGAGCGCGGCCGCCCCGGCCGCACTTGGTTCGCCATGAAAAGCCCGCCAGCCGACTTTCAGGCCGCACGCTGACAGTGAGCCGCTTCGGTGCGGCCGAGGACGGCCGCGCTCCAAGATGGCAGGAGCGCGGCCGCCCCGGCCGCGCTCGGTTCGCCATGAAAAGCCCGCCAGCCGATTTTCAGGCCGCACGCTGACAGTGAGCCGCTTCGATGCGGCCGAGGACGGCCGCGCTCCAAGATGGCAGGAGCGCGGCCGTCCCGGCCGCACTTGGTTCGCCATGAAAAGCCCGCCAGCCGACTTTC
>JBIIEC010000544.1:0-3485 GCA_044238045.1 Pirellulaceae bacterium | reverse complement strand
GGCGAACGTGCCGTTCTTCACGGTCAGCGGTTCGGAGTTCATCCAGATGTTCGTGGGCGTCGGCGCCAGTCGCGTCCGCGATCTGTTCCAGAAGGCCAAGGAGACGTCGCCGGCCATCATCTTCATTGATGAGATCGACGCGGTCGGCCGACAACGGGGTGCGGGACTGGGGGGCGGGCATGACGAACGCGAGCAGACGCTGAACCAGATCCTCAGCGAGATGGATGGGTTCACGCCCACCGATTCGGTGATCGTCATGGCGGCGACGAACCGGCCTGATGTGCTCGACCCGGCTTTGCTGCGACCCGGCCGTTTCGACCGCCACATCACGGTCGACCGCCCAACGCTCAAGGGCCGCATCGAAATGTTCAAGGTGCACGTCCGCGACGTGCCGCTCTCGGACGATGTCGATCTCACACGCCTGGCCGAGGGATCGGTCGGCCTGACCGGTGCGGACATTCGCAACTTGGTGAACGAAGCGGCCCTCTGGGCGACTCGCAACAACAAGAACAAAGTGTCGATGGACGACTTCGAGTACGCCCGCGACAAGATCCTGATGGGGCCGAAACGCGAGGAAGTGCTGCTGGGCAAGGAGAAGGAAAAGACGGCCTACCACGAGGCCGGGCACGCCCTGCTGGCTTGGCTCACCAAGGGCAACGACCGCGTGCACAAGGTGACGGTGATTCCCCGCGGCCGCGCGCTGGGCGTGACCCAGACGTTGCCGGAAGAGGATCGCATGAACGTCGCGGAACGAGAGTTGGGAGACCGGCTGGCGTTCCTGCTGGGAGGCCGCGCGGCCGAAAAGCTTGTCTACGACGAATTCAGCGCGGGCGCGGAAAACGACTTGGAACGCGCCACCGGACTGGCTCGCCGCATGGTCACCAAGTGGGGCATGAGCGAACGCCTGGGACCCGTGAGCTACAAACTCAGTGACGAAGACCCATTCCTCGGTCGCGAGATGCACCAGCAGCGACACTTCAGCGAACACACGCTGCAGATCATCGACGATGAGGTGGCTCGTATCCTGCACGAAGCCGCCGATCGCGCGCTGACGATTCTCACCGAACATCGCGACAAGCTCGATTCGCTGGCCCATTCGCTGGTGAAGCGCGAGGAACTGGGCGAGCGGGAGATCATCGAACTGATCGGTCCGTCGGTCCATCATGGAGAAGAGAGACGCGAGCTGGCGACGGCCGGAGAAGCGGCGAGCTGATCGCGTCTCCGGGGAGATCGGATGTCTGAAAAGAAACGCAAGGTCCGCGCTGACTTCCGCAAGAACCGCCAGCAGCGCGTGCGGCAGACCGATCTTACCAAGGGCTTCCAAGACCACGGCTTCCAGCAAGACGAGTCGGTCCGCAGCGAACGCGTCAGCGGCAAGGGGTCGCTCAGCCGCAAGCGGACGCTGGTGGTCGCCGACGATGGCTCGGGCGACTCGCCCGACTCCTGGAACCTCGCCGGCGTCGATCTCGACAAGTGCCTGGCCGGCACGGTCCTCAGCGTGGGAGGCTTGCAAAGCCCGGTGCAGGCCGAGGATGGCACCGTCTATCTTTGCGCGACGCGTCGCCTGCTCAAGACGCTCAGTACCGACCAGCGGCATGTGCTGGCTGCTGGAGATCGCGTCTGGTTCCGGCCGGCCGACAACCGCGAAGGGATCATCGAGCGGATCGAGCCGCGACACGGCATGCTGTGCCGGACCAGCAAGGGACGGCAGCATGTGCTGGTCGCCAACGTCGACCAGCTGTTCATTGTCGGCAGCGCGGCAGAGCCGGGACTGAAGCCGAACCTGATCGACCGCCTGCTGGTCTCGGCCGAGAAGTCGGGCATCCGCCCGGTGGTCTGCATCAACAAGGTCGATCTGGTGGACATCGCCGACCTGCAGCCGCTGGCCGGAGTCTACGGCCAGATGGGCTACCGGGTGCTGTTCGTGTCCGCTCGCGAGGAACTTGGGATCGAACGTCTTCGTGCTCTGGTGAAGGGTCGCCGCAGCGTGGTGGTGGGGCAGAGCGGCGTCGGCAAGTCGTCGCTGTTGAACGCCATCGAGCCCGGCTTGGGCCTGAAGGTCTCGCGCGTCAGCGCCGAGAACCAGAAGGGCCGCCATACGACGACGGCCGCCAAGCTGATTCCCCTGGCCGACGGCGGTTATCTGGTCGATACGCCCGGCATTCGCCAGTTTGAACTGTGGGATGTCATTCCGGCGGAACTGGCCGGCTTCTTTCGCGATCTGCGACCCTATGTCTCGCAGTGTCGCTTTCCCAACTGCACGCACCAGCACGAAGTCGACTGCGCCGTGAAGAACGCTGTGGCCGACGGACGTCTGGACGCGCGGCGTTACGAGAGCTTCTGCCAGATGTTCTCGGGCGAAGTGGCTTGGAAGCGGACGCTGGAGCTGGAATAGGCATCCGGCTGTCTCATCCTGCTGGAACTCTCGGGTGAAACGGCCGACGGTTGCGGTCTTCGCGCGACCTCATGTCAGGCTCCGGCAATCGAGCAGCCCCTGATTGCGCCGCCCTCGCAGCGCACCGCCTCCCGAGCGCGTCGCCTTTTGAGCCTGGGCAATCCCTGTCCCCGAGGCCATGGGATGCCAGAAACCGGGCATGCGGATTGGGCTTCTCCCGACGCTTCTTGCACGCGTTCCGAACCTGAAGCAAACGAAAGCAGGCGCGGCGTTCTGCTTTCAAGGTCAGCCAGTTCGCGTCACGGCGTCACCGTTCGCCGCCAGCGCGGTTGGAGGTCGATCGCAGCAGCTCTTGATCGCTCAGGTTGTCAAGTTTTTTTGCGTCTTGTTGCGTGCTGTCGCGAGCCACGAAGGACACGGACCGTGAACGGTTTCGCAGTATTTCGACGTTGGGCGGTGCATCGGGGTGTTAGACATTTTTTTCGTGTTGTGCAGTTTGTGGACATTTCTCGGGTCACTTGTGGATGGCCCTAGGTCATGGGCGGATCCGCTCAGTTCGTGCGGCTTCGAACCTTGTCGAAACGTGCGTAGCAGATAGTCTGAGGCTAAGAGTAATTCTACCCGCGTTCAAACGCAGAGCGATTGGATTGCGGTTGCGGGTTCTTGAGAGGTCGAGGCGTGGACGTTCGGGGCCGTTTACGCCGTTCGGTCGGGCCGGTTTTCTGCAGAGCCTGTTGGTGCCGAGGCGGCGTCTGAGTGGCTTGCGAAAGATGGAAGCGGAGTTGAGTGCATGGCGTGGCGAGCAGGCAGTGGGGGGCGGCGTTGGGGAACTCGGCGGAGGGTGGTCCGCGGCGATGGATCTGGGCGCTCGGGACGCGCACTTGGCGAGCGACTGAGTGTGCGGCGGATGATGCTGGAGGCGTGCGAGCCTCGGGAGATGCTGGCGTCGGACCTGCAGGATGGCGGTCTGAAGATGGAGGCGATCGCCGCCTACAACCTGGTCGTGGACTCGAACGCCGAGACTCCAGCGACCTACGCGCCGAATGCGGCGCATCTGGGCGTGAAGGTCACGAACACCGGATCCACGACG
>JBIIEC010000545.1:0-3485 GCA_044238045.1 Pirellulaceae bacterium | reverse complement strand
TGGCCAGTGGTTCGCTCGCCTGGGCGACTCGACAGAAAACGGAGGCTGGCCGCCGCATCTCCATCTGCAGTTGCTGCTGTCCCTGGAAGGCATGGAACGACACTGGCCGGGAGTCTGCGATCCCGACGACCGCCGCTTCTGGATGTCTTTGTGCCCCAATCCGGCTTCGCTGCTCAACCTGGCGGATTCGGCGACCCACTGCGAGGTCGTCGATGAGGAACGCATCGCCCGCCAGCGCACCGCCCGTTTCGCGTCGAACCTGCGACTCAGTTACGACCAACCCTGCCTGCTGCTGCGTGGCTGGAAACACTATCTCTTCGACGCCTGGGGGCGTACGTACCTCGACGCCTACAACAACGTGCCGCATGTCGGACACGCGCATCCGCGGATTCGCGAAGTCGCCTGCGAGCAGCTGGGGATCCTGAACACGAACACGCGTTACCTGCATCCCGCGCAGGGGGAGTTCGCCGAAACGCTGCTCGCGCGCATGCCCGCTCACCTGACCCATGTCTTCGTGGTCAACTCGGGCAGCGAGGCGAACGAACTGGCGCTCCGCCTTGCCCGCACGCACACGAACGCCGTGGACATGGTCGCCATCGACCACGGTTACCACGGAAACACCACCGGCGCGTATGCGATCTCGGCCTACAAGTTCAACCGTCCGCGCGGCGGTGGTTGTCCCGACTGGGTGCACCTCGTTCCGTTGCCGGATACGTACCGAGGCCCGTATCGCGACAAGCGGGCGGCGGCCCGCTATGCGGCGCACATCGACGAAGCAGTCGCACGCGTTAACGATCGCGGACGCCGCCTCTGCGGCTTTATCGCGGAGACACTGCCCAGCGTCGGGGGCCAGATCGTACCGCCCGTAGGATACCTCGCCGACGTCTATCGGCGGATTCGCGCCCACGGCGGCGTCTGCATCGCCGACGAAGTGCAGACCGGGCTGGGACGCTTGGGGCATCACTACTGGGGTTTCCAGCAGCAGGAGGCCGAACCTGACATCGTGGTGCTGGGCAAGCCGCTCGGCAATGGCCATCCGCTGGCAGCCGTCGTGACGACTGCGGCCATCGCCGCCTCGTTCGACAACGGCATCGAATTCTTCTCCACCTTCGGCGGCAGCACGCTCGCCTGTCGCATCGGCACGACCGTGCTGCAGATCGTCGAGGAGGAGCGACTGGGCGAGAACGCGGCCCGCATGGGCGATCGGCTGCTGGAGGGACTGCGGGAGCTGCAGGTGCGACATGCGGTCATCGGCGACGTGCGCGGAGTCGGTCTGTTTCTGGGAGTTGACCTTGTGCAGGATCGCGCGTCGCGGGAGCCGGCGACGACGGCGGCCGCGTATGTGAAAAACCGTTTGCGCGAGGGGCGGATCCTGGTCGGTACGGAGGGGCCGCACGACAATATCTTGAAGATCCGACCGCCGCTGACGATCCAGGAAGCGGACGTCCGGCACCTGCTGGCCACACTCGACGGAATCCTCCGCGAAACGCCGTTCCTCGGCCCAGCGCGGCTGGTATCATGAGGACGCGGAAGAGGGACCCAACTTGAGGGGACCCGGTGTCAGGAGGCACGACTCGAGGAGGAGATCGCCACCATGGTCGACCCGAAATCGCGACGCCTGCTGTCGGCCTCGCCGATGGTCTGGTTCAGCAGGTCCCGGTTCGTGAGCAACCGGTTCGTCAGCCTCTATTCGATCGCGGCTTGGCTGCCCTTGATCGCGCTGACGTTCGTGGGCTCGTCCTTGCAGGCCGCCGATGCCGTGGTGGACTTTGACCGCGATGTGGCGGCGCTGCTGAGCACGCGGTGCTTGGAGTGCCATCATGGTGATGAGCCGAAGGGCAACCTGGACCTGGCGCGGCAAGCGAGCGTCGCGCAGGGCGGTGACAGCGGTCCGTCACTCGTCGCTGGCGATCCCGACGCCAGTCCGCTCTGGCAGCGCGTCGCCGCGGACGAGATGCCGCCCAAGCAGCCGCTCTCCGCCGACGAGAAAGAGATCCTCCGCCGCTGGATCGCGTCGGGAGCACGCTGGGGTTCCGACCCGATCGATCCCTTCCGCTACTCGGGCCGCAATCGTGCCGGTTACGACTGGTGGTCGCTGCAGCCGGTGCGCCGTCCACGCGTGCCGGACACTTCGGCGACTTCACCCGCATCCGAGTCACCGGCCGCCGAGTCGCCGGCACCCGTGCCAAGCTCGGCCGTCGATGCGTTTCTCGGCAACCGCCTCGCCGAACGCGGCCTCCAAGCTGCTCCGCCAGCCACCGAACTGGCGTGGCTCCGACGCGCCTACTTCGCCATCATCGGCCTGCCTCCGACGATCGAGCAGGTGGCCGAATTCCAGCGGATGCCGCTCGAGGGGCGACGGGAGCGCGTTGTCGACCAACTGCTGGCCTCGCCGCATTACGGGGAGCGATGGGCCCGGCACTGGATGGACCTGATGCGGTACGCCGAATCGCGCGGGCATGAATCCGACTATCTGATCGCCAATGCATGGCACTACCGCGACTACCTCGTCCGCGCGCTGAACGAGGACATTACCTACGACCAGTTCCTGCGCGAACACCTGGCCGGCGACCTGCTGCCTCGGCCGCGGACTAATCCCAGCACCCAGGCGAACGAATCGGTCCTGGCCACGGGCTGGGCCTTCCTGGGCGAGGAAGTCCATTCGCCGGTCGATATCCGCCAGGACGAATGCGACCGCGTGGACAATAAAGTCGACGTGTTCACGAAGACATTCCTCGGCATGACCGTCGCCTGCGCACGTTGCCACGACCACAAGTTCGATCCGATCCGCGCGCGGGACTACTACGCGATGGTGGGCTATGTGCTCAGTTCGAGCTACCGGCAGGTGCGTTTCGAGGCGATGGAGAACAACCGCGCGATGGCCCGTGAACTGGCGGCCGTGCGCGTCGCGTCGCGCGGTCCCTTGCTGGCCGGCATCGCCTCCTCAGGCGATCGCGCGTGGGAGCAACTGCCCGACTATCTGTCGGTCGCCCTGGCCGGCCTCTCGCGGCAGGACCTGGACACGGCGGTGGTGGAGCGACTGGCGAGCGAGGAGGGACGTTCCCTGGAGCCCGCGCGGCTGCAGGCGTGGATCGATCATCTGCGGCAGGCGACGGCCGATGCGTCGCATCCGCTGCACCGCCTTGCCCTCGCCGCGCAGGCCAACGACCTCGGTCAACTGGCCCCCGTCGTGAACGACGCTTCCGACGGAGCACCGACCGCTGCTCGCGTCATCGCCGACTATCGGGACGCCTCGGCGTCGCCATGGCTCGTCGATGGCGAAGCGTTTGGGCCCGCGCCGCAGCGTCCCGGTGACGTGATCTTTGGCGGTATCGGCGAGGATCCGGTACTCGGCATTGCGACCTACGGGGCGGCTCGCAGCGATCGCTTCTGGCGCGGCCTGCGCAACGCGCCCGATAACGAAAACGACTCCGGACGCCTCAACGCCGCCCAGCGAGCGGGACGTACCTTGCGAACCCCGACGT
>JBIIEC010000543.1:0-3488 GCA_044238045.1 Pirellulaceae bacterium | reverse complement strand
GGGGACGTCGACATCCTGCTGCTGAACAACGGCGGTCGCGCCACGCTCCTGGCGAATGAGGCCGGCGCGCAAGGACGTTGGATCCGTTTCCGCGCGCTGGACGACCGCGGACGCGATCCCGTCGGTGCGCAGGTCGGCATTCGCGTCGGCGATCAGTGGCGCTGGCGACTCGTCGGTCGCACGCACGGCTACCTGTCGGCCAACGAACCGGAGGTTCACTTCGGCCTCGGCGACGCCACACGCGTCGATGAGGTCCGCGTGGTCTGGCCTGGCCAGAAGAAGGAATCGTTCGGCGGCTTTGACGCAGGAGCGGTGGTGGAACTGCGTCAGGGCAGCGGCCAGTCGCAGCCCTAGGCTCCTCCGCCTCGCGTGCGCCGCATCGCCGAGCCGATGGCGTGCATTCTCTTCGCGCGGCTGTCACGCGTGATCTGCCACGCGTCGTCTGCGGACTTGCCAGCGTAGCGGGCTCCGCAGGCGCGTCTCGGACCGCCCGCGTTCATCAGTCGGACTCCCCCCGCACGGGCCTTGCGGCGTTCCCGGCCTCAAGTGGGCTTCCGACAGGCGGGCGATCTACACCGTTCCCACATCTTCAACCGGTGCTGGGCGGCCGAGCCACGCGTTCAGATCTCTGAACGATCGCCACGAATCTTAACGGAAAACGTTAAGGGCCCTTGACACGCGACCCTGAAACACCGCGAAAGCAAGGCATTTTAGACAACTTTGTCCTGCTGTAGTTATTGCAACGACAGGAGCGGTTTTATAGATTAAGAGGGTCCGCAGTACTCCTTACGTTCATCATCGAAGTTGGTTCGGACTTACTCCGGTGGTTTTTTCAGACTTTAGTTAAGGGACCCAGACGAATGCGACTCGGAAAATTGATGTTCGCCCTCGCTGTGGCGAGCCAGGTCTTCGGCGCGGCGGTATACGGCCAGCAGCTGAAGGACGGGCAGTGCACGCAGCCCCTCAATGCCTCGAATTTTAAGGACTTTGTCGAGAACGTGGCTGGCCTGCCGGAAGCGGTGGACTTCGCGATCTCGGCTCCGCTGCTGAGCAAGAGCCCGATTGCGGACGGCAAGCTGTCGGCGAGCGAATACGCCAACACCTGCTACTTCACGTTCGCGGAAAACGTCAACCCCGGTCACTCGTGGCCGGCCTTGGACAACCTGAACGACGGTGATGCCGACCTCACCGCCTACATGCACTTCGCGCACACGGACAAGGCTCTGTTCGTGGCCTTCGAAGTCTTCGATGACTTCCTGGATCTGGACTTCCCCGCCAACTCGTTCCAGAACGACGGCGTGGAAATCTTCATCAATCCCGACGCGGACGCCGGCGATGACTGGGGTCCGGGCAAGTTCCAGATCTACTCCGACGCGGCTGGTGACGGCGACATCGCCCTGAACAACCGTGGCGTGACGGGTGGCGGTCCGGCCGTGAATTCGACCGGCGATCCGGTGGATGGCGAGTGGTACAGCGCTGGTCTGGTTCGCCAGGACCGCAAGGGCTACGTCGTCGAATACCAAATCCCGCTGGGCTCGCTGGACACCGAAGGTGGCCAGGGTGCTGAGGTCGTCCCGGCCAAGACCGGCAGCGTGCTGCTGATCAACACGGCGATCGACGACAACGACGAAGCCGACAACCTGGGTGCCCAGACCGGTCACCACATCATGTGGCACTTCGACGGCGCTGGCTCGCCGTGGGGTGGTGGAGAGAACATCTGGGCGGTGCCGCTGGTGCTGTCCCCGGCCGTGAACCCGGGCGTTCCCGGCGACATCAACGGCAACGGAGCCCAGGACGCTGGCGACATCGACGAACTGGCCGGTGCTCTGCGTGCTGGCAAGACCGATTCGAAGTACGACACCAACACCGACGGCAAGGTGAACGGCGACGACCATGTCTTCCTGGTCGAGAAGCAGTTCAAGACCTACTTCGGCGACTCGAACCTCGACAAGCAGTTCGACTCGGGTGACTTCGTCCAGGTCTTCCAGGTCGGCAAGTACGAGACGGGTGCCGCCGCCGGTTGGGGCGACGGTGACTGGAGCGGCGACGCGAAGTTCGACTCGGGTGACTTCGTCACGGCCTTCCAGGCTGGTGGCTACGAGAAGGGCCCCCGCCCCGCCGTTGCCGCTGTGCCGGAACCGTCGAGCATCGCCCTGCTGTCGCTCGGCATGCTGGCCCTGCTGAACCGCCGCCGTCGCGCCTAAGTGGTCGCATCCGGGTCCTCGCGACTCGGATCGCCTAGCGATTGGTAACCATGAAGCGTCCTGCCTCCAAGGCAGGACGCTTTTTTTATTTCCGGCCGATCGCCACAATGGCGGACTCGAGAACCCTATTATCTCTTCGCGACCGAGGAGGCCCAATGAGTCCCGCCGGTGAATCGATTCATTACGACGTCGTCTATGGCGCGGGCTGCGCCGCGGATCTCGTCGAGCGTACGCGTGGTCGACGCGTCTTGCTCGTTACCGACCCCGTCCTCTGGGACAAGTACGGGCATCTCTTCGCCGATCTGGAACCCTTGCGAGTGATGACGCGAACCATGGATTCGCGAATCCTCGAACAGGAGTACGCTGCCCTGCCCCCTTTCGACCTGGCGATCGGCCTGGGCGGCGGCATGGCGATGGACATCGCGAAGTACCACGCCTGGAAGGCCGGCAGGCCCGTCTTCCAAGTGCCGACCGCCATCTCCGTGGACGCCATGTTCTCGTACCCGATCGCGCTTCGCGTCGACGGCAAGGTGCAGTATGTCGGCGAGATGATCCCCAAGAAGATCTACTGCGACTTTTCGATCCTGCAGGCTGCTCCGCCGGTGATGAACCGCTCCGGAGTTTGTGACCTGCTGAGCTGCCATACGGCGCTGTTCGACTGGAAACTTGCCGTGGCTCGCGGCAAGAGTTCGATGGACGAGACGCTGTACCGGCAGTCGGCGGCCATCCTGCAGGAAGTGAAGGACCAACTTCACGAGATCCACGACGTCACCGAACAAGGCCTCCGTCTCCTGATGGAAGGCTACCGCTTCGTGGCGGTCGAGAACTACCGCGTCGGCCACTGCCAGTACGAGGAAGGCTCCGAGCACTTCTTTTACTACTGCCTGGAAGCCCTGACGCGCAAGCATTTCCTGCACGGAAAGGTCATCAACCTGGGCATCCTGCTGATGAGCCTGCTGCAGGAGAACGAGGTGGAGTCGATCAAGTCGATCATCCGACGCGCGGGCGTGCCGATCCACCCGGCGTCGATGGACATCACCTACGATGACATCCGCCAGGCGCTGCGAGCCAGCCATGACTACGTCGTCGAGAAAGGGTACAGCTACTCGATCCTGAACGAGCGTCCGGTGAGCGAGGATTTCATTGAGCGGGCGATCGCGACGATCCGGGACGAGTTCGAGCTGGCGTTTACGGAGGAGTGACGACAATGCTGCCGCTTGGCCACGTGGTCCTGCGATTCCGTGTGGTGCTCTACCTGTACTGGGCGATGTCGGCGGCCTTCCT
>JBIIEC010000542.1:0-3493 GCA_044238045.1 Pirellulaceae bacterium | reverse complement strand
CTATCTGAGCGACTTCGTGCGGGATCGCAAGGCGTCGTATGTGTTCGTGCCGCCGACTTCGCGATCCAACTTCTATTTCAACGGGCTCACACGTGGGTTCAGCAGCCAGTACGGCTGGCTGCCCACGGGCCAGCGCGCGGACGGCCAGGGCAATCGTTACTATCTGAGCACGATGCTGGGATATACCGACGGCCGCGGCAACTCGCTGGAAGAAGTGCTCAACTACCTGCGCCGCGCGGCGATGGCGGATGGCACGACCCCCGATGGCAACGTCTATCTGATGCGTGTCGAGGGACAGGTGCGATCGATGGCGCGGCACGATGCATTCAACGCAGTGAAGGCCGAGTTGACGTCGTTGGGCGTGAAGGCCGAGATTGTGCAAGGCGCGCTGCCGTTCAATTCGCAGAAGGTCATGGGAGCCGTGGTGGGCATGGCTGGCTTCGAGTGGACGCGATACCAGTGTCGGATGCGTCCGGGAGCGATCTGCGAGCATCTGACGAGTTTTGGCGGAGACCTGCGGAGTTCGGCCAACCAGACTCCGCTGTCGGAATTCCTGCGTTATGGCGCGGCGGGCAGCAGTGGGACCGTGGTGGAGCCTTACGCGCTGCAGGACAAGTTTCCGCACCCGTGGATCCATGTGCACTACGCGCGCGGCGCGAGCTTGGCGGAAGCCTTCTACCAGTCGGTCGCATCGCCCTATCAGCTGCTGATTGTGGGAGATCCCCTGTGCCGGCCGTGGGCCAGGATTCCGCGTGTAAGGCTCAAGGGACTGGATCTGGCCAAACCCGTATCCGGCACGCAGTTGCTTACGCCGGAGGCCGACGCGGAAGTGCCCGTGAAGGCCTTCCGCCTGTTTGTCGATGGCCGCCTGCTGGAGGAGGTGACGCCGGGCGGCACCTTCCAGCTGGACACCTCCAAGCTGGCCGACGGCTATCATGAACTGCGGCTGGTCGGCATCGAGGATTCCGCCATCGAGTCGCAGGGACGCGAAGTACTGCCGCTGGAAGTGAATAACCGCGGACGACGTATCGAGTGGGCCGTGCAGCCGCCTCGGACGCACCGCGCCGGCCAGTTCCGGATGCTGGTCAACGCCCCGGGAGCGAGCAGCATTCTGGTGTTCCACAACCGCCGCCAGATTGGCAAGATCCAGGGGGAAAGCGGCTCGCTGACGGTCGAAGCCCAGGGCCTGGGATCGGGCCCGGTGGTGCTGACGGCCGTGGCGGTGGGAAATTCGCCTGCGGACAAAGTGTTCAGCCGACCGATCGCGGTGGTCGTTGAGGGCGCCGCCGACCTGACGCTGCCGACCAGCCGAGAAAGGAGTCCGTGACATGCTGGACAGGGACCTGTGGTTCATGCAGATGGCGATCGCCGAAGCCCAGGCGGCCGAGCAGGAGGGTGAGGTGCCGGTGGGCGCGGTGGTGGTGCTGGAGGATCGCGTGATCGCCGCGGCACACAACCAGCGCGAGCAGCTGAACGATCCAACGGCGCACGCCGAGATGATCGCGATCACGCAGGCTGCGTCGTCGCTGAGCAGCTGGCGACTGGAAAACTGCCGCCTCTATGTGACGCTGGAACCTTGCCCCATGTGTGCGGGAGCCATCCTGCAGTCGCGCGTGCCGCAGCTGGTATACGGCGCTCCCGATCCCAAGGCGGGGGCCGTCGACTCGCTGTTCCGCTTGCTCGATGACCCGCGTCTCAATCATCGCACCGAGGTGATCTCCGGCGTGCTCGGGGATCGCTGCGGCAAGATGCTCTCGGACTTCTTCAAACGCCAGCGACAGCTGGGCAAGAAGTGACGCAGCCTTCCGGGCGCGGCGTCCTGTCGTGCCACACGAGCGAAGGCGAGCGGACGCGGCGTCCTGTCACCCCATTGCATTACGCACTTCGGCCAACGTCGGGAACGAGACACTGGCACCCGCTCGGGTGACGCTGATCGCCGCGGCGCGATTCGCGAAGTCCAGGGCCATCGGGTGCGTCATGCCGCCGGCCAGTCCCGCTGCGAACGCTCCCACGAAACAGTCGCCGGCACCGGTGGTATCCACCGCGCGTACCGAGTGCCCGCTGACGCTCCACGCCTGGTCCGCGCACGTCAGGATCGCGCCCCGCTCGCCCAGCGTCACCAGCAGGTCGCAGGGTAGAAAGGCCCGCTGTCGCTCGACCAAGGGTTGCAGTCGATCGAGCGACTCATCGGCATCGAGCGACTCGCCGAGCACGGTAGCATACTCGTGCTCATTGACGACCAGCACGTCGACCATCGAGAGCACTTCGGCCGACAGTTCGCGGGCGGGAGCCGGATTGAGCAGGTTGAGGCTGCCACGCTGACGGCCGAGTGTCAGCGCGGCGACGGTGGCGGTCCAATCGATCTCGTTCTGTAGGAGCAGCAGGTCGCCGGGCTGAAGGCGGTGGAGTGCTCGGAACTTGTCGAGACGCAGGGTGCCGTTCGCCCCGGGGTGCAGCACGATGCGATTGTCGCCCGACGCCTCGACGAGGATGAGGGCCGTTCCCGTGGCCGCCTTCGCGTCGACGAGGACTTCGAGTTCGAGTCCCTGCGAACGCAGGTAGTCGACCATCGACCGGCCGAACGCATCGGCTCCGACCTGGCCCAGCAGCGTGACGCTTGCCGACGGTTGGTCTGGTGCCAGATAACGCCGGGCCGCGACGGCCTGGTTCGCGCCCTTGCCGCCCGGCAGGAACCGGAGGTCGCCACCGACCCGCGTCTCCCCGGCGGCGGGAACCCGATCGCAGCCTAGGACGACGTCCTGGTTGATCGAGCCGACGACATAGAGGGGGCGAGGGAAGAGGGGCATGCGTGGCACCTGAACGGCGGGGCCCCGGCCATTCAAGGGCGGCAGGGGAGCGGGGTGCGGACGATTATAACCTCCTCCGCCGCGGAATCGCGTCCCTGCCCGCTCGCTTCGGCCCCGATCGCGAAGACGCGAATGCCGGTCGCCCGCTGGTAGCCCGACTGGCGGCAAGTTAAAAAAGTAGCGACCGGCGCATGACGCTCGCGGTGCCTCCGGGAACCCCGCGTCGACGCCTGCTGGATGCTTCGGGACCGTAGCTCAATGGTTAGAGCAGGGGACTTGAGAGGAGAGCGGCCTAAACGATTCGTCGCATGGTCGTTCTTCGTTGGGTTGCGCGGAAGTTGGGGAACCGATCCAAGGGGACCTGCGCCGCGTAGAATCTGTCAAACTCGGGGAAGGCTAAAGCCCTCAGGGCCATGCTGATCCCGAACCAAGCCGCCGGATTGGCGGAAGGCGTAGAGACTAGACGGCAGACACGAGGGTCGGCATCCTGCGATGCGGCGCGCGTGAAGGTATAGTCCGGACCACGAACCCGAAAGGGGCGGCGAAAGCCGAAGTGGCGTGCATAATCCCTTGGTTGCAGGTTCGAATCCTGCCGGTCCTATTTCGCCTCGCTCGCTCGCTGGACGCAGGAAAGGGTCCGGCGAGCTCGAAGGAGGCGCTCCGCGCGACGTGTCCTCAACGCCCTC
>JBIIEC010000014.1:0-29292 GCA_044238045.1 Pirellulaceae bacterium | reverse complement strand
GTGAACGACCTGGAGATCTTCTACGACCACGCGACGCTGGTCCGGCTGGCGGCCGTGATGCGGAAGGTCTCGCCGCGGATCCTGCTCGTGCACTCGCCGCAGGACTACATGGAAGACCACATGAACGCTTGCCGGCTGGCGGTGACCGCCGCGTTTGCGCGGGGGATGCCGAACTATCCCGTACAGCCGCCGACGCCGCCGACTGCGCAGGAAGTGACCGTCTACCATGCGCAGCCGCATGGCAACGCCGACGGACTCCGCCACCCCATCCATCCGGACTTCTTTGTCGACATCGGCCGTGTCCTGTCGGCCAAGAACGCAATGCTGGCCTGCCACGAAAGCCAGAAGCAGTGGCTGGACCATAGCCAGGGCATGGATTCGTACTTGGTGGCGATGGAGGACCTGTCGCGGCAAGTGGGGGCGGTGTCGGGGAAGTTTGAATACGCGGAAGGGTGGCGCCGCCACTCGCACCTGGGGTTCTGCGGGCCGGACGATGATCCGCTGCGGGAAGCACTCACGCGAGTCGAGGGCGGTCGGCTCGTGTGGCCAGCCCTCGGCTGACGCCCGCACGATCCTCGCGCGGGCGTGCCGAATTGGATGGCGTTCGTGATAAGATGTCAGCCTCGCCTGGAGAAACTCCCAGCACGGCCCTCTCGGGACGGTGCGTTCACTACTGCACGAAAGACCAGCTCACCATGCTTGCCCGTGACCTTGCCGGCTATCCGACGCCTTCCCTGCACGTGGATGCTCCCGTGGTGCGTCGCAACATCGAGCGGATGGCTCGGTACGCCCAGTCGCAGGGACTCCTGCTGCGGCCTCATACGAAGACGCACAAGTCGCTGCGCATCGCGGAGATGCAGCTGCTGGCGGGGGCCTGCGGCTTGACCGTGGCGAAGGTCGGCGAGGCCGAGGTGATGGCCGAGGTGTGCCGTGATGTCCTGCTGGCCTATCCAACAGTGGACATGCATCGCTGCCAGCGCGTGGCCCAGTTGGCCCATCGCATCACGATGCGCGTCGCGCTCGATTCGGAGCTGGCGGCGGCCAACCTGCAGCGCGCCGCGGCGGATGCGGGTGCGACCGTGGGCGTGCTGGTGGATGTGGACCTGGGGTACGGACGCACCGGCGTGCAGTCGGATGACGCGGCGTTGCAGCTGGCCGGGTTCATCAAGAAGGCGCCCGCGCTGCGGCTGGACGGCATCATGACCTACACCGGTCACGTCAGCGGCGGCGATGCGGAACAGCAGGCAGCGTTCCAACGTGTGGAGGATCGGCTGGCCGGATTGCTCGCGCGGTGGCGCGACGCCGGGTTTTCGACCGAAGTTATCTCCGGCGGTTCCACGCCGTCGGCTCTGCATTGCCACCTAGCCCGTTACTTCACCGAGATTCGCCCGGGCACCTACATCTACAATGACATGAATACGGTGCGGGGCGGCTACTGCACCCTGGACGACTGCGCGGCCCGCGTGCTGGCGACCGTGGTGAGTGACACCGTGCCCGGACAGGTCGTCCTCGACTGCGGTAGCAAAACGCTGACCAGCGACCGCTGCGGCCCGGCGCCCGACAGCGGCCACGGCTACATCCTCGAGTATCCCGAGGCGCGGATCGCGAAGCTGACGGAGGAGCACGCGCAGGTCGACGTGTCACGCTGTGCTCGTCGGCCAGTTCTGGGCGAGCAGGTGGCCATCGTGCCGAACCACATCTGCGTCTGCGTGAACATGCAGCAGAGCCTCTGGTGGCACGATGGCGAGGATGTCCACGAGCCGATGCCCGTCGATGCCCGCGGCCTGCTGGTGTGACGCTTGGCTGTCGCTGTGCCGCGCGCCCCAGTTCCTCGTAGTCGCTCGGCTTCGTCGGCACTCATAGTCGGCGCACGCCGAGGATGACTTTCGGCACAAGGCGTGTGCCCATTACGATGTGGTGGCTGCCCGGTTTTCCCAAATGGTACAACGCGCACTTCGCGGCGAAAAAGATCCCACGGATCTCGATCGGGCGAAAGATTTTGTTGACGAGGGCCGGAGGTGGCTCTATACCAGAACTCGAGGGCGACAAGACCTCATCCGCAAGACTGACTGGGGTACGATCCTGTCACCATCGGAGGGCTCTGAATGCAAGATCCGGAAGGCTGTACGACTTGAGGAGTCATACCGGCCGGCTCCTCGCGACTGACTGTTCCAGACCAGGTGCCGGGTCCTCTTTTTTTTGACGTTCGAAACGACAACCCACAACGGAAGCCCCCTCGTACCAAACTGGTGCGAGGGGGCTTTTTTCGTATGGGATTGACGCACGGGCCTTCATCTCGGAATGAAAGAACCGGCGGTTCGGTCAGAGGCCCCGGAGCAGGATGAGGATGATCATCGCGTGCAATGCTCCGCAGGCGAGTGCCGCCATCGTTCCGCAGACAGCCAGTCGTTGGTCACGCTGATTGCGATAGGCCATGACGAAGGCGATGAGGCAGAAGGTGGCGGGGAGCACAACGCAGGCGCATCGCGAGTAGCGTCGCCTCTCGAGCAGTGAGGGGAGAAAGCTTGCCACGCATTGCTCGAGGAAAGTCCGGGGGCCTGGCGGGGCAGGGGCACGCAGGCGCGGACTGCCGAGTAGAAGCAAGGTGAGGTGTGCGATTGCTTGTGCGAGGACGAGGCCGAGGAACCAGCGTCGACCGCGCAGGGCTTGTTGGTACCTCAAGCGGCGTGAGAGGCCTCGGTTGTCGACGCGCGGGTGGGGGCTCGTGTCGGTCACTGCAATCTGGCTGCTCCGGCAACGCATGTCAACGCAGGGCCGCTGCGGCCGGAACCGCGGGCGAGCGAAACGAACGCTCGATTCTAGCAGAAGCCGCTGGTAAGATACGCCGTCTAAGTTTGCGGTTGCGGATGGGAAAGGACAGGACGCGATGACCGGCATGAGGCGTCCCGCGTGCCTGGTGATTTCGCGGTGGCGCTGAAGGGTATGTCGCGTGTCCGGAAGTAGCGTAACGAATGAAAGGGGCCGACGCATGGCTCAGGCGATAAGGCAGTTGAACAGGCGAGCAGGCGCGTGGGGCTGGCTGGTGTTGTGTTGTGGACTGTTCCTCGCGGAGGCGCGCGGGGCCGATCCGGTGATACCGCATAACCAGCGGAACGTTCCGGGGCCGGCCCTGACGCCCGAGCAGGCGATTCGCAAGATGCAGGTGCCGGAAGGGTTCCGGGTGGAACTGGTGGCCAGCGAGCCGCAGGTGATGAACCCCGTCGCGATGGCCATCGACGCGCGAGGACGCTTCTGGATTACGGAAAGCTTCGAGTATCCGCGGCAGTCGGCCGGGCCGGGACGCGATCGCATCAAGATCCTGGAGGACACCGACGGCGACGGCCGTGTGGACCTGGTGAAGGTGTTCGCCGAAGGGCTCAACATTCCTTCGGGAATCGCCCTCGGCCATGGCGGAGTGTGGGTGGCCAACGCGCCGGACCTGCTGCTGCTGCAGGATACGGATGGCGACGACCGGGCGGACAAGTCGGAAGTGGTGCTCACCGGCTTTGGACGCGCCGACACCCATGAGCTGCCCAATTCGCTGACCTGGGGGCCGGACGGCTGGCTCTATGGCCTCAATGGCGTCTTCAATCCGGGCGAGGTCAAGCACCAGGGCAAGACGCAGGCGTTCACCTGCACGCTGTTTCGCGTGCATCCGCGGACACGCGAGTTTCAGCTGTTCTGCGAAGGCACCAGCAATCCCTGGGGCGTGGCGTTTGATGAGGAGGGACAAGCTTTCGTCAGTGCCTGCGTGATCGACCACCTGTGGCATCTGGTCGAGTCGGGCTACTACCATCGCCAGGGTGGTCCGTATCCGCCGTATACGTGGAAGATGGAGTCGATTGTCGACCATGCACACCAGATGGCCGCTTACTGCGGCATCACCTACTTCGATAGTGACGCCTATCCGGAGCCGTATCGCCGCAAGCTGTACATGGGGAACATCCATGGCGGGTGCATCAATGTCGATCGGTTGCAGCGGGACGGGGCGACGTATCGGGGGATCGAGGAGCCTGATTTCCTCACGGCCAACGATGCGTGGTTCATGCCCGTCGTGCAGAAGACGGGGCCCGATGGCTGCCTGTATGTGCTCGACTGGTACGATCGGTACCACTGCTACCAGGATGCGAACCGCGATCCCGCAGGCATTGATCGAGGTCATGGGCGACTCTATCGCGTCCGCTATGGCGACTCGCCGCGTGCGCCGCGTTTCGATTTGGAGACGGAGTCGGACGAGCAACTGGTGGCGCGACTGGGCAGTGCGAACATCTTCTTTCGCGAGACCGCGCAGAGGATTCTGGGGGAGCGGACTGGCGAGGGCACGCGCGCGCGGCTGGCGGCGCTGGTCGAGGACGCCACCGCGTCGCGGACCGCGCGACTGCACGGCTTGTGGGCGCTGGTTTCAAGCGGGCCGCTGGAGCCGGCGTTGCACGCGCGACTGCTGCGGCACGAAGATCCGACGGTCAGGTCGTTCGCCGTGCGGGCGGCGGGCAACCAGGGCGCGAGCACCGGAGTGTCGACGGCGCTGATCGAACAGGTACGCTCCCGGGCGACCGACACGTCGGCCGACGTGCGGCTGCAGGTGGCGGTCGCCGCGCCGAAGCTGGCGGGTGAAGCGACCATGGATTGGCTGCTGGCCGTGCTGCAGGCCAGCGGCGACGATCGCATCACGCCGCATGTCGTGTGGCAAAACCTGCAGCCGCTGCTCGCGCGAGAGGCCTCCGCATTCGTGCAGGCCGTCGAGCGGGTGGAACAGCCCTCGGCTGGTTTCTCGCGCCTACTGCCCCAGGGCATCGCGAGGCTGTTGGACGAGCCGTCGCGGCAACGCGACCTGGCGAAGCTGCTGGCGGAGGTCGTGGAGGATGTGCGGTGGACGAGTCGCGTCGACTGCTTGGAGGCGACGCGTTTGGAATGGCTGGCCTTGGGACCGCCCCGCGAGACGCTCGACGTCTGGCACGCCGAACTGCTGCCCGTGCTCCGCCAAGTCGTGACGGCTGATGACGCCGCCGATCGCGAGCCCGGGGACGGGAAGGTCCGTGACCAACGCCTGTCACTCGAATGCCGATGCCTCGCCGCCTTGCTGGGCGACGCCGAGTCGCAGCAGGCGCTGCGCCTGCTGGTGGGCGCGGGAGCGTTGCCGCCGGATGCCGATGAAGTCGATCGCTCGACACCGCGGCTCGACGCCGCGCAGGAGGATCATGTCCTGGCGGTCCTGGGCGCGCTGGAGGACGATTCGATCCTGGAACTGCTGCCTCGCTGGATCGAGGACTCGCCCCGCGACGACGCGCCCCGCCTGATCGCACTGCTGGATGCGTTTGGACGGCTGCACGAAGAACGAGTTGCCGAGCAGGTGCTGGCCCACTTCGATCGCATCCCCGCGCCCCAGCGTCCGCGCGCGGTGGAACTGCTGATGCAGCGAACGCCCTGGGCCGTCCTCCTGCTGCGGGCAATTGCCGAGGAACGGTTGCCGCGGGAGTCGCTGCATATCAACCAGGTGCGGCGGCTGCAGGCCGTGAACGACGAGCAGGTGCGCGGACGCGTCTCCGACCTCTGGGGCCGCGTACGCGAGGAACGCAATCCGCAGGTAGAACAGTCGATCGCCGCCGTGCGCAAGCTGTGGTCCGAACGGGCGGGAGATGCTGCCCGCGGACAGGCCGTCTTCCGCAAGACCTGCGCTCAATGCCATGTGCTCCACGGGCAGGGCGAGCAGGTGGGCCCCGAGATCACACGCAACGGTCGCGCGTCGTTCGATCAACTGCTATCCAACGTCTTTGATCCCAATCTGGTCATCGGCGAAGCGTACCAGGCGCACAACGTAGTGACACGCGATGGTCGCAGCCTCAGCGGACTGCTCGTCGAGCAGACGCCCGAACGGGTCGTCCTGAAAGTGCAGGGCGGCAAGGTCGAAACCGTCGCCCGCAACCAGATCGAAGAACTGGTCGTCAGCCCCCTCTCACTCATGCCCGAAGGCTGGGAGAAGCAACTGGGCGAACAGGAACTGGTGGACTTGCTGAGCTATCTGGTCTTGGAAGGACCGCTGGAAGACCGGGAGCCGCACACGATTCCGGACACGCCACCGGCAGGGAAGCAGTAGCCACCGGCGGCAAGCTGCATTCGCCCGGTATAAGGAGCCGGACATTGCCAAGGTCAGTCGTTCGCGAGACGCTTCAGCGCGGCGCGAACCGCTCCGCTGGGACCGAGAGAAACAGCAGACGCTTCGAGATAGCGACTTAGTCGCCCGAGGGGCCGTCGCCGGTTTGGCGGAGTCCGTGGTCTCGCGTTGGCTTACCAGATGTGGACGGCTCGGCTGCGGAGTTTTCGTGGGCTGGACTGCTGTGGGCTGGGCCCTCCTGCAGGGCGGCGACTGCTGCCGTGTCTTTCCCCAGTACCAACTCTTCCCGCACGACCGTCGTGCCTTCCGGAGCCTCGATGCCGAGGCGCACGCCACCGTTGGTGACGCGGACGACGGTGATTCGGACCTGGTCGCCGACCAGAATCCTCTCGCCCACCTTACGGCCTAGAACCAACATGTCACATTCCTTTGCGGCTGGGGGCCGCGAGTACAGCCTCGCGAAGCGCGCCCCTTTTGAACCGCAAGATAACACTCGCCTGAATGCTCCGCAAGCACCGACAGCAACGGTCGGGCTGCTCGAGCGCCTGCCTTGGATGCCACTAAAGGTGGTCTGGGGTGGGTGGGTGGTTTGGGTCGCTTTGGTTGGGTCGTTAGCGGGCTTTCGTGGCAGGCAGGGTAGACGCGCGTCGAGATCCCTAGCGGCGTTTGGTCTGCTGGATCAGGTCGGAGACTTTGGCGTTGTCGGTCTGCTGCCAGTCGTCGAGCGTGCCGCGGTTTTCGATGATCTGCCGCAGGGCGTCGATCTTTTCGCGGGCCGAGTGTTCGCCCGAGCGTTCCTTGCCGGGAGGCGACTGCCAGTTGAAGCGGCGTCGTTTCTGGGTGATCAGCACATAATCTTCGGGCGTATCGCCATCGGCGGAGGCGGTGCGCGGAGGCACTTCGACCTGGTAGAGGTCGAGCGCTTTCCACAAGGGTTCCAGCAGGAGGACGATGCGGGCCGCGTCGGCGACGCGGGCATCGCCCCAGGGGTTGCCGGGCGGGCCGGCGGGGGACGTGTCGACGCCGGCGATCTTGGGAAACTGCTGGGCTTCGCCCTGCGTCTGTTCCTTCCACTGGTCCGTGGGCAGCAGGTAGCCTTCTTCGTCGATCGGCACGATGCCCGCGTAGTTGTGCGGCGGGAACATACCAGCGGGCACTTCGACCATGGCCACGGGCCGACGGTACTCGAGGTCCACTTCCACCGTCGACGGGAACTGCTTGTTGATGCGGGTCACGCGTTTGACCCAAGGCTGCACGCCGAACGCCTGCTTCACTTGCAGCACCAGCGTCTTGTCCAGCAGGTTGGCCTGGTTGAGCCTGCCGTGGGTGACGGCGTTTTCGAGGACACTGCCGCGAATCCATTCCGGCTGCGGCGTCACCCGCAGGCGTTCGGGATTCAGGCGGTAGCGGTCCTGCGCGACAACTCGATCGCCATGGCGGCTCCAGAGGTGGTACGTCACGACGCTGACGAGTCCGCAGAAGACGAGCGTGGCGGCCGACCACCAGGCCTTGCCTTGCAGGGGTTCGACCAGGCGACCGAGCAGGGCGGTCAGGTAACGATTTTCTTGCCGAGCTTCGGGCATGCGCGGCACCTCCATGTGCGTTGCTGCGGCGTAATGGTTCGCAGTTCGATATTCGCCGGAAGGGTTCGCGGTTGATGGGACGGAGTAAACTGCGGGCGGTCTTTCGGGTCGCAGCCGCGTGCAGCCTGTTACCAGATTTCCAGTTCGCATTCGAGGTGTACGCCGAGTGCCCCGGCGACGCGTTCCTGCGCGAGGCGGATCAGCTGCTTGACGTCGTCGCTGGTGGCGCCCGCCTGGACTTCGATGAAGTTGGCGGAGCTGTCGGCGATGCGTGCGGAGCCGATCTGGTGGCCGCGCAGGCCGGCGTTTTCGATCAGTTCAGCCGCATCGACGCCCTGGGGATCCTTGAAGATGCGTCCCGTTCCCAGCGCGCCGGAGGGCTGGCTGGTGCGTTTCAGGATCCACGCCTTCTGCATGCGGCGGGTCAGTTCGGTCACATCGGCCGGTTCGAGTTCCAGGGTGGCGTCGAGCAGGACCGTTTCGTCGAGGCTGCTTTCGCCGGACGAGAAACGCAGCTGGTCGCGACGGCGGACAAGGATCTCGCCTTGTCGCGTCATGACGGTCGCGGCGGACGTCCACTGGCCGATGGATGCGCCGGAGCTGGAGGCGTTGCCGCGGAGTGCGCCGGCCACCGTGCCGGGGATGCCGACCAACGACTCGATGCCTCCCAGGCCTTCCCGGACGGAGGTGGAGACGAGCAGCCCGAGCTTCGCGCCGCCTCCGGCGCGGATCGACGAGCCCTGGACGGTGATTTCGCCGAAGGCGGGAGCCCCCAGATGGATCACCAGGCCCTTGACGCCCGTGTCGGGAACGAGGATGCGTGAGCCGCCGCCCAGCAGTCGTACGGGCAGGTCGTGCTGGGCGCAGTGCCGCACCAACTGCTGCAACTCGTCGCTGCTCGTCGGCTCGGCGAAATACTCCGCCTGCCCGCCCAGCCGGAACCAGGTGTAGGGAGCCAGCGACTGCTGCTCCCGGACAACATGCTCAAAGCCCCGAAAAGCGGTCATCAACCAATCCCATGGCGCGGCGTTTTTTCCCGGCGCCCGTCTTCGCCCGGCGCCTCCAAGACGACGATAATAGGTTCAACTTGCGCAAGCTGTCAATGCAGATGAGGCCGGGGGCCCTGCAGGCAGTACGCCGCGAACGAGACGCCCTTGCCGGGAAAGCCCGGCAACCCGTCCGAGGACGTCGGCCATTTCAACAGCCAGGATTTTCGAGATGCATGCAGAAGTGATGTCGATCGGCGACGAATTGACCAGTGGCCAGCGGCTGGACACCAACACCCAGTGGCTCAGCCAGCGCCTGGGGGACTGCGGGATTCCCGTGCGGTTCCATACAACGGTGGCGGATGAGCTGTCGGACCTGGTGCAAGCATTTCAAGCTGCCATCGGCCGCGCGCACCTGGTGATCGTGACGGGGGGCCTGGGCCCGACGGCCGACGACCTCACGCGCGACGCGCTGGCGGCGGCGACAGGCCGCGAGTTGGAGTTGCGTCCGGACGCCCTGGCGCACGTCGAGCAGATGTTCCTCGGTCGCGGACGCACCATGCCGGAACGCAACCGGATCCAGGCGATGTTCCCGCAGGGCAGCCGCATCATCCCCAATCCGCATGGGACGGCTCCCGGCATCGACCTCGAAGCTCCCGCGCCGCACGGTTCCACGCGGCTCTTCGCGCTGCCGGGCGTGCCGGCGGAGATGATCGAGATGTGGAACGAGACGGTGCAACCGGCCGTGCTGGGGATGCTGCCGGAGTCGCGTCTGCTGCGACACCATCGCGTGAAGTGCTTTGGTGTGGGCGAGAGTCATCTGGAGAGCATGTTGCCGGACCTGATCCGACGGGACCGCGAGCCGCGCGTGGGGATCACCGTCCACCAGGCGACCATCACGCTGCGAATCACGGCCGGCGGCTTGGACGAGGAAGCCTGTCGCGCGGCGATGCAGCCGACGATCGAGACGATCCACGAGTGCCTTGGGCCGCTGGTATTCGGCGAAGAAGATGACGAACTGGAACATGCCGTACTGCGCGCCCTGCGGCGTGCGGGGCAGACTCTGGCCGTCTGTGAGTGGGCGACTCAGGGACTGGTCAACCGCTGGTTGCAGCAGGCGTGGGCCCGCGAGTGCGCGGACGCGGCCAGCGAGGCCGGGTCACCTTTGGTTGGCGGGCTGGTGCTGAACGACGAGCGTCAGCTGGCCGCATGGCTGGGCGACGAGAACGCGGCAGCGGGAGATCACGGGAACGAGGAGTCGCGGGTGTTGTGGATGGCCGAACGAGTGCGGCAGCAGGCGGGCAGCGACTGGGGGCTGGCGATCGGCCCTGGTCCGGATCCGACGGTCCCGGATCCGCAAGTCGTGTTCGCGCTGGCGGGCCGAGACGATAGGCTGTGCGAACGCCACGGTTACTTGGCGCACCCGGAAGTGCGTCTGCCGCGCGCGGCCAAGCAGGCCCTGGACCTGGTCCGCCGCACGCTGAACAGGTAGCTGGCACACGCCACGCGCCGAGCTGAAGCTGGTCGTAGTCGGCACAGGCCGTATGCCGAGCTGAAGTTGAATGCCATTTCCGAGCCTGCCTCCACGAAAGATGGAAACCGCGATGGGAAATCCTCAGATCGTCACGCTGCACGATGCTGCGCAGGGCTCGCGGGCGCGAGTGCTGGTGTCGCAGGGGTTCAACTGCTTTGAGTTCGAGACGCTGGTGGCGGGCCGGAAGGTGCGGCCGGTGTGGGCGGCGGAGGGGCATGAGACGGGCACGCATCGGCCGTCCGGGGGCGGCATTCCGATTCTGTTTCCGTTTCCGTGTCGCATCCGGGGCACGGAGTTGCTGTGGCAGGGGCGTGCCTATCCGCTGGAAGAAGGCGATGGGCGCGGCAACGCCATCCACGGCTTCGTCTACAACCGACCGTGGCGCGTCGTCGCTCAAAGTGAACGGCAGGTGACGGGCGAATTCCAGGCGTCGGTCGACGATCCCTCGCTGCTGGCTCGCTGGCCGAGCGATTTCCGCATTACGGCGACCTATCGTCTGGAAGGCTCTTCGCTGGTCGGCAGCTACGAGCTGCACAACCCGGGTGACGAGGTGTTGCCGTTTGGTTTCGGCACGCATCCCTACTTCCGCATCCCGCCGACGTCGGAGGGGGTGGCGGACGACTGTCGTCTGGTGGTGCCTGTGCGGCGGAGTTGGGAGTTGGAGAACCTCACGCCGACGGGCCGGCTGCTGGACCTCCCTGAAGCGTCGCGTTTCCAGGCCGGGCTGCCGTTCTCGGAGGCGAAGTTCGACAATGTGTTTACGGGACTGGTGAGCCACGACGGACAGATTCGTTCGATCGTCGAAGACCTGCGCGGAGGCGTACGTGTGGTGCAGCAGTTCGGCGAGGCGTTTCGCGAGTGCGTGGTCTACACGCCGGGCTCGCGCGACTCGGTGTGCATGGAACCGCTGACGTGCGTGCCCGACGCATTCCGTCTCGAACCGCAAGGCATCGACGCGGGCTTGCGGACGCTGGACCCCGGCCAGTCGCTGACGCTGGAGGTGTGGATCACCGCAGAACCTCTCACCTAACCCCTTGCTGGAGCGCGGCCGTCCCGGCCGCATCGGCATTCAGGCCGGCCCCCGTCCCGGCCGCACTAGCATTCAGACCGGCCCCCGTCCCGGCCGCCCTCGCGTTTTAAATGGCGGCTCTCCCGGCAACCCCTCTGATATCGCCGCAGGCCCCGATGCTGGCCGCCAACAGAGCCACCGCTGCCGCCGCCCACGAAACGTGTCGGTTTTCTTAGCATCTCCACAGCGGCGCTGTTCCTGTCTGAAGTCCCGTTATCGCAACACGCGTCGAGACGTGTTCTTCTGACCGTCTTCCTTGACAGGAATCAGGTTGTTCGTCCTACTTCAATGGCCTGTCGTCGGATTGGGCGACGTGTGCAGCAGGCCCCCCGGGATATTTCGCACCTGGGGCGGGCGATGGGTCGGATCACGCGGTCGAGGGGGTGAAGCATGCTGGGCTATCGTCAATTCGTTTCACGCCGTCCGCACGCGCGCCGGGCTTCCTGGCTGGGCTCCCTATGGCACGGCGTCGAGGCAGCGTTCGGGAATGCTTCGCGACCACGGTTCCTGACTTCGCCTTCCTCCTTTCCCGCGGCGCGCACCATGGAGACGCTCGAATCGCGTCTGCAGTTGGCCACGGTGTCGCAGGAGAACCTGGCCAGTTACTGGAAGGATGGCGGCTACTCGATCAAGGACGATAGCGAGGTGGTCATTGCCAGCGGCACGTCGATCCGGGTGGGGCCGGATGGGGTGACGCCGGCCGGCTCGATCACGATCCAGGCGCCGAGCATCACGATCAACAGCGGCGTGCTGCTCGCCACCAGCGGTGGAGCCATCCTGCTGGATGGCCAACAGGTCAGGGATGTGTTCGACAGAGGTACGCTGGCCACGCGCGGCGGCTCGGTCACGATCCAGCAGGACGTGACGATCGACAGCAACTGTGCGGCCCTGGACGCGACGGGGCAATGCATTGGGCTGGCCGTGGAAGCAGGGGACATCACGGTGCAGGCGCCGCACATCCAGATCGCGACCGGCACGCGCATCAGCGCAGTGGGTGCGGGGGGCGATGAGGAGCCCGAGGCGGACGGAGCGATCGCCATCACGGCGCAGAACACCGTGATGCGTTTTGACCTAAGCCTGTTCAATCAGATCGAGAACGTGGTGGCCGCCCTGACGGATGGCCTCAAGACGGACATTTCGATTGATACGGGCGTCGACATCGAAGGCGGGACGGTGCGAGTGACGGCCACGTCGGGAAACCCCTATCCGCCGCTGGGTAGCGCTTCCGACTACTTGCAACTGGTCCTCGGGGAGGCGCTGCCCCACCTCATCAACGCCTTTGGCAACAAGTTCCCTGCGCTTTTCGGGATGCCCGGTGTCGTGCAGGTCTGGAAGCCCACGGCGAACATCCACCTGGGCGCCACGATCACCAGCACGGGGGAGTTCACGGAAGACGACGAGTCGCCGTCCGATGACACGATGGAGGGTTTCGGGACTTGGGTGCAGAGCTACGCCCAGTCGATCGCCCTCGGCAAGGCGATGTGGAAGTACAACACCGATGCCTCCATGCATGTCGCGGGAGGCTACATCTACACCGATACGGCGGCCACGGTGACCGTTCCGTCCCAGGCTTCGATTGAGTCGGCGTCAGGCATCCTCGTCAAGTCGCTGGTGGCCAACGTCGTGAGCCTGCGCGTGGGGACGAAGCAGAGCAAGAATATCCAGACGACCAAGAAGAACCTGAACTTGGGCTTGGGCTTCACGCAGCTCAATACGGTTTCGACGGTGGACCTGTTGGAGAACAGCAGTCTGGAATCGATCGCGGGCAAGGTGCAGGTGCTGGCCATTGCCGTCGACAAGAACAAGGCCAAGGTGGCATCGGTAGCCTTCCGCGATGGGACGGTGGGGCTGGCGGGAGCCTATGTGGAATCGAATGCGGTCGTGAAGGTCACGGCCGCGGGCTCGATCTCCTCGGGGTTCGCGGGAGACGAGATTCAGTCGCCTGACCTTTCCTTTAATCCCGCCTTCGTGGTCGATTTTGCGGAGAACGTCCTGAGCTTTGCGGAGCCCGTGCCGTTCAAGACGGGGGATCGACTGTTCTTCTCCAGCGACGATGGCATCGGCACCATTCCCGGCCTTGTTCCGGGGCAGTCGTACTACGCGATCACGAACGTGAATCCTGTCGTCGACGACTGGTCGTCGTTGGTATCGTTGAAGGACAACCAGTTGCAGCTGGCCCTGACTCCCGCCGATGCGCAGGCATCGCGGGCCGTGAGTTTCGGGCCTGGTTATCCGACGCTGCGGACGAATCCAGCGGACCCCGCGTCGGCCATCTCGGTGCCGGTGACGCTGGTCGATGCGGAACAGTCCGACTCGCTGATGTTCAGTTACACCACGGCGCCGGGGTCGGACTCGCCACTCTTCAAGACCGGCGATACCGTCTCGTTCACGCCGGTGGCGGGGCGGTTCCTCGGTTACAACGACGCGCTGGGCAACCTTGCGGGGCCGCTGGTCGGGAACTACCGGGTCCAGGTCATCGACTCGCTGGAGCCCGAACTATTTCCGCTGGCCATTCAGTTGCTGGACCAGAATGGCCATGTCGTGCCGCTCAACGCCTACTCCCGCTTCGAGGACAGCCAGCGGCGCGCATACAGCGTCTATTCGGCGGACGTGGAGAGCGGTGAGTTCTGGCTCTATCCGCCGCCGACGGACGACACAGGCGCACCGCCAGTCGTGCCGGAACTGCCGATCGCGAATGGCGACCCGCTGACCTTCCATGGCGGCCTCATCAACGATGTGTCGAACCTGGGCGAGGCGCAGACCTACTATGCGATCGTGGATCCGCTGACTCCGGGCATCATCCGCTTGGCGGCGACGCCTGAGCAGGCGGCGGCGTCGAACCCGGCGATGCAGGAGGCCGTGCCGGAACTGCTGACGGTGGCCAACCAGGCGTTCATCGCTTCGGCGACGAGTGCTTTCAACGGCGGCGAGGCGTTGCAGGTGGAAACCAGCGCCGATGGTTCCTACCGTATCTGGTCCGAGGCGAAGGCGGGCACCTTCACGCTGACCGTCTCGGCGCCCTCCGGCACCGTGACGACGGGGCCGTTCGCCCATGACGCGTCGGCGGCGACCATCGAGCAGGCGCTGAGCGCCATCGCGGGCCTGGTGCCCACGGTGAGCGGCGATGGGACGACAGGCAGTCCGTGGGTGATGGCGAGCAAGTATCAGCTGGAGATTGGGGCGTTCCAGGGCGAAGGCCAGCTGGTTTTCGACGACAACCCGAGCCTGCTCGACGGCGCGGCGGTCATCTACCAGGGGGTGCCGGGCAAGCCCGTGGGCGGCCTGACGGATGGCCAGGTCTACTACGCGTGGAACCAGGTGAATCCGGACTTGGTCCCCGAGACGCCCGAGTATGTGTTGACCTTGAGCGAATCGGCGGACTCCGCGACCCCCGCCGTCTCCTACTCGCTCACGGCCACCATGACGACGGCCGACGGGACGACGTATCCGATCACGGGCGTGTTGCCCGAGAATGGCCAGATTGAACTGGATCTGGTGGAAGATGCGATCGTCACGGCGGTGGATGGCAGCGAACTGATCCAGGGAACGACCTCCGTGTCCGTGGTGCCGGTCGGATCGATCCAGTACTTTTCGTCCGCCGACTCGGGGACGTTCACGTTTATCGTGACGCAGGACGGCGTCTCGTATGGGACCGCGCCGTTGGCGTGGAATGCCACGGCGACGGAAGTGGAATCCGCCCTCAACGCATTGACGAACGTGTCGGTGCAGGTGTACGGGACGGGCGTCTACACGGACCCCTGGACGATTCTCGGCCTGGCCTTTGATGCGATCACTTCGGACAGCAGCCAGCTGATGAATGGTGGCACGCAACGCCCGTTGTTCAAGCAGCAGACGCCCGAGCTGAGTGCTGTGCGCGTCGAGGCGTTGGGAGGAGTCTTCGTATTGGAGTTGGAGGCGGGCGGCCAGACGTTGCGGACAGATCGCATTCCGTTGGATGCGGAACGCGGTGAACTGGTCGACGCGCTGAACGCACTGCCTGGAGTTCAGGCCAGCGTGACGGGGGAGGGTACGGCGGAGAGCCCCTGGATGGTCACGGCCGGCTTCATGACGCTGCAGCCGGGCGAGGCGCTGGTGTTCCATGACAGTTGGGGCCAGGCCCCGATGGGACTGATCGACGGCCAGACCTACTATCTGGCTTCGGCCGACCAGCTGATTCCCCAATATGCCCTCGTCACGGTTTCCGCATCGCAGGCCGACGCAGCGCTCGATCCTCCGGCCCTGGTGGATCTGCAAGCGTTCGTGCCGCTGGAAGCATCCTCCGGGGCCATGATCAGCGCCGAATGCAAGCTGTCGCTGACCCTCAGCAGCGGACAGGGCGTTGTCCTCATCGCCATCCTGAACTCGTCGGACACATCGCACATCCATACGGCGAGGATGCCGCTGCCGTCGGGCAAGCACGCGGATGGCCACAAGGATCCCATGCCCGACGTGCATGTCGATGAGGTATCGAGCGATTTGGCCAGCGTGGTCGGTTCCGAGAGCGTGATCGCGAACGGCGGTTCGCTCCTGGGTGGCGGTTCGCTCGGATCGCGTCTGGAGCACGATCCGGGAGCGGGCGGGAATCGGCAGAACCTGACGGACATCGCGGCCTCGCCGGCGGTCGTGAAGGTCAAGAACGACATTGGCGTGTTCGTGGCCGGCACAGCCAGGATCCGCGCTTCGGCCTCCGTCATGGTCCGCAGCAAACTCGAAGAGATGGCGCATGGCATGTCCGCGGCCACGATCACGAAACCCAAGGCCAACCTGGACGACGGCACCAAGGGGTCGGACAAGGCAGTGGCGTTGGGCCTGAATCTCGTCCTGCTCGACAATACGTCCCAGTCGTTAATTGCCCCGAACGCCCAAGTGTCGAGCGGCAGCGGCGTGCGGGTGGATTCGGCCATCGAGTATCCCTTTGTCATGCGTGAGACGCAGTTCCTCTCGAAGTTGCTGTCGGACGAAAGCGATCCGACGTGGCCGGAGAAGGAGACGACCAGGAAACAGGAGGTTTGGAAGAACACGTTCACCTCCTTCAAGATCTTCCGAAACCTGTTCCTGAAGCATGGTCTCGGCGTCGGGGAGTGGCTGTTCAACTATGTCTCGAACGCCGGTACCGCCGCGAAATCCGGACACGGGGAGCAGGACAAGCGGTTGATGGACTGGGCCATCACCGGCAGTATCTCCGTCGTCGACGTCAAGAACACGAACCTCGCGCAGATTGCCGACGGCGCGCAGATCAATCAAGACCCCACGGTTCCCGCCAAACTGGTGCAGGGTGTGACGCTGCTCGCCGAAACCCTGATGACGCAGACCGGGCTGGCCGGGTCCGTGCTGCCGCACTTGAGCGTTCCTGGGGTCCTCCATGCCATCCATGGCGGCATCGGCGAACTGTTCAGGATGAATGGAGGCGGCACGGCCAATGCGACGGGCGGATCCGTCTTCTGGATGAACCTGGAGAACAGCACACGGGCGCTGCTGGGTGGCGAAGTCGCCGCCGTGGGCTTCACGGCCGCTCCGGCCGCCCCGGGTTCAACGACCAACGTGAATTTCGGATCGGGCTGGGGCGCCGATGATCCCTACTTCCCGAAAGGGCTGTGGGTGGAGGCGAACACGGATGTGGCAACCTTCCTGGTTGCCGAAGCGGGAGCGGCCGCCGCGGGGTTCGGGTTGGAGGGCAGCTTCGCCTATCTGGGCATGGGCACGGACGACCCCAAGTCGCGCAGGCAAGTGACGCACGCGATCCTGTCGGCCGCCAATCGACCGCTGCTGCTGCGGGGGCGGGCGAACACGAATGGCGATGTCGAAGTCAAGGCGGCCGACGACCGTCGCATCTGGCTGGTCTCCGGGTCACTGTTGTCGGGTGCCCCCCGCGGCATTGGACTCAGCGGAGCCGTCGTGGAACTGGGCCGCGACCTGCTGGCCGGCATCGGAACCGGCAACTTGGCCGACAGCCCGGTCAGCCAGTCGGTCTTCAACTTCCTGGGCAACGTCAGCATCGAGGCCACGGCGGACGGTATCGTCGTGCCGGCATCGCTGGTGGGGGCGTACGCGCCGAACCATACGAAGCGCGCCGAGGGCCTCGGCGAAATGCCCGGCGTGGGCGCCGAGAACGCCGCGTCGTCCATGGAAGGGCACTGGGGCCTGGACGCTTCGGGCGACTTTTCCGGCGCGTTCCTCAGTGACCACGTCAACGCGTGGCTGGTCGACGAGGGAACGCTCAGCGGTGCCACCGGCGGACCACTGAAGGAGCTCCGTGTCGTCAGCGAAAACAAGACCGGCACGCACGCCGCCTCGGGAAGCGCTTCGCTGGTGCTGGAAAGTGGCGATGGCGGCACGACGGTCGGCGCGTCCGGTTCGGCGGCGACGATCGTACACGATTCGACGGTCGAATCGCGCGTGGCAAACGTCACGCTGGCGAACTTCGAAGTGGCGGTCGTGGCGGAGAATAAAAAGCTGGCCGGGTCCTTCTCGGGCGGCATGCAGGTCGCCGTGGTGACGGGAATCGACGTGAACGTCGCCGGCTCGGTCGCCGTCAACAAGATTACGAACATCACGCACGCGATCCTCGAAAGCGTCACCGCCACGCTGCTGGGGGAAACGGTTGTCGAAGCCGTCTCGGCGGATGAAGTCTGGTCGGCGGCGGGCATGGTCACCGTCGCCTGGGATCGTCGGAGCGTGGGCGGGGGGCAGGGCTTCGAGCCCAAGACGATGGTGGGTGTCGGCGCCAGCGCGGCCGTGAACGAGCTGACGAACGATACGCTGTCGACGATCGTGGACAGCAGTGTCGAGGTCGAGGAGGGGGCCTGCGAAGTGGTTGCGGACGACTTCACGCGGTCCTTCGTGCTCACCGCCGGCACCGATCTCTCCGTCGCGTCCGGGACGAGCGTGGTCATCGGCGGGATGTTCGCGACCACCGTGATGCGTCCCAGCACGCAAGCGATCGTGTCCGGCAGCGAGATCAGGAACGAGAGCGAGGAGGCCGGTGAAGATCTGGAGGTGGCCGCGACGCTGGTGCCCGTGTTGACGGCCGTTTCCGGGTACGTATCGATCCAGTGGGGCAAAATCCTGGAGATCAAGGATGCTTCGGCGATCGGCGTCGGCGTCGGGGCCGCGGTGGTGATCACGAAGGTGGAATCGGATGGCGATAACCCGGCGCAGACCGTCGCGCGGATCGAGGACTCCGAGGTCGAGTGGAACGCGGGCGCTGTCGAAGTGCGCGCGTACTCGGGCCGCTGGACGGAGGAGCTGGCCGGAAACCCGAACGTTCCATCCCAGACCGACGCGGACTCGAACAGCTTCTTCGCGCTGGCGATCGCCGGCAGCGCGCAGGGCGAGCACGGTGCCGTTTCGGTGGGCGTGACGGTGGTCGGCGCGGTGGTCGAGACGACGCTGGCGGTGAGCACCCTGGCCTCCGTGGCGGTGTCCGCGGAGGAGCAGGGCACGTCGATCTTTGCGAACCAGTTGCGGGTGGAGGCCGAGGAGAGCTTCGACTCGGAACTGGACGCGGGCGGCGCGACGCTCGCGCAGCAGGGAGCGCCCGAGACGGCGACGTCGGTCGGCGTGGCCATCGGCGGCGCCTGGAACGGCTGGACCTCCACAAGCCAGATTCGTGCGGAAGTCGTCGCCGACGCTGCGAAGGGCCAAGAGCCGACGTTTGCAGTAGAGCAGTTGGAGGTGTTGTCGACGCTGTCGACGGTGGTCGACATGATGTCGTTTGGCGTGGCCGTCGATGTGGGGTATGCGGCGGGACTGAGTTTCGGGGCGTCGCTTTCCGGAGCCACGATGCTGCTGTCGGTGACCGACCAGGTGACGGCTTCGCTGATGGGCGGCTGGACCGTGAGTGGCGGCGAAGTGACGGTGTCGGCGGTCGATGAGTCGCGGCAGACGCTTCATGGAGGCGCCGGCAGCCTCTCCGTGCAGGTGGGCGCGGGAGTGACGGTCGGCCTCGCTCCGAGTGCCGTGTGGGCCAATGCCACGGTGGCCAATACGGTGACCGCGCAGATCGGATCCGATGCGGACGGGGGCGTGCCGACCTTCGTCTACGCCGAAGAAGCCGTGCTGGTGCAGGCGGTGAACGCCCAGGTGGTGGAGACACTGGTGACGGCGGTCGCCGTGACGGTCGCGGTGAGCTCGCAGAGCGTGGCGCTTTCCGGATCGGGTGCGGAGTCCACTATCATCGCAGGCAACCGGGTCACGGCGCGGCTGGGAAGCGGAACCACGCTGACCACCACCGCGGACACGCCGGGCGAGGCGGCAGTGACGGTGTCGGCGGTCGACGAAGCGGAATGGAACGCGACGGTGGGGTCCGGCGCTTTCGTGTTTAGTTGGTACGGTGGATCGATTGGCGTGTCGCTCGCCGAGGTCGAGGTCTCGGACGTCGTGCAGGCGGTCGTTGACGGCAGCACCATCCTGACTTCGGGAGGCGATGTCGCGATCACGGCCGAGGGACGAAACACCGTGGATGTGCTGTCGGTGCCCACCTCGCTGGCGATCACCCTTGGTCTCGGCATCGCGGGTGGTAACGCGAACATCACGGACACTTCGACGTTCCAAGCGTTGGTCACCAACGGCAGTTCCATCGACACGCGGCCCGCGACGGGCGAGCCCGGGGAGTTGGTGGTGGAGGCCACGGGTCAGCAGTCGCTGACCGCCAACATCAGCGGCGGAGCGGGCGGCTTGGGCTCGGTGGGCGGATTCGTCTCCGATCTTCGACGCGATGGAAGCACGACGGCCGTCATCGAAGAGATTCAATCGCTGCAGGTCGGCTCGCTGTCGCTGCAGGCGCTCGCCAAGCACACGCTGGAGACGACGGGCTACGTCGTGACGATTGGCGGTCTGGTGGGGACGGGCGAGAAGCACACGCTGAACTACGGGGAGACGGTCGAGGCCCGCTTGTCCGGCGATGCCGGCAGCACGGCCAACCTGGCGGGCAACGCAGTGATCTCAGCCGAGTGCGCGACGACCGCGCTGTCGGAGGACAACGGGGCCCTCAGCATCGCCGGCTTGGCGGGAGGCGGCTACGTTTCCGACTCCTACTATACGCCCACCATCGCCGTCTCGATCGATGCGCTGGACCTGGACATCGAAGGGCGACTGGTCGTAAGTGCCACGGCGGACGGCTCCAACGAAGCTCGCGCCATCGCCGGATCGGGCGGCGGCGTCACGGGCGAGGCGTCGCTGGTGACGATGGAGACCAGCCCGAAGGTCACGCTCTCCGTTGGCGACAGCGCGATCACGGCAGCCGACATCACGCTGAGCAGCCAGTCGCAGATGGACTACGACGCATACGCCGACTCCATCATGGCCGCGTTCGTGGGATTCAGCGGCGCGGTCATCGAGCACACGGCGAACCCGACCGCGACCTTGGATTTGAACTCCGGTACCCAATTGAAGGCCATCTATGGCGGCGTGAGTGTGCTGTCGGAGTTGGAATTGCGGCGGGTTGCCGGGAGCGATGACCATGATGAAGTCATGGTGCGGCTGGGCGCGGGCGGGGCCGCTGGAGCTTATGGAGGCGGCATCGATTCGACGTTCGCGCCGAAATCCAACGTCTCGATGGACGATGGCGTGACCATTCAGTCGCAGGGCGATCTGGTGGTCGTGGCCACCCAGCAGCTGGCCATGGAGGAGATCGCCTCGCTCAATACCGGCGGATTGGTGGCCGGCAGCAAGACGAATGCGACCATCACGGCGACGCCCGACGCGGCCGTCCGCATCGGCCAGAACGTCAACCTGCGCAGCGGCGGGGACATCGGCGTGGGAACGGTCGTGAACGCGCAGGCCAACGCGGTCGCGTTGTCCTCCATGTGGGGACTGGCGTCGGGCGGCGGCAGCGAGTCGCATGCCGATTTCACGGTCGACCAGACGGTCGATGTGGCGGCCGGTACCCAGATCGAGGCGGCGGGGGATGTCAGGCTCCAAGCCGGCGTCGATCCTCGCTCGAACACCACGACCTACATGAGCGTCATGGCACTCAGCGTGTCCACCTCCAAGGGCCTCATCGTCATTCCGGTGGCGAACGGCGACGCGAGCATGAAGGCCAGCGCCAGCCTGTCGCTGGCCTCCTCGTCGAGTACGGCCGGTGGCGGCGATGTGTTCCTGGTGGCCAACCCGGGCAACAACGACAGCTACGAATACATCCAGACGCGATGGGATGGACTGCTGGGCGACATCACCAGCCAAGCCGGAACCTTGGACAACTCCAGCGACGCGGCGATTAACGGCAAGGTCCGGGCCGGCAACTTCGCGCACCTGGACATTGAAGTCGTCCCGGCGGCTGCGGACGGCGCGGCACCGACGTTGACGGTCAATGGCAGCTCCCATGGACTGAACGGACCCATCGAGGACACCACCGACACGGGAGATGCCTTCGCGCCGTTCTCCGCGACCTACAGCGACAGCTACCTGCCCGATCTCTCGGGACTGGCTCCCGCGACGGCCGCTCTGATGGCGACGTCCGTGTCGTCCTCTCCGGTCACGGAGATCACGCTGGCCGACCTGTCGGCCGTGGGTGGGCAGGTCGTCGTGATCGCCGATACGCTTACCGGAAGTGGTTCGCTGCAGGCGGCTGTTCCCCTGGTGACGATCAACAATCCCACGGCGGCTTACTTGAACTTGGAGGGGATCGAGGTGGGAGGCGGCCCGACGGTGGGCCAGGTGGTGCTGCACAAGAACAGCGGGCAGGCTCTCTCCCGACCCGCCACACTGGCCGTCCTGCCGAATGCGACGGGCGTGTCCACCGCGGCCGTGGTGGTCGCGCAGACCTACGGCGCGGCGGTTGGCCAGGGCACGACCTCGGGCCCCGCCATTCTGGTGTCCGGGCCGATCAGCAACGCCATCGGCAGTGTGACGCTGAGCAACACGAAGGGCGCCGTGGTGGAAATCGCGCCGATCAACGCGGTCAGCATCGCCATCAGTTCGCCCAATTCGGCGTTCATCCTCAACACGCCCGACGACTACTTCGGCGTCGCGGGCAACAGCCAGTCGGCCTGGGACTCCACCGTGCAGCCGTGGTCGTCCACCTCCGTCACCAACAGCAGCTATGTCCCGAACTACGCCAATCCTGGCCGCGCGTTCATGCCGGGACGGACGGCGACGGGAATCGATCCCAACCTGGTGGCCACCGCCGCGGTCGACTACCTGTACAACGCCACCGCCGCAGCCAACGGACCGGGCAGCAGGACGCTCAAGAGTACCACCAACAGCCTGGACGCCTTCGCCCAGAACGTCCTGTACCTCGACGGCTACTCCAAGGTTAAAAATCCGTCGAAGAACGACCATGCCCAGGAGACTTCGGTGATCGCCTTCGGCAACTCGATTCCCTACTGGAACACGGGCCGGAAGAATTCCATCACCTGGAATGCGACCGATACGCATTCCAGGGCCATTTCGGACACCACCAGCGGCAGCGGCGGCTTCCTGCAAAACAGCTTCTACCAGTTCGGCAATCTCCACGACGACACGGGCGCCGACAACGGTGGTCTTCCGTATGTGCTGCCGGACCAGCCGATCTTCGCCTCGGCTCCGCTCAGCGCCGTAACCAGCAAACTGACCGGTGGCTTGACCGCGGCGCAGGTCTCCATCACTGCCCGGACGATCGACATCAACGGGCCGCTGAATGTCGGCAGCTCGAACAACTTCGAGATCGAGTTCCCCGAGTCGCTCGCATCGACGCTGGCTACGGTCCGCGGCAACTACCAGGCGGGCAAGAGTACCAGCGCGGTCTACACGATCGACCTCGGGCCGGCGGCGTCGGAGTTCACGGCGACCTACGACGCCGCGGCCAACCAGATCACGCTGCATCCCATCGCGACGACGGCTGCCCATGTCTCGGCGCTGCTCACGGGGCAGGTCATTTCGACGATGGCCCAGGCGTCCATCAACATGATTGGAGGCCCCGGGGTTGGCAGCATTGTCAACGCGACCGGCATTCCGCTGGTCATCGAGGGCATCGACTCCGGCTCGGTGGAAGTGACCGGCACGGTCGAGATCCGCGATACGCTGCAGAACCAGACCACGCGTTATGAGTACCAGCCGGGCGAACCGGTCCAGGTGTACCGGGTGTCGGGAACGAGTCCGACCGACTACGGCACGCCCACGACCAGCGACGACCTTGTGCAGACCTACACGCCGCCGACGGGCCTGCTGCAGTACGACCAGTACCGGATGTCGGTGAAGCGGACACTCGGCTTCACCAGTTCCGGCTACACGAGCGACAGCTACAGTTCCGTCGCCTGGACGGGGGCTGGAGATGGCCTGTGGAACCTGACGCCGATCGTCGACGAACCGGTCACCGACTTCTTGGACTTCAAGACCGTCAACGCCGTGATCAGCGCGGACAATCAGACGGTCACGCTGACCAATCCGGATGTTTCCCCCGCGATCAGTGTTTCCGCCGCATGGTTGAACTCGATGGTCTACGCCGACTCGATGTTCGACATCGAATTCACGTACCAGGCAGCCGGCAACAAGGCGGCGGACGGGATCGCCTTCGTGTTCCAGAATCAAGGGATCGGGGCCCTGGGCAATACCGGTGGCGCCCTGGGGTATGTCGGCATTCCCGGCACAACCGCCGCTTACGAGATGAACCTGTACGCTCCGAACGGTACCGGAACCAACTTCGTGACGTCCAACCGCGAAGGAACTTACCAGTCGACCGGCAGTGTCAACATCGCGTCAGGAAACCCCATTCATGTCCGCCTGCTGTACGATCCGCGGGCGTTGACGTTCACGGAGTACTTGACCGAAGTTCCCGAGACGGGACCGACGCACAGTTTCAGCCGCAGCTACGCGGACGTCAACCTGCTCTCGCTGTTCGGCGGATCGCCCCTCCAGATCGGCTTCACCGGCGCGTATGGCGGAGCGACTTCGATTCAGACCGTGACCGACCTGAACGTCACCGTCACGCCGCAGTCCGGCTTGACGACGGCCAGCGCTGCTGGCGTGACGCTGCCGGGGACCGATGGGTTCCTGCAGTACCTGACGGCGGAAGAAACGGGCCACGTGCAGGTGAAGTACGAGTTCGACTGGCACGGCAGCGGGCCGCCGTGGGGCATGGGCGACAACACGCCCTGGGTCTACCAGTATCCGACGGGCTACAACCTGGCAGTGTACCAGTACGTCAAGGCGGACAATCCGATTTCGATCTCCTTCGAGTCCATGCGGCCCGGGGATTTCTCGATTGCCGCGAATTCGGATCTGGTGATCGACGGACTGATTCGCAACGCCGGCAGTGTCAGCCTGGTAGCGGAAGGCAACATCCGGCAGACGCAGCGGGGAGCGATTGTCGCGCAGGGCGATGTGGAGCTGATCGTGGAGTCGGCCGGCGGGGCCCTGGGGCAGGCGACCCTGCCGATCTCGGTACAATCCGTGCTGGGCAGCCTGACGGCGATGGCGCCCGGTGGTATCTATGTCGATTCGCCAGGGCCGCTCACCATCAACAACGTCAGCGCAGTCCCGGTGACGATCGCGGGGTTCACTGCGGGCGAAGCGGAATGGAGCCTGGTGAGTGGCGATGTCGAGAACGACCCGCCCGTGACCAACTTCACGGAGTTCACGGCGGTCCAGGCGGCGATCAGCGCGGACCAGCGCACGATCACGCTGACCAGTCCGACGGCGTCCCCGGCCATCAGCGTTTCCGCCGCGTGGCTCGACCAGAAGGTCTATCCGGACTCGCAAATCGACATCCAGTTTACCTACCAGGCCGCGGGCAACCGGACCGCGGACGGAATCGCGTTCGTCTTCCAGCAGCAGGGCACAGCGGCGATCGGCGGCAGTGGCGGCAGCCTGGGCTACAAGGGCATCACCGGGACCACGGCTGCGTACGAAATGAATCTCTACGCCAACAATGGCGTGGGAACCAACTTCGTGACGACCAACGCCGTGGGCGGCTATCAGCCGACTGGCGATGTGAATATCGCCTCCGGCAATCCGATCCAGGTACGGCTGCTTTATGATCCTCGCGCGCTGACGCTGACGGAGTACCTGACGGAGGTTCCCTCCAGCGGACCGGTGGACCGTTTCAGCCGCACCTACACGAATGTGGACCTGGCGTCGCTCTTCGGCAACACGCCGTTCTACGTCGGCTTCACGGGATCGTACGGCGGAGCAACCTCGATCCAGGCGGTCACCGATTTCCAGATGACGGTCCTGCCCGGCACGCCCCACGGACTTCTCTCGGGCTTCTCGGGCTTTGCCACCACGACCGCGGGGATGCTGTCGCCTGGCAACGGCACGCTGACGCTGACCAACGACCAGCCGCTCGCGGCCAATGCGGCGTGGTACGGCCAGCGGGTATCGACTTCGAGTTTTGTCGTGAACTTTCAGTACCAGGCCAGTGGAAACCGGGCAGCGGACGGAGCGGCTTTCGTTTTGCAGAAGGCAGGAACGACAGTCGTGGGCGGCAACGGTGGCAACCTCGGCTACACGGGTATTCCCGGCCAGACCGTGGCCTACCAGATGAATCTCTATGGTGGGCACGTAGTCGGCACGAATTTCGTGACAAGCGGCTACGCGGGCACGTACCTTCCCACGGGCGCCGTCGACATCGCATCGGGTGATCCGGTGGATGTGGAACTGGTGTACGACGCGCTCGCCCAGACACTCACGGAAACGCTGACCCAAGGTGCGAACCGGTATGTGCACACCTATACGCACGTCGACCTGGGGCGTCTGCTGGGTGATGAGGCCTATGTGGGATTCACCGGCGCCACGGGGGCGGCCACTTCGACACAGACGATCACGAACTTCCGCTTCCAGTCGGTCGTTCCGGAACTCTTTGGCAACAGCCTTCTGGCGATCCCCACCTCCGGCGTTCCCAACCAGGCCAGTGCCGCCTGGCACAAGGAGCCGGTTTCGGTGGACCGTGATTTCTATGTTGGCTTCGTGTACCAGGTGAGGTCCGACAATCCGGCGGATGGACTGGCGCTGGTGTTCCAGAACCAGGGCCTTACAGCGATCGGGGGCGTGATCGACGGACAGTTCCAGGGCAACTCGCTGGGCTACGCGGGCATTCCGGGGCCGTCGGCCGCGTATGAGATCAATGTCTTCGGGGGCAATGCCAACTATCCGCGCGGATCGGCCGTGGCCACGAACGGCCAGATCGGACCTTACAGTGCGACCGGGCTGGTCGATTTCTCCGCCGGGCACCCGGTGCAGGTGGACCTCTTCTACAACGCCGCGACCGGCACTCTGACCGAATCGCTGGTTGACCTGGCCACCGGCGCCACCTACCGCGCGGACCATGCGATGCAGTTGTCCGAAGTACTGGGTAGCGACACGGCGCTGATAGGCTTCACCGCGGCGAACGGAGCGGCATTCTCCAAGCAGCTCGTGTCGCGGTTCCTGTTCGCGTACGAAACGGAATCGATCGCCGATGTGGTGCTCTCCGCGGACGGTCCCATTCGCGCGCAGGATTCGGCTTCGCTGGTGCAAGGCCAGAACATCACGATCACCACGACCAGCGGCGTGGGCAACTCCGACAACCGGCTGGCGGTCCGCCTCGATTCCGAGACGCTGGTGACCGGCGCGGAACTGGGAGGCGTCATCAACGTGCAGGCGGGGACGGATGTCTATCTGGTGCAGCCACACGGCGACATGCGACTCGGCCGCATCGTCTCGCAGTCGGGTGCCGTGCAAATCGAGACGCTCGCAGGCAGCATCGAGAACGGGTTGGTCCCCGACGCCGCGGGCCTGAATTCCTCGTCCCTCTCGCGATCCAATCGCGACAAGATTCTTGCCCGGCTCACGAGCTCGTCCAGCGAGGCCGCGGCATCGACGGTCATTGCCTACGAGGGCATGATCAACCGATCTTATTTCGACTACTGGAATCTCGAGCCCTACGGAACGGTCGAGGACGGCGTGTTCGTGGTGGACTCCGACGCGATCGCGATCCTGGAGCCGCAGGCGGCCCAGGTGTTGGGCGTGGACACCGCCACCGACCAGCAGGTGCAGGGTTGGGCCAACACGACCTGGCAGAACGCGGTGACGGCGTTCGCGAACGACCTGGCGTTCGGGCCGAATTGGAGCAGCCAGCCCCAGTTCGTCGCCTTCGACTCCACCTACGTCTACTCGGCGCCTCCCTCGACGGAAGCGCAGTTGACCGCCAACAGCGAGTCGCTGGGCAGCATGTTGGCGATGCTTTCGCTGGAAGCGTTGAAGGCCGAGAACGCCAGCGCGGATGAGGCGGACGTGAACGTGCGAGGGGCGGGAGTGACGCTGCGATCCTCCGGCAGTATCGGCCGGCACGAAACGCCGACGTTCATCCCCCTCGAGCGCCTGGATGCCGGCGACCTGAGCGAACACGAGAAGGAGTTGATCGCGGTCGCCAGCCAGGCGGGAGAGTTGCGGATGGTGGGGATCGATGCGACCACCGGGGAAACGGTGGAGTACGACTACCTTGATCCGCCGGAGGGAGTGACGCCCACGGGGGTGATGGTCTACCTGTCGCGCGCCGTGCGCACCGACTTGGTGTCCGGCGGCACGCTGGCGGCGGAAGCCCGTCAGGGGGCACTGCTGGTCACGGAGGTCACCGGGGATCTGGTGATCGATCAGGCCTCGTCCTCCGAGATGGTCCTGCTGCTCGCCGATGGCGATCTGCTCCGGTCGACGTCGGGAGCGAGCCTGCCCATCCGCGGCACCGATTTCTGGCTCACCGCCGGTGGGGACATCGGTTCCGCGACCACGCCGTTCCTGATCGCCAGTTCGGGACCGGTGCGGGCCCTGGCCACGGGCGACGTGTTCTTGAATTCGTCGGGCGGCGACCTGAGCCTTGAGCAGATCCAGGCCAGCGGCAACGTGAGTCTGGCCGCGGACGGCTCGATCCTCAACGGCGTCGCGGATGGAAGGCCAAACGTGATTGGCAACGATCTTGCCCTGACGAGTCGCCAGGGAGGCATTGGCTCCAGCGCCCGTCCGGTCCTCGTGACCCTCGTGGGTGCGCTGACGGCCACGGCCGTTCAGAGCATCTATGTCAATTCGGTCGACAGTGACCTGCAGGTGTACCAAGTGGTTTCATCCTCGGGCGACGTCGTCCTCGATCCGCCCGGCGGCCTGCACAGCCTGATCCTGCTGGAGGACGCTCGCGTCCTGGCGTTGCACGGTGATGTCACGCTGCAGGCCCAGCAGGATGTGACTCTGCCCGCGTCCAGCCGGGTGCAGGGACGTCAGATCCTGGTGCAGGGGGGCCATGGAGTGGCGGAGGGAGTACGTCCGCACAGCTCGATTACCCTGGCAGGGCACTTGGTCGCGGAGGCGATTCGGGTCCTGGGCGGTCCCGGCAACGACCTCGTGAAGTTCGGCTCCGACAGCACGGAAGCTGGTTCGCTGGAACGCTTCCTGGGGAACCTGACCTATGAAGGTGGTGGCGGAGCGGACTCCTTCTTCCTCGATGACCGCGCCGCTCGGGACGCGCTCGGACAAGCTCTGGAGGCTGGTTACCACCTGACACTCGACGGAATCTACAACGACGCCCAGGCGGACAAGGCCGAGCGAGTTTTTTCGAAGCTGACGTTCGACGACAGCGTGCTGGGGATCTACCTGCTGGGAAGCAGTGCCCTGGGCCTCTATCGAGTCGCGCCGGGCGGCATGGGTGAAGTTAGCGTGGAGTTGCGCAACGCGATCGTGACGCTGGATCGGGATCCGGGTGGCCCGTTCCGCGTAAGGTTCCACGACGTGCGGCCGCGGGCGTTCGTGGAACTGGAGGAGACGTACGCCGGACTGGTGGATGACGCCGATGGCAGCGGCCACCTGAGTGTGGGAGACTCGGTTCAGTTCTCCGTGAAAGTGACCAACCCCAGTCAGTTGCGACTCTTCAACCTGTCCGTCCTCGATGCGCTCAAGGGCGAGGAGACGTTGGTGGGAGACGCCGACTCGCTGGCTCCCGGGGCGTCGACGACACACACCGTCCACTACACCCTGAAGGCGGAGGATCTGGACCGTGGCAGCGTCATCCACCGGGCGATCGTGCGGGCCACGGCCTTGGGCGGCGTGCCGGTCACGGCCGAGGGAAG
>JBIIEC010000167.1:0-11358 GCA_044238045.1 Pirellulaceae bacterium | reverse complement strand
CGTCTTGGTGCCCGTGGTACAGCATCCGTCCGTGGATCTGCGGAAGACCTGGGTTGGCATCGCCATCGACGCCGATGCCTCCGGGACGATCAGCGTCGGCGACACGCTGGAGTATTCGCTGAGCGTGACCAACTCGGGCGACGTCACGCTGACGAGTGTTGTCGTGACCGATGCACTGGCAATCGTCGAGCGGGCGGCGAGCGGCATTGAGACGCTTGCTCCCGGCCATACGGCCATGTACTCCGCCCGCTACGTGGTTACCCAAGCCGACGCGGACGCCGGACAGATTCTGAACTCCGCGAGCGTGACGGCCCAGTCGCTGGCGGGCAATTCGGCCAGCGATACCGACTCGGTGACGGTCTTGGTGCCCGCGATGCCCGGTTTGGTCCTGAACAAGACGGTGACGCTGACGCACGATGTGGGACAGGTGGGCGTCAGCATGAACGACACGCTGACCTACCAGTTCGAACTGATCAACGTTGGCAACCAGACGCTGGATACGCTCCGCATCGAGGACTCGCTGCCAGGCCTGGGCTCCCTCGTGATTCCCGTCACGACGCTGGCCCCCGGTGCTTCGACCTTGGCGACGGCCACGTACGTGGTCACCAAGGCCGATGCCGAACGCGGTTTCATTCGCAACCTGGCCACGGCCCTGGCGAATCCGCCAGCTCGCGACCCGGGTATGCTCGTGCAAGCGGTCGACGACTCGGACATCGCCACCCTTGCGGTGCTGGCCCCGGGAGCCGGTTGTTCGGCGAACTTCTGGCGACTTGACGCGGAACGCCATGCGGCGGATGCCTGGCCCGCAGGATACGGTCCGGAGCAAAACCTCTCGACGATCTTCGCGAACGGTGACGGCATCTCGCTGCTGCCGATGCTCCGCGTGCAGGGGGAGGGCGTGAATCGCCTACTGCAGCAGGGCGTGGCGGCCGTGCTGAATTCGGCCCACACGGACCTCGACTATCCGCTGACCACGCAGCAGGTGATCGACGCGGTCAACACGACGCGCGCTGCAGGCAATGCGGCGGCGGTGGATGCGCTGGCCGACCAGTTGGCGGGCTACAACGCTCTGGGATGCGGCGTGGATGTGAACCAAGACCCGGTGGATCCTCTGCCGCGGATCTACGGCGATGCCACAATGGACGGCGTCTTTGACTCGGTCGACCTCGTGCATCTGTTCCAACTGTCGCAGTATGAGGACGCGCTGGATTCCAATTCACACTGGGGATCGGGCGACTGGGATGGCGACGGCGACTTCACGTCATCCGACTTCGTGCTGGCCTTCCAGCAGGGCCTCTACGAAGCACCGCCCGCAGTCGATCGCATCGACGCCGAATAAGGGAGCGCGGCCGTCCCGGCCGCACCGTCAGGAGTTGATACGGCCTAAGGTTTCCAAGACGTTTTCGCTTTTTGATGCGGCCGAGGACGGCTGCGCTCCGGCCGCACCGTCAGGAGTTGATACGGCCTGGGGTTTCCAAGACGTTTTCGCTTTTTGATGCGGCCGAGGACGGCTGCGCTCCAGCCGCACCGTCAGGCGTTGATGCGGCCTGGGGTTTCCAAGACGTTTTCGCTCTTGGATGCGGCCGAGGACGGCCGCGCTCCGGCCGCATCGTCAGGAGTTGATGCGGCCTGGGGTATCCAAGACGTTTTCGCTTTTTGATGCGGCCGCCTGCGTCTATTCGGCGATGGGCAGCTTGTTGGCCTTGATCAGTTCGCCATAGGTTTCGCCCGTGGGGCTCTTCATTTCGGCGACCTTGTCGAAGGCCTTGGCGAGTTCCTCGAGCACCTTCTTCGTCTCCGCGTCCTTGCCTGCGACGCCGCCCGACTTCTCGGCTTCCATGATCCGCTTGTTCGAATTGCCCTCCAGCAGTTCGTCCAACGCCTTGCCGTACTCGTTTCGCTCTTCCTTCTTCTTGCCCTTCACATGGCACACATTGCAGCTGGCCTTCTGGAACGCGGCCTTGAACTCCTCGCTCCCGCTGCCCTCCACATACTTGTCCTGAAAGGCCTTCTTGAACGGCGCGATGGCCAGGGCGCTGGAATGAAGTCCTCCGAGTACGAACACGGAGGCGACGGCCATGATGACGAAACGCTTCATGAAAGAACTCTCCTTTGGGGCAAACCGGCAGTCACCGATTCACGAAGCATCGGATCGGCCAGGCGAATGGGTTGGATGACGACCGGGATTTCCTGTCCATAGCGGGTGGGTAGACCGGGATGAGTCCGCGGGTGCGGACGAGGCGGTCCGGACAGTGGGCAGGTTGGATAACCGCTACGCCACTTAGTAAACCGTCCTCGCCCCCCGCCTGTCAAGCAACGGTGCCAACCGGGTGTCAGCGAACCAGCCACCCGGGGATTCCCCCCTTTCGGAAACCTCGCCATCCGCACCCTGTACGCAGGCATTCCCCTTCTGGATCCGACGGCCGCTTCAAGAAACACGGCCGCTTCAAGAAACGCTGGCTGGGTTCAGAACTGGAACCGGGGACGCGTGCGGCGAGGAATGTCCGTCTCCGGTTCCGGGAGTCGGGGCAGGTCGGACGCCACGAGCCCGCGGGCAGCACGGTCGACCGGCGACGGCATGCCGGAATCCGGGTTGGCCAGGGCGTAGTCGTTGGAGCGGTGGCCGTGCAGCGGCCGGTTCTTGTCCACCGGGAATCGCCACTGCACCTGCTGCCAGCGGCTCTGCGGCTCGTTCCACCGCGCCCGCCAGGCTTCGAAGTCCAGCGAATCGACTTCGGCCATGCCCCGTGGTCGCACTTCCCAGAACGTCTCCATGCCAGAATAGTCGTTGCCGCGGCCCCGGTAACGCAACTGGTCCCGGAAAACGCTCGCCGCGCCGGAACCGGATTGCAGCACGAGCGGGTGCCAACGCTGGGTCACCAGGACACATTGCTGGCAGTCGACCGTGGTGGGCAGTAGGAACGGGTGGGCCGTGGAATTGACCAGTTCGAGCAGGCCTTGGTCGACCACGGCCGTGACATGGCGAAGTCGCAGGTCGAACTGTTCACCGGCGATGGGCCGTTCGCGGTCGCCTCCCAGGTGCGCCAGGCGTTCGCTGGTCACCAGCAACCCGTTGTTCCATTCCAGTCGCACCGGCGTCGCTTCGTGAATCAGCAACCCGGTCGCTTCGCCCCGCAGCACGCAGTTGACCAGTTCCAGCCCGACGACGGGGCGCGCCGCCGCATCCGCGCGAATCCGCTTCCCATCGCGCGGCGCGGCGACGCAGTCGAAGAAGGCCACGTCGTCCAGGTTGCCGAAGCGGCCACCGTAGGAGTTCTGGATGGTGATCGAGCAGTCCTGCAGCCGCAACTGGGGCGCTTCGGTTAATTGGAAGAGCGACCATTCGCCGCCCAGCGTCTCGGGCGGCACGACGAGTTCCCAGTGCAGGCCCTGCATCTCGAGTTCACCGCCTCGGATCCGCACCATCGGCTCGGTGCTGGCCGGCCTCGCATCGCCGGATGGGGCGACTGAATCGGCGAAGGCTCCCCGGTCCAACCTGGCTGGCTGCGGATCGACGCGGAACGCGAGCACCGGAGTGTAACCGTTGGCGGCGACCAGCCGCAGGCGGCGACCGGGCAGGGAGATCGACAGCGGCGGCAGCTCCAGTCGGCCCTGGTGACGGATCTGGATCGTCTCCAGACTCGCATCGTCGGCCACACGCCGCAGCGCCGTGGGCAGGTCGGCCACTACTGCCAGCGAAGTGTCAGCCGGCAGGCTGGCATCCACCACCAGCGTCCCCGCCGGCACGAAGGTGCCCCGGGCGTCGAGTAGCCCGTTCGGACGATCGTTCCGCTCCGCACCCTCCTCCTGTCCGAGGGCCGGAACGGTTGTGGGCGGAGTGGACTGGGGCGATGAGGACTGGGGCAACGAAGACTGGGGCGATGAGGTCGGGGGCAACGAAGACTGGGGAACTGCCGGCGACTCGTCCAGCGATTCATTCGCCGATCCGTCCGACGCAGCTCCGGCCTCGGGAACACGGCCCTCGGAGACGCCCGCCGGTCGCGGAACGCTCGCTGGCGGGACGCGGTCCCCCGTCGGCTCCGTCGATTTTCGAAACGGAGGCTCCACGGAGTCGCCCGGCTGACGGGACGAGAGAAGCGGGTCGAGGGCCAGGGCGGCGAGGCCGAAAAGCACCAGGGCCACCAGCCAGGGCAGGTGCGGTCGCAGTCGCTCCAACCCGTTCGGTTCCGGCGCGATCCAGATCGGCTCCACGCGCGTCTGCAGGGCCAGGCCATGCCGGTCGGCCAGAACCAACAGGTCGCCGATCAGCTCCGCCGGACTCTGGTAACGCTCGGCGGGACGCTTCGCCAGCATCCGATGCACGAGGGGCGTCAGGTCGGCCGGCAGGTCGGGACGTTCCTGGCGCGGATCCGGCGGCGCGTCCGCCGTATGGCTCATCAGCTTCTGCAACACCGTGCCGTCCGGAAAAACAGGATGTCCGGTGAGCATGTAGAAGAGCGTGCAGCCGAGCGAGTAGATGTCGCTGCGGGTATCGGCCGTGCGCGGATCCCGCGCCTGTTCGGGCGAGATGTAGTCGAACGTGCCGAGGGTCACGCCGCTGGCGGTCAAGTCGCCGGGTACGCCGTGGATCGGCAGCAACCGGGCCAAGCCCATGTCCACCAGCTTCGCCTTGCCCGCAGTGGTCAGCAGCACATTCGACGGCTTGATGTCGCGATGCACCACCTCGCGATGGGACGCATGGTCGATCGCTTCAGCCAGCTGCAGCGTCACCGCCACCGCTTCCTGCCACGGCAATGGCCCACGTTCCAGCACGATCTCCCGCAGGTTCTTGCCCTCGATGTACTCGAAGACAATGAAGTTCCAGCCGTCGTCCTTGCCAACGTAGTAGACCCGCGCGATATTGTCATGGTCGAGGCGCGCGGCGCTCTGGGCTTCGTTCTGAAACCGCTTGACCGTGTCATCGTCACGGCCCTGGTCGCGCGAAAGCACCTTCACGGCGACGACGCGGTTGAGCATCGTGTCGGTCGCGCGAAAGACGGCGCCCATGCCGCCGCCCCCCACGAACTCATCCAACTGGTAGTGGGCCAGACGTCGCCCCAGCAGCGAACGTCCCAGCTCGTGCGAGGCAATCGAACCGATCTGGCCGGGCACAAGGATCGGCGGCTGCCGCGAGATGACCGTCGGTTCATCCGGGAGATGGGACCGGTCGAGCGGCTCGTCGGGCGGGCGAATGGCCGTGGCTTCGTCCGCGGGGTTTTGAGCGTCGTCCTCGGACATGTTGTGCACTCGCCCCGCAGCCCCGCGTCAAACTCTCGTTACCCTCCCGCCTGCTCATCTTAATTCGATCCCCTCCCGCGGTCAAACTTCGCGGCTCCTCGCCCGGCAATACAGATTCTCGGCATCCAGTTCGGCACACGCCGCGAGCCGATCGAGAAGGCTTGCGGCGCGTGCGGCTGAAGAAGCGTCGCTGCCGCGACCGTGGGCGCGCGTCGGTCGCGACCGTGGGACCCGTGGTGCGATGCAGACGTTCGGCACACAGCGTGAGCCGAACTCGCGATATCAGGCTGCGCGGCGCTGGGGCAGGCTGGAGAGCGAGCGTTGGCTGGAGCTGGTGCGGACCAGATGCAGGATTTCTTCGGCGAGGGCGACGGCGCGGAGCCCTTGTCGGGCCGGGACGCGCGGCGCCCGGTGGCGCTGGATGCTGTCGACGAAGTCGGCCAGCTCATCGCGCAGCGGATTGGCTTCAGGCGCCATGTCGCTGTGCACGGGCAGCAGCTTCTCGAAGACCACGTTCTGGTAGCTGGTGATCTCCGCGCCGGTCCAACGCTCCACCTGCCATTCGCCGCGCTGCAGCTCGGGGCAGCGTTCCAGCCACTGCACCTGTCGGCTGTTGAGGTCGACGACGGCGTGGAGGTCGGAGCCGAAGAGCGACAGCTGGCGCTGCGCGGTGGGGGTGACGCGGGAGGCGAAGAAGCGGGAGACGCAGCCGTTGGCGAACGTCACGTGCGCTTCGGCGAAGTCCTCGCTGCTGGTCACGACCGGCGCGCCGACGGCCGAAACGTTGACGATCGGGCTGTTGACCAGCGCCAGCACCAGTTCCAAGTCGTGCACCATCAGGTCCATGACGACGCCGGTGTCCATGGAGCGGAACGTGAAGGGTCCAGTGCGGACGGCTTCGACATAGATCGGCTGGTCGATGCGGCGGGCGGCCATCTGGAAGGCCGGGTTGAAGCGTTCGACGTGGCCGACGGCGAGCACGGTGCCGGCGCGGCGGGCCGCTTCGGCCAGCTGTTCTGCTTCGGCCAGCGTCGGCGCCAGCGGTTTTTCGATGAGCAGGTGGACGCCGTGGTCGATCAGGTCCAGCCCGACGTGCGCATGCAGCGACGTGGGCGCGGCGACGACGGCCGCTTCGATCTCGCCCAGCAGTTCGTGGATGTCGGCAAAGGCGGCCGTGCCAGCTTCCCGCGCGACGGCTTCCCGGGCCGCGGGCCGTGGATCGATCACGCCCACCAGACGGACATTCTCCAGCTGGGCGAGCAATCGGGCATGGATGCGGCCCAGGTGGCCGCAACCGATGACAGCAACGGGCAACTGGGTCACGCGGCTCTCCTTTTCTCGCGACCTCGACCAAAGCGACCATCCTGCTGGTGGTCGATGAAGTCGAGCATCGCCTGGACTTCGGGCCAAAGCTTGTCTTCTGCGCCGAGTGTTTCGCGTGCCTGGTCGAGGCCGACCTTGGAGCGGAACACGAGGCGGTGGGCGTCGGAGAGGCTGCTGATGACCTGCGGCGAAAAACCGTTCCGCTTCAGGGCCACGATGTTCACGCACCGCGGCCGACTCGGCGAACCCTCCACCAGCAGGTAGGGCGGCACGTCCTGCAGCACGCGGCTCAGTCCGCCCACGAAGCTGAAGCTGCCGATGGTCGTGTAGTGGTGCACGGCGACGCCGCCCGAGAGGGCCGCGTGGTCGCGGACATGCACATGGCCGCCCAGCAGCACGGCGTTGGCCAGGATCACATGGTTGCCCACATGGCAGTCGTGCGCGACATGGCTGCAGGCCATCATGTAGCAGTGGCTGCCAACGATGGTGACACCATCCTCTTTCTCCGTCGCCCGGTTGATCGTGACGCCTTCGCGGAACACGTTGTGGTCCCCGATCTCGACGCGCGTCGGACTGCCCCGGTAGCTCAAGTCCTGCGGTTCGCCTCCGATGACCACGTTGGCGTGGATCACGTTGTGACAACCGATGGTCACCTGTCCGAGGACGGTGACGTGATTCAGCAACCGCGTGCCGGCTCCGATGGTGACATCCGGGCCGATCACGCAGAACGGACCGATCTCGGCGGTCGCGTCGATGCGGGCCCGGGGGTCGATGGAGGCCAGGGGCGAGATGCCGGGCGATGATTCGGTGGCGGGCAAATTGCGGGAGGACAGGTCGCGGGATGACATGCGGGCAAGGCTCCCGTGGGCTGGGTGGAGGACGGGGAAGGAACGGGTCCGTTTCCGTGCGGACGCTCGTCTCGGGATGGCGTCGGGCGGTGCTGATTACGGGGAATCCGGCGATGGCTTGGACGCAGGGCTTGGACTCGCGGTTTTGCTTGGTCAGGTGGTTTACGGCACAGGTGGATTCGAGGCGAGGCGACCCGCGCCCGCCGGTTCGGGGCGGTCGGGGATTCAGGCCGAGGCTCTCCAGTCGTAGATCACCTGGTATTCGGCCAGCAACGCCTGCACCATCATGGCGTTGAGGCGATGGCCGCTGCGGTGGGCGACGAAATGGCCCATCAGGTCGCATCCGGACAGGGCCAGGTCGCCGACCATGTCCAGCACCTTATGGCTCACGCACTCGCTTTCCATCCGCAGGGCGTTGTCGATCGGCCCGTCGGGGCCGAAGACAAGCAGGTCCTGCGAAGTGCAGCGCTGGGCGAGTCCCTGCTGCCGCAGCCACTCGGCTTCCTCGTGCATCACGAAGGTGCGGGCGGGCGCCAGTTCGTGGCGGAACACGTGCGGATCGATGTTGCCCTTCCAGCTCTCGCGGCCGATCGGATGGTTCGGGCCGTAGTCGAGCTTGTACTGGATGGAGAGGCCGGAGTAACGCGAGGGGCGGGCTTCGATCCACGCCTCCTGGTCGCCGACGCGGGTGATGTCGCTGATGATCAGGTACGGCCGCGGTTCGGTCTGCAACACGGTGCCAGCCTCGACGAGCGCCTCCACGAAGGGCAGGCTGGAGCCGTCGACGCCGGGGAGTTCGCTGCCGTTGAGCCAGACCTCGCAGTTGTCGATCTGCAGGCCGGCCAGCGCGGCCATGACATGCTCGATCATCTCGACGCGGGCGCCCTGGGCGGTCAGCGTCGTGCGGCGCGGCGACTCAATGCGGTTCTGTACCCGGGCGGGAATCCGCACGGGCGAACTCAGGTCGTGGCGGACGAAGACGATGCCCGTGTTGGCGGCGGCCGGCCGGAACTCGACGCGAATGTCGCGTCCTCCCCAGAATCCATAGCCATCGACGTGGACGGAACGAGCGATCGTGCGTTGCGTGCGGTGTGGAGCGATCAAGGTGGTCTGGGTCCGGCAGGGCATGGCGGCGGCTCGGGCGGCAGGCCTCCGGGCAGCGGCGAGTGATCGGGGTCGATTCGCAGAGGGCCAGTTCGGGCGGTCGGCTCGGAGCGGGATCAGCCGGGCCGGGGGGAGTCAGCGTGCCTCGCGGAAACGCTGACTCCAGATGGTCACTTGTCCGGAGAGTCTGGGACGCTTGCCGGACGGGCCGCGGAGGATCGCATGGCCCGGGGCGGAAAGCGGCCGCGGCATCACGGAACTACTGGCGGACCGGACGCTTGGCGGGAGCACCACCGGCGGCCGGGTTCTGGGAGACGCGGGGAGCGCGGTTGAGGCGATCCAGCACCTCACGCGTGATGTCCAGGTTGCGATGGTAGACGATCGCGCGATTCACGCCCGTCAGCACCGACTGGCGATCCTCCGAGTCGATCTCGTCGCCGTTGTAACGCAGCACGAGGTCGATGTTGTTCATGTTGGCGAACTCTTCGATCGACTTGCTCACCTCGTTGTAGACGTCGAAGTAGACCTTCGCCTCGCGCGTCAGGAACTCCTTCTTCTTCAGCTGCGTGTCGACCTGCAGCTTGGCCGCCTTGTCGGCCATCTCACGCTCCAGCTTGTCGTAGTTGGGCGTGCCGGGCTTGAACTGCAGCAGCTGCTCACGCTCCTGCGACAGCTCCTGGTGGCGAGCACGCAGCTGCTCTTCGTACTTCTGGACCTCGGTCTTCATCAACTCCATCTGGCTGTTGAAGCCGGTATGGTTCTTGAAGATGTAACCGACGTCGACGACGGCCACATGGCCAGCCGCCTGCGCTTCGGCGGGACGAGCAGCCGGAGCGGCGGCGGGAGCAGCGGGACGCGGCGCGGGACGATTGCCGGCCGGAGCCTGACCGAAGGCCAGGGAGGTCGCCTGCAAGCAGGCAAAACCCAAGAGAAGAAGACGAGGCGATTTGACTGCAGATTTCACGTTCAGCACTCCTTGCTGGTTTCGGTCGTCCATGACCTGGTGGGTCGCTACAGGCCGCGCTTCGCGGCGCACTCCGCGACGCAGGGCGTGTCTCGGCCCTCGATCGCCACGCACGGCCTCGCGAGGCCTCTGCATGACACCGGCGGACATTCTGCCGTCCGTCGACGGTCGGGTAAATAGCAGATTGTCTTCGCGGACTCTACATCAATTCGCGATGTTTTTCCGCGGGATTCCCGGCAGTTCCTCGCGAGGCACTTCTTCGCACGCTCGTGGACACGCAACTTGCCAGCAGCTTTCGGCAGACGGCGTGGGCCGAAAACGAAGCAGGGCGGGGAGTCGCGGGGGACGCGGTGGAGTCGGGGGGCGGGCGAAGGTGGGGCGGCGATGCCGGTTGGTGGGAGATCGCCCGTGTTGCGGCCGCCAGCCGTCGTGCCGTGCCGCGTTCGCACCCCGGCAACTCTCGCGACCTGCGGGTCGGACGTCTAAAATGCGGGCCTGCGCCCGGCCAGTTGCGGCTGTCGCGTCTTCCTTCTCCCGCGAGAGGTCGCCTGTGTCCGTACCGTATGAGCCAGCGCCCAGCCTGTTCGTCATTGAAGGCCGCGACCAGGGGCGGCGTTTCGCGCTGGATCAACGGCAGGTGGGAGTGGGCCGCGATGCGGTGAACGGTGTGCGGCTTCGCGATACGGAGGTCTCGCGGCGGCATGCCGAAGTGTGTGTCGGTGAAGCGGGCGTGGAGTGGGTGGACCTGGGCAGCTCCAACGGGTCGTTCGTGAACAGCGTGCGCGTGCAGCGCCAGACGCTGCGCAGCGGCGACCGCGTGCAGGTGGGTCGCACGCTGATGATCTACACGGAGACGCCCAGTCCGCGCCAGCAGGCCGACCTGGCGGCCGACCGTGGCCATGTCGACATCGTGGCGGCGGAGATGGACTCGATGGAGTCGCAGATCGTGCGGGCGGCGCGGCGCGAGGACGCGCCGCTGCTGGGGACCGGACCGCAGGCCAGCAGCGACTCCTGGCTGGCCCAGGCTCGCAGCAGCCTGGAGGTGATGTACCACACGTCGCTGGCCGTCAGCCACACGCTGGACATCGACCAGCTGCTGGAGCGGATCCTGGAACTGATCTTCGCGTGGGTCGAAGCCGATCGAGGCTGCGTCGTGCTGCTGGACCGGGCCACCGACCAGTGGGTCCCCAAGGTTCGCCGCGATCGACGCCGTGGCCAGCCCGGCTCGCCCCGCGAATCCAGCCAACGGATGGCCATCAGCCGTACGATCCTCGACTACGTCCGAGGGCATGAGGAAGGCGTGCTGACCAGCGACGCACGCGACGATGGCCGTTGGGATCCCGCCGCCAGTATCGTGAAATACGGCGTCCGCGAAGCGATCTGCGTGCCCATGCAGGGACGCTACGGCACGGTGGGCGCGATCTATATTGATACGTTCACGCCGCCCCTGGAACGCCTGCAGCAGCCCGACGGTGGCCAGCGTTTTTCCGAGGACCACCTCAAGCTCATGATGGCGATCGGCCACCAGGCGGCGCTGGCGGTCGAGGACACGTCGTACTACTCGGCCATGGTGCAGGCCGAACGCCTGGCGGTCATGGGGCAGACGATCGCGGGCATCTCGCATCACGTGAAAAACATCCTCCAAGGCATGCGCGGCGGCAGCTTCCTGATCCAGGAAGGACTCAAGGCACAGGACTGGGAAGTGACCCGCAAGGGATGGGATATCGTCGAAAAAAACCAGGACCGGATCTCGACGCTGGTCATGGACATGCTGACCTTCAGCAAGGAACGCGAGCCCGACCTGATGCCCGGCGATATCAACCAGGTAGTAGGCGATGTGCTGGAACTGATGGCGGCACGCGCGGCGGAGGAGCAGGTGCA
>JBIIEC010000152.1:0-12063 GCA_044238045.1 Pirellulaceae bacterium | reverse complement strand
CCGTATACGATGTTCAGTCCGATTGGCGGTACCACGAATGGCCGCGTGGTTTTCCGGGAGACGGCGAACGGCAGCAACTTGCCCTTCGCGACGACAGGTGTCACGAACAACTACACGACTCCGGTCGCCGGTTCTTTCTCGGCTGGCCCGAACCGCAGTGCGTTGTTCAGTGCTCCTTATGTTTCCTTGACCAAGCAGCTCAACGTTACGCACAGCAAGGCGAATCAGCTGACAACGCTGACGGCGGGCGGCAAGCTGGTGGAGAGTCGGTTGGCTGCCGAGTATCGAAGCCAACTGGCCTGGGCACTGGCTCGTACCGTGTTCGCTCGCCCGGAGTGGATCTGGGGTACGCAGTCGCTCGTTTCACGCGGACTGCCTCTGCCGACGGTTGCCGGGGTCCTGCCCGGGGGGCCACGTCAGGTGGAGGCGATCACAACAGCGATCCAGCCGCCTATGGAGGAGTCCGCCATGTCCCATTCAGCTTCGGAGAAGCTCAACCGGAACGCGGCCTTGGCCGTGGATCAAGTCATGGGTGTCTGGGGGGATTTGGGTGGTTTTTGAAGGACGGGAGTAGAGGAAAAGGACGCTCATAGCTACGATAGGCTGGGTCTCCGAGGCGTGAATTACTCACCTGCTTTGACACCGCGAGCATCATGAAGACGTTTATCTCCTTGGTGGTTCTTCTGCTTCTGGCTGGCGAGCCCGCCTGCGGCAGTTTCGTGCTGTCGTTCGAGGACACCACCAACGGTGGCACGGCGGTCATCGTCGACAACCGCCCGAACGGGTATCAGTACGACGGCACGAACAGTTCGAATACGAACGACGACAACTGGACCGGCCCGAATTTCGTCGATGGGCTGGTTGGCATCATTGAATCGCCGGTCGGGCTGCAGGTCGGAAATTTCTCGATCAACTTCGCAGCGGGCTTCAGTTCGGATCTTTCCACGCCCACCGGCCTGATCGACTTGAATCTTTCGGTGACGAGCATCGGCGCGGGGACTCTGGTGGCGCGTTTGACCAAGACGGACTTTACGAGCGTTACTCGTGAATTCCTCGTATCGCACATCGGCGGTACCTTGGACCCGGGCGCCAGCCTGACGTATACGGCGGGCCTTGATCCGTCCGCAGGTCACTTCGTTCTGCCTGCAGGATCCACGGCATCGCCGTTCAACACTTCGGGCAATACGGCAGTGAACTTCGATGACACCCAGACGCTGCAGTTCTCGCCGGTGAGCGCGTTTTCGCTGACGCAGGAGTTTGTGATCACGGCCACGGCGTCTGGGCAGTCGGTGGGATTCGACGCCGAATTGACGGCGCGAGTGACCGCGATTCCGGAGCCGACTTCGCTGGCAACGTTCGCCGGCCTGGGCTTGGTGGGACTGGGCCTGATTCGGTCGCGAGCATGGGGCCGATAGCTTGCGTTTCGATAGCATGGAGGGCGTGGACGCATGGCTGCGTGGTTGGTCAAACGACAAGGGAGTCGTCGTGGAAGGTCCGCATTCGAGCTAACCTCTCGCTAGCCCGATCGGTCGGCTGTCTGGCAGCCTGCCTTCTTCTCGGCGGCTGCGGTGAGACTCCCCCGGCCGGTTTCGATCGCCATGTCCGGGCGTTCTGGGAAGAGAGGGATTGGTGCACGCCTTTGGACAAGCCGGTCTGGAAGTTGCGCGCCGACGCTTCCTTCATGCGGCCTGACGATCCAGTCGTTGGCATCACCACGGGCATGGGGTCCTATGCAATTCCCTGGTGGGTGTTGAAGAACCACCACGTCGCCAATCTGAATCTCGACGGCGAGGAGATCATGGTGACTTTATGCGAGCTGTGTTCCAGCGCGGCCGCTTTCGATCCCCGGTTCGAGGGCCAGCGTCTGCACTTTCGGATCGTGGGAGTCTACAACGGCACGCACATCATTCGGGACGAGGAGACCAGGACGATCTGGCTGCCGTTCCTGGGCCTCGGAAAGCACGGGCCTCATACCGGCCAACAGCTCAAACGCCGACGTGTCGACCAGGCGACGTGGGCCGATTGGCTTGAATTGCACCCCGAGACGCTCGTCGCCTACGAGGGCGAGGAAGCTCGCAAAGGGCACGGGAGCGAACACTTTCCAGGGTATGACTTCGCGGCCGACGGGATGGCGGATTCGCTGCTGCATCACGACGATCGGTTGACTCCCAACGTTCTCGTTCTCGGCGTCGTTGTCGATGGCGAGGAAATCGCCTATCCGATGTCGACGCTCACGAAGATCGGTCCGGTCCTGCAGCAGGAGGTCGGGGTGCAGTCGCTGGTGATCTTGCACAAGCCGGATAGTTACATGGCGGCGGCCTTCTCCCGAACGGTGAACAACGAGCAGCTCGATTTCTCCAGCAATGACCGGCAGGAGATCGTGGATCGGCAGACCGGCAGCGTTTGGAACTTCGCCGGGGTTGCCAAGAGCGGGCCGTTGGCGGGAACGAAGCTGGAGCCGGTCACCTACATCATGGAAGAGTGGTTCATCTGGGCGGCCCAGCATCCGCAGACACGCATCCATTCGCCGTGACGCCGGTCGGCGACGCGTCCGCCTGTGGACGCGCGCCGCCGTACCTCGTTCGCGGTATCGTCGAACGAATGACCGCCGTTCCTATTCGTGGGCGGGCGGCGTTTTGGCAAGCAGCGTCTGACGCAGGGCGAATGCCACCGGCGCGGCGATGACGGGAAACAGCGCGCCCATCTTCGCGGCACGCTGCACGGCCCCGTCCGTGAAGGCTTGGCCGGACACGAAGAGGGCCACGGTCAGTCCGATGCCGGCAACGGCCGAAGCGACGATCAGGTGCGCGGTGGTCATGCCGGTGGCAAGCGGGAAGCCCCGTTTCTGGTCCACGAACGAGAACGTGGAGATGCCGAGGATCTTGCCGAGGACCAGGGCCAACAGCACGATCCATGTCAGGTTGGTGGTGCCCGCCAGGGCAACGCCCGCATTGGCGAACGCGAAGAAGAACAGGCCGAAGTCCACGAAGGCCTTCACGTCGTGCTCGAACTGTTCCAGCATGGACAAGTGGCTTTCGTCCACGCGATCCTCGAACATGCCCAGGTCGCGGCGGGGACACTAGCGGAAATCTTCCGGATGCCCTCCGCCCAGGTAGCGGTCTACGATCCAGTTCAGCAGCAGCTCCAGATTCGCCCGCGGAAAAACCTGAAGCGAGTTGAGGGAGTTACCTGCGGGAGGGCCGGGGCGGGATTCCTCGAGCGGCCGCGCAGGCGTCAGCTCGGCGGGTAAACCGTCATCGGTGACGAGGGCCAGGATGGACGGCTGTTCGGCGGCGATCGGGCAGCTGTTGAGTGCGGCGCGCCAGACCTCGATCTTGTCCGCCTCCGTCTGGGAATCGCCCTCCACGATCACCAGGTCGCAGGCTCGCATGAACCGTTCAAAGTCGTCGTACCGGCGTCCGTCCGTGTCTCGGTTGCTGTCCGTCGCAGCGGCGACGTCTTCGGAGGGCGCAGGTTCCCAGAAGACGGCGTTCATGCGGGGAGACAGAATGCCGACCACCTGGGAACCGGCCAGCCGATGGCGATGCGAATCCTTGCCTGGCGTGTCCAGCTCGTGGTGGTGGTGCGTATGCTTGATGGTGCCGATCCGCCAGCCGCGTTTCGTCAACTCCTCGACCAGTTGGGCGACCAGAGTGGTCTTGCCATGGTTCTTTCGTCCAATGACGTGCAGTCGACGCATGCGGTAGTCCGGGGGAAAAACGGAGGGCGAAGGAGTCCTGGGGTGAAAGGAGTCCTGGGGTGAGCGGGAAGCGGGGCTGCGGCGACAGGGCCCGCGTCTTCGCAGGGCCTCTCCGTGCAGGGCCACTCGACACCAAGGCCTCCCGGCACGGGACATCGTAGAGACCGTGGACCGAGGACGCTAGGGCGGAGGAAGCGTCGGAGGGCAGGTGTCCTGCCATGCTGTTGTTTCAGCCGCATGACGCCCAGTCGCAGGCCGTCTGCCTTGCCAGACGCTGGGCGATCATCGACAATGGCCAGTGAACCGGACGCGAGACACGGACCCGGATGCGAGACACGCACCGGACGCTGGGCCGCGAGCGAACTTGTCGCGGCGCCCGATGCGAACGGTGGTCCGGACCGGTTGAAAACGCGTCTGGATCCTGAACGACCTGCCTGCTGTTTTCGCGTTTCCCGCCTGCCTTGCCCCGGCGCCTCGACTCCCGCCCAACTCCGGGGCCCGACCTGCCGCCTGCCCTGAAGGAAGACGACCGTGCGCATGCGTCTCGTGAATTGGCGAGCCTGCTGCCTGCCACCCGCTTCGCGGTTCCCAGGACCTGCGGATGTCGCGGGGATATATGTCGCGGCGATATTCGGGTCCGCATCCGCGTGCGAGCCTGCGTGGAAGGTGCCGGCTGGGCGATGGTGGTCGGCCGTCGTGCTGGCGTGGTTGCTGGTGTGCGCGGGAGCGGCCCGGTCGGCCGAACCTCGCGCGGATGAACTGACCTTTGAGCGTCACATCTGGCCGATCCTCAAGGCGCACTGCCTGGACTGTCATGGCGCGCTCGCCGACGACCTCAAGGGACAGCTTGACCTGCGGCAGAAGAGACGCATGGAGGCGGGCGGTGAAAGCGGCGCGGCGCTGGTGCCCGGCGACGCGGAGGCCAGTCTGTTGTGGCAGCGCGTGCGGGATGGCGAGATGCCGCCCGGCGATCATCGCATGCCCGACGATCAGCAGCAGGTGCTGCGTGCCTGGATCGACGCGGGAGCCCGGACGGCGCGGCCCGAGCCGGAACAGATTCCGCCCGGGCTGGCCATCATGGACGAGGAGCGATCGTTCTGGGCATTCCAGCCCGTGCGCCGTGTCGCCACGCCGCGCAGGGACTCGTCGCAACGAGCGCGAACGCCCATCGACAGCCTGCTGCTGGGTCCGCTGCAGGACGCGGGCCTGGGATTCTCGGACGATGCGGAACCGGCCGTGCTGCTGCGGCGACTGTACCTGGACCTGCTGGGAGTGCCGCCGACGCCGGAGGAAGTGCGGGCGTTCGAACAGGACGCGCGGCCCGATGCCTACGAACGCATGGTGGACCGCGTGCTGGCCTCGCCAGGCTACGGAGAACGCTGGGGCCGCCATTGGCTCGATCTCGCCGGCTACGCCGAATCCGAAGGCGTGACGACGGTCGATGCCGACCGGCCGTTCGCCTGGCGTTATCGCGACTATGTCATCCGGTCGTGGAACGCCGACAAGCCGCATGACCAGTTTCTCGCGGAACAGCTGGCGGGTGACGAAATGGTGTCACAGCCGTTTCGCGAACTGGACGCCGGAGAGATCGAGAAGCTGGAGGCGACCGGTTTCCTGAGAATGGCTCCCGACGGAACGGGCAGCGGCGCGGACGGCGAGGAAGGTCGCAACCAGACCATCGCCGACACGGTCAAGATGCTCTCCACTTCGCTGCTCGGGCTGACCATCGGCTGCGCGCAGTGCCACGACCATCGTTACGACCCCATCTCGCAGGCAGACTACTATCGCTTGCGGGCCGTCTTCGAACCGGCACTCGACCCGAAGAACTGGCGGACCCCCGACCAGCGACTGGTGTCGCTGGCCTCCGACGAGGACCGGGCCCTGGCCGCCGCGATCGAAGCCGAGGTGACGCAGGTGGCTGAGCAACGAGCGGCGAAGCAGCGCGAGTTCATCGACGCGGCGCTGGCCGTGGAACTGGCACGGTATCCCGAACCGCAGCGGGCCGAGCTGGAGAAGGCCTATCGCACGCCCGCCGACCAACGCGAGGAAGCCCAGCGACAACTTCTGGCGCGAAACCCCAGCGTGAATATCGACGGTGGCAACCTCTATCAGTACAACGCGAAGGCGGCCGAAGAGTTGAAGGCGTTCGAGACGCGAATGGCCGAGCTGCGGGCGCGGAAGCCGGCGGAGTCGTTCGTCCGCGCGTTGACGGAGATTCCCGGCCAGGTGCCCCGCACGTTCCTGTTTCATCGGGGCGACTACCGTGAGCCGCGCGATGCGATCGAACCCGGACCGCCGACCATCCTCGCCAGCTCGGATACCGCGTCAGATACGATGCCAGTCGCGGCGCAAGGCTCGGCGAGTGACACGAGCAACCCAGGCAACACGAGCAGCACGGGCCCCGCCGCGTTCGACCCGGTGACCACGGTCGGCGGCACTTCCGGACGTCGGCTGGCGATGGCACGCTGGTTGGCCCGGCCCGATCATCCGCTCACCTCCCGCGTCCTCGCCAATCAGCTGTGGTTGCATCATTTCGGCCGCGGACTGGTCGATACGCCGGGCGACTTCGGACGCCTGGGGCAACCGCCCAGCCACCCGGAACTGCTCGACTGGCTCGCCAGCGAACTGGTGCGCGGTGGCTGGAGCATCAAGCATGTGCAGCGATGGATTGTGACGTCGACCGTCTACCGCCAGTCGTCCCAGGCGTCGCCGCGGCATCTGGCCGCCGATCGCTCGAATCGCTGGTACGGCAAGTGGCCGGTCCAGCGACTGGATGCCGAGGTGGTGCGCGACCGGATGCTGGCCGTCGCTGGACAACTGTCGCTGCAGATGTTCGGACCCTCGGTCGCCGTGTCCCCCGATCCGACTGGGCAGGTGGCGGTCACGGGGGATGATCGTCGGCGCAGTGTCTATCTGCGCGTACAGCGGACCCAGCCCGTGACGCTGCTGTCCACGTTCGACGCGCCGTTGATGGTGACGAACTGCGAGCGACGCACGAACGCAACCTCGCCCGACCAGGCGTTGATGCTGATGAATGGCGACTTCGTGCTGCGCCAGGCGGGGCTGCTGGCCGATCGAGTGGAGCAGCGGGCCGCGGAGGCTCACGGCACGCCCGACGCGAAAACGGCTGCGACGATCACGCCGGACGCCCGGATCGAGGCCGCTTGGTGGATCGTGTACGGAAGGGTCCCGCAACCGCCGGAGATGGACTGGGCCCGCGCTCAATGGACGGAGGCCGCCGCCGTGCCGGACAACGCCACGGACGAACAGCGGACGGGAGCGGCCCGACAAGCCCTGGTCGATCTTTGCCAGGTGCTGCTGGGCTCGAACGAGTTTCTCTATGTGGACTGATGCGTGGACTTGATGTGTGTGGCCTGATGATACGCGGCCTGATGATACGCGGCCTGATGATACGCGGAACGGCACGCGTGGCCCGACCCAGGGTTTCCGAGGAGTTGATCCGATGCTGAACGAGACGGAACGTGCGTGGAGTCGCTGGTCGCGCCGCGACTTTCTGAGCGAGAACGCGCTGGGCATCGGAGCGGTCGCGCTGGCGTGGCTGTTGGGGCAGGAGCAGTCGCAGGCCAAGCCGGCGGGCATCACGCTGGTTCCCGAGCACCATGACATGCGGACGCGACCTCCCGCCTCGGCGGGCAAGGCGCGAGCGATGATCTCGCTGTTCATGCACGGCGGACCGGCCCACATGGATCTGCTCGACCCGAAGCCGGAGCTTTCTCGCCGCGACGGCCAGGAGTATCCGGGCGACATCGAGTACAGCTTCATCAATCGGGCAAGCAAGAAGCTGATGGGAAGTCCGTGGCGATTTCGCCAGCACGGGCAGAGCGGCACGCCAGTCTCGGAACTGTTGCCGCATCTCGGCAAGATCGTCGACGACATCTGCGTCGTCCGTTCCATGCATACCGGCTTCAACGGGCACGAGGTTTCGATTCGCTACTGGAACGCGGGCATACCGGCCGTCGTGGGCCGCCCGTCGCTGGGGTCGTGGATCACCTACGCGTTGGGTTCGGAGACGCAGGACCTGCCCGCCTACATGGTGCTGGTCGATCCCGATGGCCATCCGGTCGATGGCGTGCTCAACTGGTCCAGCGGCTGGATGCCTCCCCTGTTTCGTGGAACCGTGCTGCGTTCGGGCGAGCCGCGAATCCTCAACCTCGACCCGCCCGCCCATCTCCGTGGCTCCGCGCAACGGCGCAACCTGGCGCTGCTGCAACGGCTCAACCAGCGGCATCTGGAACTGCACGCGGGCGAAGCCGACTTGGAGGCACGGATCGCCAGTTATGAGCTGGCGGCCCGCATGCAGACGGCGGCCAAGGAGGCCCTGGATATTTCGCAGGAGTCGCCGGCGACGCTGCGCCTGTACGGCATCGACCAGGACGCGACGCGCGAGTACGGGACACGCTGCCTGATCGCTCGACGACTGGTCGAACGCGGCGTGCGCTTTGTGCAGCTGTTTCTCGGGGGCCAGCCGTGGGACAGTCACACCAACATCCGCGGCGCGTTGGCTTCGATCTGCCGCCGCACCGACCAGCCCGCCGCCGCTCTGGTCACCGACCTCAAGCAGCGCGGGATGCTCGACTCGACGCTCGTCCACTGGGGCGGCGAGATCGGACGGTTACCTGTCACGGAGAATAACGGCGACCCGGCGATGGCGGGACGCGACCACAACGGACAGGGGTTCAGCTGCTGGCTCGCCGGCGGCGGCGTGCGTGGCGGCATGACGTACGGCGAGACCGACGAGTTCGGGCACCGGGCGGTCGTGAACCCGGTGACCCCCAACGACTACCAGGCCACGGTCATGCACCTCTTCGGCCTCGATCATCAGCAGGTCACCTTCCATCACAATGGCCAGCCGCAGCAGTTGACTGCCGGCCGCACCGCTCGCGTGGTCTCCGAAATCCTGACCTGACGCCTGCTTGTCAGCGAGTCGGAATTCCAGCCTGCCACAATCTGGGGCGCTGTTCAGGTGCGTGCGAAGGTCGATTCACGCGGTCCTTCGTAGCGGATGGCGAGGTGCGGCGTGTCGAGCCGCCGCTGGCGCGAGCCCAGCGAACGCACGCCCGCTTCGACCAACCCCGTCGTCAGCAGAGTACGCTCGATCGGGTACGGCGACCTGCCCGTCAGGAACGTCTCTTCGGCCTTCGACATCAGCGAGGCCGAGTAGGTGACGTTCGGTACGGATGGCAGGTAGAAGAGCGTGGACAACGGTTCGGTTTCGCCCTTCAGCCGCGCGGCGAAGGTGAAGTCGCCAACCAGGCCGTTCATCAGCAGCATGGTCGCCCGTAGTCCGTCGGCGTACTCGAAGCGGTAGACCACCGGATCCTTGACCCATTCCACGATCTGGGCTTCGGTCGGATAACGGTGGCTGAACGTCTCGCCCTGCGTCAGCGTCTGGCTGCGGCTGAGACAGGCCTGGAAGAGACGCGGATCCCAACCGCCGTCCTGCCACGCGCCGGTCCGCATCGCGTTCCAGACGGCCGGGCCGCGCAGCGCCTGCATGGCGACAACGCCCGTCTCCCCGCCGCGTCGACGCTCCGCCATGCACTGGATCACCTCCAGCGCATGGAAGTCATAACTGTCGATGCCGCCCATTGCGACGCACATCACCTCCTCCACCTCCGCTCCGTAGGGCATGTCGATCGCCGGCATTCGCCAGGTGACGGGCAGAGATGAACCGGCGGTGAAGGCGAAGTCCAGGTCGTGCGCGATGTCGACCATCTCACGCGCCCACTCCCATTTCCACGAGAGGTGCTTGTCGTTGAACACGGGTGCCGTCTTGCCATCCTGGCGAAAGACGTCCGTGACCTGCTTGAAGAATTCGTAGCGAGGGTACTTCGTCTGCTCGTACTCGCTCTTCGGATAGTTGCCGTGTTCGCCGATGATGAGCACGGCGTCAACGGCCAGCTTGTCACCGCCACAGCGGAGCGTCTCCGCGATGGATGGGTAGAGCTGGAAGCCGAACTCCTCGGATCGCTGGCGGCTGAGGTCGTTGTCGGGGTACTGGTCGACGTAGGCGGAGACGACATCGAAGGGCGGCTGGTGCCAGTGGCCGTCGACGGGATAGCCGGCCAGAAATCGTTCGGCCATGTGCCAGGCGTGCGAGTGGTAACGCCATTCGGTGGTGATGACCGCCATCCGTTTGCGGCCTTCAGCGTTTTGCGCGGCCGAGCCACCTTGTGGTGCAGGAGCATCTTGAGCGGCCAGCCATTGCGGCGCTGCCATCGCGCCGGCACCGAGGACTCCGAGGAACGAGCGACGTGACCACATGCTGACAACTCCGATGCTGCGCAGGGATACCCCGCGGACCTCGCGAGGATCCGCTAGTGGTAACCCACCGGCGCGGCAGGTGCAAGCATGCGTGGAACGCGACAAGCAGGGTCCATGGGCTGGGCTCGCAGGCCCGCTGACCGCCCGTGGTCGCTTCTCAGGTCGTCTCCTCGTCGTCTTCCGCAAGGTCGCTCCATGCCGCGGCGAAGAGACCCTCATGCGCGAGGGCGGCCAGGGCCAGTTCCCGCGCGAGTGGCGGCGTCGGCTCGGCGTCGACCGGTACGGCTGCCCGTGCAGTTGGTGGGTCGTTGAGGTAGTTGATGATGAGGATCGCGTCGACGGGCGAGATGAAACCGTCGTTGTTCACATCGGGGTACTTCGAGGGGGGCTGCGGCACGCCCGTGATGCGGCCGGTCGAAGCGTCGCTGTAGGTGTGCTGGTTCAGCTCGTTGATGACCAGCAGAGAATCCAGCGGCACGACGCGTCCGTCGCCATCGACGTCCTGGGGCAGGGCGGCGTTGTGCAGCGAGACGACCGTGCTGGCCTTCGTCGTAGCGCCGATGATGGCTCCCATGGACAGCACATGGCTGGTCGAGGCCGTGACCTTCGTGACGTCGATCAGGTAGGCTTGGTTGTCGGCGAACCCGTAGAGCGTCGTGTCGTTGACGGCGGCGAGGCCTTTGAGGGAAAGGTTGTTGAGGTTGCCCAGGATCGTCGGCGTCGGCGGGGACACGCGGATCAACTGCCCCGCTTCGGAAGTGACGTACATGACGTTGCCGAGGTACGCCAGATCGCCGGCCTGCTGCGTACCCAGGGAGACCACCAGCGACTTGGTGCCCAGTGCCAGGTCCAACTGGTAGACCTGCGTGCCCGCGGCGTACAGCGCACCGGAGGGCGAGAAGCCGAGTGCGGTCGGGTTGGTGATCCCGTGCGCGAAGAGCGGCGTGGCCTTCGCGGACGCGAGGTCGATCTGGTAGACCTGCGAGCCGTCGATCGCATAGATGTCGGCCAGCTTCGGATGCTGCGCGATATCGGTGAAGGTCGGCAGGCCCTTGGCTCGTTCCGTCGTCGCTCCCGTCTTGGGATCCATCTCTAGGATGGTGCCCGAAGCTCCCAGCACATAGAGCGGCGATCCGGTCGCGGCGGCTGGATCGACCTTCGCGGCAAGGCCGATCAGGAACGGGTTCTCGTCGGAGTCGTTGTTGAGGATCTGCAGTTGGCCCGTCTTGGAACCGATGCCCATGTCCGTCAGACGCACGGTGAAGGAGATCGACTGGTTGGGCTGCAGCGTGCTCTGCACCGTCCCAGTGACGGAAAAGGGTCCCGACGATTCGACGCCCGAGATGGTGAGTGGCGAGGTGCCCACGTTCTTGACGTAGAGGACCGAGGTGGGCGGCGTGTCCTGTGGGTTGACGGTTCCCAGGTCAAGGATTGAGGAGCCGCTGACCAGGAGCGGACCGCCCGCCGAACCGCTGTGCACTTCGATCTCGGGCACGATCACGGTGCCGGCCACGCGATTGCCGAAGTGCAGTTGCGACAGCGACTGGTTCGACGGCAGGTAGACGCTGTAAGCGGTGGGAGCGACCGGCTGCGCGAAGGCCGTTCGCAGTTGCGCCTGGTTTAGCGCCGTGTTGTAGATGCGGATGCCATGGACCGAACCCGCCATGCCGGCGCCGGTGGCCGGAGCTCGCGTGCTGGGATTGCCGAAACGGACGACCTGCCCGGTGATGTCGGGAAGTCCCGTGGTGCCGGCCGACTTGGTCGTCAGGTCCGTGTCGAAGAACAGGCCCACGTTCGCGCCGTCCCAGGTGATGGCGTACTGGTGGCGTTGGCCGTCGAACGCTCCCCCGGTCGCCGCCGCGCAGGTCCCGGCCGCATTGCAGAAGGTCGCGCGCGGCAGCGGACTGCCCGCCGAATGCGACAGCCCGAAGTCCTGGCCCGTGGGCGTGTCGGTGAGCCGCTGCGAGACCAGGAACTGCTCGATGGCCTGCTGCGGCGAATAGGTTCCATCGATCAGGATCGTGAACGGCGATTGGCCCAGGTTCGCGGGCAGCTCCAGAAAACCTCCGACGCCGCCA
>JBIIEC010000151.1:0-12080 GCA_044238045.1 Pirellulaceae bacterium | reverse complement strand
AAAACGCATCCATCTCGGCGAACTTCACAAACATCGTCGGTGAACGCACTTCTCAATGTCCAAGCGGGTCTTCGATCCGGTACGCGGCCGCGCCGCATTTTTCGCCAATTCATTCAAAGATTCGACGACAACGAATACTCTTCCGGCACCGCGGTTCGCGCGAATGGACTACAGGAGCAGGTGGAGACTGCCATGTCATTGGCACCTTCGTCGCTGAGCCGGCTTCGCGCCGCGCGTATGGACCGCATTCGTCGCAGAGCAGGATTTCGACAGCTGGAATCCTGACATCTGCTGGCAGGCGATCCCAACATAGGCGACGCGCCCCGTCGTCAACGGTGAGATCATGTACCGTCTGGCGTCGAACGTCGACCGCGAGGTGTTCCTCGAGGTGACGAACACGGGGACATCGCCTGTCCATCTCGCCGGTTGGCGATTCACCTCCGGCATCGCCTTCACCTTCCCGGACATCGTGTATCCCGCCGGACAGCAGTCGGCCGATGCCACCGTCCTGCGGCACTCGCTACCCGCAGGAGACCAACTTCGTCGGCATGGACACGGCGACAATGTGCTTCGAACTGGCAGGACAGACGTCCGGACCGGCCCCGGGCGCAGAGGTCATCGGCCGCATCTTCCAAGACACGACCGTGGTCTCTTCCGATGTCCTGCCCACCACCCACGTCCAAGTCCATGCTTCGGCGGGGCCGGCCGAGGCGATGGCCTTAGGGCGGAAGAATACCAGCGAGAACCTGCGGCTTGTCGATCCGGCCAACGGCGACTCCCGACTGTGTCCCGGATCCCCCGCGCGCGATATCAAAACGCCCATTACGCTGACTGACTTCGCCAACGGATCGATCGTACACGGTCGCGGAGCGCGGCCGGCGACGCCATCTTGGACCATGTGTTCAACTCCAGCGACCTCGTCGTCGCCTTCCAGACAAGAGCCTATGAGCGGGGCCGTGGTGTGTGAACGGTAGTGAGCACGAGTTCCCCTGACATTGGGCGTCCTACACTTTTGAAATGCAGCAATACCTCCGGGGGCAACAGCCGTATTTGTCGAGCTGGTGTTTTCCTAGAATCAGGTCACTATACTCGACGAGTTCCACCCTCGAGTAACTGCCCGGAGAACGTCCTGCGTGGTCTCACCAATTCGCCGCCTGATTCATTCGGTGGGTCCCGTCCATCTGGCTGGACTCACTTTCCCTGACTGGATACGACTGCTGCACGCCAACCACTGGAAGGTCGATGCGCCCTTCCTGCCACGCGCTGTGCTGGTGACCCTGGGATCCATCATGACCTCGGCGCTGAAGATCGTCGAAGACGCCAGCTTCTCCGACACCTGCGACGAGTCACTCCTCCAGCGTCCCGTCTTTATCCTGGGCCTGCCACGCAGCGGTACCACCCACTTGTTCCAAATGATTGCCGCGTCCCAGGCTTTTGGATACCCATCCCGCTTGGATGCCTTCTACCCCCACGTCTTCCGCACGCTGCATCGCCTGGGCATCCCTCGCCTGCTGTCGCTCATTCCCGCGCAGAAACGCATGATGGATGACGTGACCACAAGCTGGCTTTCCCCGGAAGAGGACTCACTGGCCCTGTGTGTCCTGGCCGGACGGGGCAGACGCCTGGTCGCCTCGTTCCCCAGCACAAGACAACTCTGCGACCATGATCCGGCGAGTTCCACCGCCGCCCTACGCACCTTCAGTCGGCGGCTGGTCCAGGTGTACAGGAAGCCGCTCCTGTTCAAGTCGCCGCAGCACACAGGCCACGTGGCAGAGATCCTCACGATCTTCCCGGAAGCTCGCTTCGTGACGATCTTTCGCAATCCGCTGCATCAAAACAACTCGCAGAGACAGGCGGCAACTTCCGACAACAAGACTTGGGGCGCTTCAGCGGCGTAAGCCCAACGCCACATCAAAGTCACTCGAAACGAATCGACTCTTCCTGAGCGCCTACTTCGCGCAACGCACCATGATCCCCACCGGACACCTGATGGAGATACTCCACGAGGATCTCATCGCGGATCAAGCCGCCACGCTCCAGCGCGTCTATCAATTCCTGGGAATCGCCGACGCACCCATTCCCGTTCCGCGAAAGCAACATCGGCAGCGACCTTTGTCCTCCATGCCGCTGACAATAATCGACCAGTTCCTCGACACTTATAAGGACTTCTACGATCGAGGCATCTACGAACGCCCCACTCGCGAATCGCTGGAACGCCAGGAGTGAACAGCGGAGACACCGCGGAACGCATGGCGAGAATACGTGGGAGCGTTGCCCCGCTCTTGGCGTCCGATCGCTACCGACGCGCGACCTGTCGCCACGCGGCGCGACAGGCATGCTTCGTTCAGGTGACCGCTCGACGGTGCCCTTCGCACCGCAATGAACGCCACCCGGGGAGCGTCAGTTCACCGTCTCGGTGCCGCCCAGGTTCAGGTCGCCGACGGTATCTGAGCCGAACCGCCAGAACCAGTCGAGCGCGTCGTTGCCGAACAGGGAATCGACCGCAGTGCCGTCGGTCGTGACCGTGGTGGCATTGAGGACAGAGGCACCGTTGAGTCCGGCACCGTTCCTGAGATTGGCAATGCGCGTGGGATAGTCGACATCGCCGCGCGTCCACTCCGTTCGCAGCGAGTCGATCGAAGTCCGGTCCAACACCCGCGTGGCTTCGTTGAAGTAGGCGAACAGTCCCGACACGATGATATCCTCGTCCGCACCGCCCTGCACCGAATCCGCTCCGCTGCCACCGAACAGCAGGTCACGGCCACCCTGCCCGATCAGGGTGTCGTTCCCAGCGCCGCCCACCAGTACGTTGTCCAGGGAGTTGCCTCGCAGCGTATCCACCCGTGACGTACCGGCAACCGATTCGAACACCGCGCCGTTGCCGAGTACGACCGCGAGCACTCCGGTGATCACCGTCTGCGACGCAGCCAGCGAAAGGTCCACGGTGATCGCCGTCGAGAGAGCGGAGAAGTCCAGCAGGTCGACGCCGTTGCCGACCGACTCCACCAACGTCTCGGTCGTCAACGCACTCGTCGTGCTCAGCACGTAGGTGTCGTCTCCCGCACCGCCGGCGAGCGTATCGCTGCCGGGCCCGCCCAGCAGACGATTCGCCAGGCTGTTACCCGTCAGTGAATCGGCAAGGCTACCGCCGATGGCGTTCTCCATCACTGCACCATCCCCAAGCACCAGCGCCAGATTCACCGTGGCGCCGTTGAGCGCCACGTTCTGCGAGGCGGCCTGCGACAGGTTCACGTTCACGCTCCGCGTCGTGGTCAACGCGAAATCCAGCGTGTCGATACCCCCCGTCGACGTCTCGACAATCGAGTCGGTACCCAGCACTCCGTCCGCGTCGAACCCATAGACATCGTTTCCGTCGAGTCCCTGCAGGGTATCGTCGCCAGGGCCACCTGTAAGCGTATTCGCCACCGCGCTGCCGACCAGCGTATCGCCCAGGCTGCCACCGCGAACCTGCTCGAAGGTCGTCGCATCTCCCAGCATGAGATTCAACAACGACGCGACCACCGTCTGCGAGGACGTGCTGCCCAGGTTTATCTGCACAGCCTTGGTCGTCGTCAATGCGAAGTCCAGCAGGTCCGTGCCGCCGGTCGCGGATTCGACCAGAGTGTCCGTCCCGAGGTCCAGGTCCGCGTCGAAGACGTAGGTATCGTTCCCATCCCCACCCGCAATGGTATCGTCGCCCGCATTGCCGTTCAGCGAATCGTTGCCGCCAGCGCCTTGCAGCGAATCGGCGCCGGGCCCACCCTGCAGCAGGTTAGCCAGGCTGCTCCCCGTGATCGCGTCATCCAGATCGCCACCCACGGCGTTCTCGAAAACGTTTCCGGCGGATAAAACGAGACTCAGATTCGCGTTCACGACCTGCAACACGGCCGTGCCCAGATCCACGGTGACCTGCTGGAGCGTCGTAGTCGCGAAGCTCAACACATCCGTTCCGCCACTGGTCAGTTCCGTCAGCGTGTCGGTACCCAGATTGGAGTCGGCGTCGAACTCATACGCATCGTTTCCGGTTCCGCCGGCGAGCGCGTCGTTGCCGCCGTTGCCCACCAGCCTATTTGCGAGGCTGTTGCCGGTCAGCGTGTCGTTGCCGCCACCGCCAACCACGGCCTCAAAGGTCGTACCGGATCCAAGGGCCAGCGTCAGGTTGCCATTCACGACCTGGGCCGTTGCCTGGGCGAGGTTGACCGTCACGTCGGTGGACAGAGTCTCGCTAAAGTCCAGCACATCGACGCCGCCGGCACTCTCATTCAGCGTATCGCTTCCTTGCGGAACGTCCGCCGCATACAGATAGCGATCCGCTCCGTTGCCTGCCGTCAACAGATCGTTGCCCGGGCCGCCGCTCAGGGCATCGGCCGCCGTGCCGCTGGTGATCGTGTCGTTATCTGCGCCGCCCCAAGCCAGCACTGGCTTGTTGTAGGCCGAGGCGTTCACGGTATCGTTGCCTCCATGCATTCGAGCAGCGATGCGAGTGACTTTGGAAGCGGTGTAGGTGCTGGCCGTGGAATTGAAGGACACGCTGAGCGATCCGTTGACCACGAGCGAATCGGCTACGTCGCGTCCTTGGACCATGACAGGGCCAGCCCCGCCGAAATACACACCCGCGAAGACGGCGGTATTGTCCTCCGAGACCGCGAAGCCATCGTCCTCGGCGACCGCGTCGGTCGGGTCGGCAGCGAACAGCAGGTAGTAGTCGCCCGCCAAGTCGTCGATGCCCGCACCTGGCAAGGCGACCTGCCCCGCGTTGGCTCCAATCGTCCACGTCTTGGTATGCGGCCCCGTTGCCAGATCGGCGGCGTTCGCGACGTTCAGCGTGGCAACCAGCGTATCGCCTCCAACGACCAGGTCCGGCGACGCATAGACGGCCAAGTCAAAAGGCGTCGCGGGACCATTCAGGATCGTGTACGAAACCGTCAGCGTCGACTGGCCATTCGCCGTCGCCGACGTCATCTGGATATCCACCTGCGGCAACTCCACCACGGTGGCCGTTCCCGTGTTGGACTCGTTGTCCACGATCGACACAATCGGAGCGCTGGCGGGCGAGACCGGCAGCGCGTAGGTGAAAGTCCGGTCGGCGTTCAACACCAAGACCTGCGGCCCGTTGCCATCCCCCACATCGATCGTCCCGGTCCAAGTCTGGTCGTCGCCCACGTCGGTGAACGATCCCGATACCACCAAGCCGCTGCGTGTCGCGGTTACCGTCGGTGCCAAGCCGGAGACGTGCACGGGGATCGTCACGCTGGCGGCGCGGGTCACCACATCGGGTCCCCCCAACGTATCGACCTGGATCTGCTGGATACCCGAGTAGCTTGTCGCATCCCCGTTCAGCGTCGCGGTTCCCGTGGTAGACAGGATTGCGTTGCCGACGAGCGAGATCGTGTCGATGGCTGCCGTGCCGGTCACCAGCAACTCGTTCGTTCCGGTGCCGCCTTCGACTGTATTGACGCCCGTGCCTCCCTCCAGGTCGTCATCGCCGTCCTGTCCTTGGATCGAATCGTTGCCGGAGTCGCCGCGCAGCACATCGTTGCCGGCGCCCCCGAGGATCGTATCGGCCAGCGATCCACCGATGACCGTGTCGTTTCCATCGCCCGCGTGCGCCCATAGGGCCTTCGCCACACCCGCGTTGCTGATGGCATCCACGCCTGCGTAGCCGAACACCTGCAGCGACGTGACATCGGCATCCGCGTAGGTATAGTCGGTCGCATTCCATTGCACGCGCACGCTGCCGGGACTCACGGTGATCGAATCGTCCCCGTCCGTTCCATGCACGAAGATCCCGCCACCCGCGGGATGGTAGATCCCCCGCAGGCGAGCGACATTATCCTCCAGGATCGGATCCGCGTCCGTCTCCGCGCGAACATTCGACGGATCGGCCACGGCAAGCAGATAGTACTCCCCCAGCGAAGTCGCCGCGCCGGCGCCGGGCAGCGCCACTTCATCCACGCCTCCGCCGATCGACAGCGTCTTGATGTGGACACCGACCGTGAGATCCTCGCTCGCGGAAAGCGTGATCGTATCGAGCAGCGTGTCGGCGGCTGACGAGGTTGCGCCGGCCGCGCGATAGAACGCTACCACGAAGGGACCCACGTCGGCGCCGGTCACTTCATACGTTAACTGCAACGTTTGCCCGCCGCCCGCCACGAGCGACTGCATCACGATATCCAGCGGTGTCGATGACCCCTGCACGGTCAAGGTCGTGGCTGCGGTGTTGCCTGCGTATCCCCGGTCGTCCGTCGCGCGAGCCAGCATGGTGTAACCGCCCGCGGACAGCGAAGAAGTAGACAGCGAAACACCCCAACCGTCCGTACCATTCGTATCCTGCCCCACGACGACGTCCGTGCCCACGTCGATGACTCCATTCGCGTTGGCGTCGCGATAAAAGTCCACGCGAGCGACCGTACCGTCCGGATCGACCACCCCCGAAGCCGTCAACTGAACGGCGTCGCCTGCCGTGACCGTATCGGGCGATCCCGACACGGAATCCACATAGGGCAGGTAGTTCGACACGATGGCCGTCACGGTCACATCGTCCAGGTTCCATCCAGCGTAGCGCCAGCCACTGTCGGTCGGTCCCAGGCCCCAACGGAAACGCACCTGCGACTTGCCAGCCGCCACACTGGAGACGTCGAACGTCTGCAGCGCCCACGACGAATCGGCGACCTCCGTGGAGTTCGCCCAGATGGATGACCACGATGTGCCATTGTTGCCGGACACTTCGATGTAGGCGCGGTCATAAGGCGACTCTTCGACACCAAGCCAGCGATAGAAACTAAGGGAGACCTGGGAGACACTGGAGGCGTCGATCGCCGGAGTGGTCGCCCACTGCGTCGCGGTCAGGCTGTTGGCGTAGTTGCCGGACAGGTTGAAGCCGATCACCTTGGATCCCGTCACGCCCGAGGTCGGATCGGGGGAACCAAAACCATCGGCCTGCGTCGTGCCGCCTGCGCCGGTCGGCGTACCATAAGCCCATACGGACGTGCCAACGCCGGGACTGAAGGTCCAACCAGGATTGGTCGACATGTCGGCCGTGTAGAGCGATTGAACCTGTTGGAGCGGCTTGTCGTAGGTCGCCGAGTATCCGTCGGACACTTGGCCGCTGGTTCCGTCACCATTCTGGTCCATCGCCAGTTGGGTCGCGGATACGTCGTTCAGCGAGGACGCCAGCACGAGTTGGTAACGCCCCGCAGTAGTCTGGGGTGTGAAGTCCAGGTCGAGCGTGGTTGAGTTGACCCAGTTGGACGCCGTAATCTGATCCTTGAGCGAACCGTTCGGCCCGTCGAATCGCGTCACGTCGTCCGCTACCGAGAAACTGGACGCCTGCATCGGCTCGTCAAACTGCAGTCGCACTCCCACCGGATTGCCCGCGGCGTTCGTGCGCCAGGTGTGGCCCAGAACCGTGGGTCCCCAGATATCGGGCGTACCGGTGACGGTGAAGTTGGCGTTCGAGACGTCGAAGAAGATATTATTCACCGGCTGGATGCGGATCCGTGCTGTGGTAGACGCCGGCAGGTTGCGCAGCACGGCAGCATGGGATCCATCGTTGGCCGTGCGCGCCAACGTGTACGGATAGGTCAGGCCTCCGTCCACCGACGCCTGAATCAGCACCTCGGCCGCGTTGATGCCGTTGGCGCTGGTACCCGCGACGTCCCAGGTGAACGTGCGACTGGAACCGCCCGTCCAGCTCACCGCCGTGTTCGGAGCCGTAACGCGGAACGGAGTGCCTGTCGCCACGACCTGCACCTGCGTATCATCGGTGTTGACACCGCCGCCGCCACTGCGATTATCCCGGGCCGTCACGCGGAAGTTGAGCGTCCGGTTGGTCGTGGGCAGTTTCTCGCCCGGAGCCAGCGTGTTGGCCAGCAAGTTGGAGAGCCGGGGGAAGGTGCGCGTGGGGCTCGTGGTCGGATTCCAGACTCGGAAGATCGGACTGGAACCGTTGTCCGCAGCGGCCAGGTCCTGCGTCGGGCCGAGATCGCGTTGCTCCCAGCTGTAGGTCAGTGTATCGCCATCCGCATCGAAGCCCGTCGCCGTCAGCTCGAAAGGCGTCTGCGCGGGTATCACATACGACGCGCCCGCGTCGACCTGCGGCACCGTATTCCCCGTCGTGGTCCTGGTGCCCACGGACGGGATCACCTGATCCACGTGCGCGATGATCTCGTCGAAGCTGACGGAATGAAAATACGGGTCGCTGTTCGACTGCAGGTCGTCGTTTCCGCAGATTCCGGCATACGCCTGAATCGTCGAACCGCTCCCCGGCTCGTAGGCCGTCGCCGCGTTTCGATTGCCGCCCGCGCAACTGCTGGAATCGCCGTTGAACGTGTGATTACCGCCGAACTGGTGTCCTATTTCGTGGGCCACATAGTCCACCCAGAAAGAATCGTTCACGGGCGCGCCGGAGCCGGTGACGCCTTGGGCCTTGCTGCCGGCGATGCCCACCACGCCCAGGCCCGCGATGCCGCCGCCTCCGGTGCTGAAGACATGGCCGATATCGTAGTTGGCACTGCCGATCACAGAGTCGATGCGAGTCTGGTTTTGGCCCAGCATGGCTCCACCATCGCTGTTGGTGTACGGATCGGTGGCGGCGTTGGTGAACACCAGCAGATCGTTGTTCGGGACCAACTGCAGCCGGATCGACAGTTCGCTCTCATAGATCCCAGTGACTCGATTCACGGCCGTAACGATAGCTGCCTGGGCGCTGGCCACCGTGCCGCCATGGTAGGCGGTGTACTCCCCCGTGGCCGCCACCGCGAGACGATAGGTGCGCAGCTGCGTTCCGCTGCGTCCCGCGATCGCGTTGTCGCCAACTGGCTCGCGGCTGGCGACCAGTGGCGACGACGAGGACGCCTGCTGGTTAGCCTGCAGCGGCTCACTCCCGGCCGCCGCTTCCCGCTTCAACGGAAGCCCGGCTTCGGGCATGATGAAGTCGAGGGACTGCTGGGACGTCTTGTCGCCGGGCAGACCGTTACTGGGCACCGAGATCGCGCCCAGGCAGTCCCCGCAAAGACATCCGGGCGGATGCCCCCCGGGACGCGCCGCCCAGATATCGTCCACGACCGATGCCATGTCCGAGCGGAAGTAGCTCACGTATCCCGTGCGATCGGACAGTTCGTAGGGGTCGATGTAGAAGGCGCCGCTGGGGCTGAGCACCTGGCCGTGAAAACCGCGGGGCGACACATCAATTCGCAGCCGCGCGGCCGGGTCGTCGACGCCCTGCCCCGCGTAGGTGCGAATCGAAGGAAACTTCGCCGCCAGTTCCGGGGCCATCACCTGCACTTCCTCGATGCGGAAGCGAGCGAGTTCGCCCGTGGGCATCGGCAACGACAGCTCCCTGCCTGCTTCCGACGCAAGGCCCACACTGCCAGAAGCCGCCCGAGCCAGGGGCTTTGCCAGCGCGTGGTCAAGCAGCGAGTCATCGAGCGCGAAGACCTCCGCCTTGTCGGAAGCCACCAGAGCCGGCAGTCCGACGCCCGCCGTTTCCGCCTCGATCGGCCGCCAGAGTCCCACCGAGGACGACTCGGTCCACACGCCGCCCGCAGACACTGCCAACAGGTTGCGAGGCTCCAGCAACTGCAGACCAAGCACCACGTCGCCTCCGCGACCGATACCGGCTCCCAGCTTCCCGTTCCGACGCCGTGATGCTCCTGCCCTGGATCGAAATGCAGCACTCCGGCGTCTTCCGAACCGGCGCGTGAATCCTTGGCCGGGCGCGCTTCCCGATGACTCTGACATCTGGTTGTCCTCTCGTTCGTTCCTCAACACTGCGCGCTGGCAAACCGCGCTGGCAAACCGCGCTGGCAAGACAGGCGTCTCACTTCCCCACAACACAATGATTCGTTGTGGCACGTGTGACGCATTGGAGCACGCTGGCACTGCTAGCGCGTACTTCCGCGCAGTCCCGTCGATGACGCCGTGAATTGTGACAGAACCACGCCTGATTTACTGCGCGCAAAACTAGGGTCTGGCAACCCTTTGTCACGGCGTACGCTGGATCCGCCGAAGTGTTCAGCCTTCCTGACACGCTTCGCACGAACTCCGCCTATCCCAACGCCATCGCCAACTTCGGAAACCCGCGGAGGCGGGTGGTCACCGAATGCTAAGCATCTGTGCTTGGCATCGCCGCCACGCGGCGCATCGCCTGGTAGAGCCCGTATCCCACGACGGCGACGAGCGCCGCGACAAGCAGCAGGAACCACCACGAGGAGAGCCGGATCCGCTCCCGCATCGGCACTTTCGGCGTGTCCGGTCGGGTGACGAGCGTTGACGTGCCAAGCGTTCCCCGCTCCGCCGCCAACCCCTTCTGGACGGCGGCATCCAGTGCCAGCGTGTCGTAGGCCGGCGCGGCCTTCGTATCACCTGCATACCTCAGCCGGTAACGTTCTCCTGGTCGCGCCAGGAACAACAGCTCGTTCACGCCCGCCCGCGCCGCCACGCGGGAGATGGAAAGCGGCGGGCTGTTCCGGTTGTCGATCCTGAGCCGCAGCAGGCGCACTCGCGTCCCCGGCAGTGACATCTTTACTTCATCACGCTGGATGTCCTCCAACTGGATGCGCGTAATGACAGCCTGCCCGAGGTGTGACAACACAATGTCCGCGCCCTTCTCGTCTTTCTTGCCAGTCAACTCGTCCGCCCATACGGTGCGGCCGAAGTTGGTATCCTGCGTCACGAACTCCAGCTGCTGGATCGGCTGTCCCGCGCACGACAGGACGATCTCTTGGTCGCCCGTCTTGGCGTCCACCCGGTTCACCTCGATCCTCACCGGGACTTCCTGCGTCACCGCCTCCCCCACCTCGCGTTGCTCTTCCTGGTAAGAGAAGCGGATCCGCTCGATGCGAAACACCTGGCGATTGATGAGCAGACTCTCGCTGCGACTCGTCTCAGCGCCGCCTTCGAGCTTCCGAGTCAGCTCGACCAGCGGCGATTCCTGCACCTGCATCGGCTTACGAAAGACAAGTCGAAAATGCCCACCCGCCTGGGAGACAGCGCCGGCGGGCATGCTGATCTTGGTTTCCCGCGCGTCGAGGTACTGGTGGTAGTCGTAGAGCAGCGCGCCCTCAAGCACCCGTGTCCACGTCGTTCCGTCTTTTGACCACTCAACATCCACCCGCTGCTCAAAGTTGCTCAAGTCCGAATCGATGGTGAACGATTCGACCGGATGGGGGTAATTCTTCGCGTCGATGGTAAACTCAATGGTGAGCGAATCACCATCGCCGACCGTCGCCTTGAGCTGCTGCACCAGCGCCGATCGTTCCGCCTTGAGCGTCTTGCTGGCAGTCACGGTCCGCACCACGAATGGAACCTCGCGATTCGCCGCGTCCAGCACGCGAATGGCCCGCAAGTCTGCGCCGACTTCGCGGTAGACGCCCTCATCCAACGGTACGCTGACCAGCCGGTCCTTTGCTCCGATTGTCGCCACGATCGGTCGTTCCTGCGCCGTGGCGCCCCACACGGACACCACCGGCGCCGCAGCTCGCATGGTCATCGCGAACAGAAGCATTCGCAACGCGCGTCGCACACCTCGAGCAGCCGTGGATCTATCCATGCACGCCTCCCTCCTGCGGCCCGCCAAGGGCCACTTTCACGGCAAACCGCTCGCGGTACCGCAAATACAGATAAGATCCCGCCAGCAGCAGCATGCCCAGCACGATGGATCCGACAATCCGCCAGATGGCGTCGGTCTTCTGCATGTCGATGAACAATGCCTTCAATGACACCACCGCGAACATCGCCAAGCCCGTCCAGCGGAGGTCCGGTCGGTCGCGGACGATCCCCGGCAACAGCAGCGCCAAGGCATAGACGCCCCAGAGAATCGATACGCCCGCCGACTGGAACCCAGGGTAAAACTGATGCAGGTAGGAGTGGACCTCCAAAGACAAGTAGACAAACGACAGAACCAGGCTGGTAACGCCCGTCAGCTTTCTCGCGCCGCTACCACCCTCAGTTGTGTCGCGGGAGCAACCGACATAGGCGAGAAACCCAATCACGGCGCCGAAGTCGAACAGGCGCAGGAACGCATCGCGAAAGGCGTCCGGCCGATTGTAGAGCGCGAAGATCTCGCCCCCTCCGGAGGG
>JBIIEC010000541.1:0-3518 GCA_044238045.1 Pirellulaceae bacterium | reverse complement strand
CCCAGCGACTTGCCCGTTTCCACGGCGCGAGCCCGGATGCGCATCGGACCATTCACGGCAATCGGACCCGTGTAACGGTTCGACGCCTCGGATGGAATCGTGCCGTCCAGCGTGTAGTAGATCGCCGCGCCCGCCGCGGGCGGATTGAGCTCCACCGTGAACGGATCGACGAAGATCGCGCTGTCCCGCGAGAAGGTCACGGTTCCGGAAGGAGCCAGCGAACTGACGCCGTTCAGCGCGTTGGGAGTGGCCGTAAGGAAGTAGCCGACATCGCCCAGCCGCACCTCCTGCGTCTTCAGGCTCGACGACAGCAGGAAATCCTCGTCGTTGGCATCCACATTCAGGCCGTGGAACGCCAGTACGTTCTTGCCCGGCTTCAGCAAATTCACGTGCTGCGACACGTCCAGCGTCACGGGCACACGCCCCAGCTCACCCACGCCCGTCTTGACGTTCCAGCTCAAGACATCATGCCCGTTGTAGGCCGCGCCCGTCGCCGCCGTCCAACCCATGTACAGCTGCGGAACCCCCGCGAACAGTTGCGCGAGGTCGACCTTGGTCGACAACGTCGGCGCGTCGGGCTTGGTGGCCGTCGTCGCCATGTAGACGTCCAGCGTCTGCGTCTCGCCCTGGTAGCCGACCCACAGGTGGATCTTGTTCACGCCCGGGCCGGGCTGGCCCGCGAAGATCGAGTTGCCGTTGAAGCGAGGCACTGCCACGCGCGCGACATTGCCCGCCGCGCTGGTGTCGATGCCCAGGTGGCTGTTCAACGTGTTGTCCGGATCGAACGAACCGGTGGCCACCGAATCCAGCTCGATCGCCAGGAACACGGCGCCCGAATTGTCGATGCCCAGCGCGCCGCCTGGTCCGCCGAGCAGGTTGTTGCTGCCGCCCTGCAGGACGAAGGTCATGCCCTCGCCGCCGATGCCGTCCGGGTCCGGGAATATGTTCGCTGGCCCCGGGCTGTGCACGTCGTAGACCATGGAGGCCTCGAACGTGTAGTCCGATCCAAAGGCCACCGGATTGGTCGTCCAGGCGGCACCCACCTGGCTGGCCTGCGGCGGAGTCAACTGCAGGCGATCGCCGCTCCACGCAGCATTGCCCTTGAGCGTGAAGTCGTCGCGATCGTCGGCCAACGCGAAGTTCGGGTAGTTCAGCACGGCCGCCACGCCACCGTGGGCCGCCGAGGCCTTGCTGTTCCAAGCCGGAGTGCCCGCCGGTCCGTTGTCGCGCGCAATCTCCGTTCCGTTCAGATACGCGATGTAGCCATCATCGTAATTCAGCGTCATTTCCAGCGACTTGTAAGTCGGCAGGTCGGTCGGCAACGTGAACTCGTTGCGCACATAGGCCGAAGCCGTCTTGCCGCGCATGGCCGCTCCAACATCCCCGCCCGCAGCGATCAACGACGAGAAGTCCCCGTCCGCCGGATCGGCGTCGTAGCCGATGCCGTTCGGCAGCTGTGTCCACGACGAGGCATCGTATTCGGCCTTGGTCCAGGTCGTCGTCGCCACGTCGGTGGCCGCTGACGACGGCAGCAGCACGCGCGTCGTCCCCGTCGACGTAACCAGCGCCCGGTCCTCCAGCGTCTGCGTCAGGCCATACGAGATATCCTCATACTGCGTCGGCAGCACGTTGTACGCGTCCTCCACCGTCAATCCATCCGGACGGTACAGCCCCAGATAGTCGCCCGAGGAGAGCTTGAAGTTCGTGTGCAGCGGCTTGCCCGCCGTGCGACGATCCTTCTCCGACGCAAAGACAACCAGCGAACTGCCTGGCTTCAGCGTCACCTCCGGGAAGGTCCACTTCGTGCGGTCCCGGACATCGTCCGTGACATGGAAGCCTTCCAGGTTCGCCGCCTCGTTGCCGGCGTTGTAGACTTCGAACCAGTCCGAGGACACACCGTCTTCATCGTCCAGCGTCTTGCGATTGTCGGCCACGACCTCCGAGATCCGCAGATCCGCGGCCAGCAGCTGCCGCGGTTCCAAAGCCTCCAGACGCACTCGGTTCTGGCTCCTGCGACCCGACGATCTTCGCCGCTTGCCCACCAGTTCCAACCCGCTCGCGTCCGCCGCCAGTCGCTTCACCATCGCTGTCGCCTCCCGTGTGTCTTCGATCCCTAAAAGCCAACCGCCCGGTGAGCGGGCAGCTGGATTGATGTCGCCAAGAATTGATGTCGCCAAAAAAATGCCTGACCAGGCACCGGGGCTGATCGGTCCCCGCAGCCAACCAACGGCCCGCAGTTCAGTCGTCCGCAGCGGAGTTGTCCGTGCCTGAACGCCGGGTGCGAGCGGGATGCTGGCGATCCACGCCCACTGTCTCCCTGGAATCGAATCGCCGCAGTCTCGCTGGCTGCCGCCGATGTTCCATTCCTGAAACGCAAGCCCCGATCGAGCCGGGCGAGCCTCCTGCGGCGAATGCCCGGATAGCCCCACAACTGCCCGAGTATGTTCTAATCGTGAAGTACTGCCTACGCAACTTTTTTTTCCTGACCCGCGAAGTCCTCGACACCGTCTCCTCCCACCGAGTGCCAGCTCCGTATTCTTGGGGGAGAGCGATGAAGTGAGCAGCGCGACAACCGTTGCTGGCGAACCGCTCGAACTAGACTCGCTGGGCAGTCGGGGCCACAATAGAATGAGGCGACCCGCGTGTTCAAGGAATGAAACGCGAGCGACCTCCAGACAGCCGGTCGCCGGCCGCTCCTGCTACTTCCCCTTCTCTTCTTGCTCCCCACAGGGCACGTCTCCATGACCGAATCCGCCTACGATCCCGAGGACGAGTCCGACGCAGAGGCCTATGACGCAGCGCGGGACAAGGCGCAGGACGAGGTGCAGGACGAGGTCGAGAACTACGACTCCGAATACTCGGACGAAGGCGAGAGCGTCGGTCCCGACCTGGGTCCGTCACTGGAGGAGGTAACGCGTTACGAGGAGACCATGCGGTCGATCCAGCTGCTGGAGGCGACGCACTCGTTTCCGTGCAACATCATGGTGAAGGTTATTGGCCGCAGCGAGGACGGGTTCCTGGGGCGGGTCGTGGCCGCCCTGCGTTTGTGCCAGCAGCTGGAAGAGGACCCGTCCTACCGTTCCCGCGAGACGCCCAACGGCCTGCATGTGGCGGTGACATTCGAGCCGTATGTGGAGACGGCCGAGGAAGTGCTGGTCATCTACGACCACATCCGCACGGTGCGTGGCGTGGTCATGGTGATGTAGTCGAGCCGTCCCGCGCCCGATGCGCGGCAGGAGCGGCGTTAAAACCTCGAAACGCTTCCCTGGTCGTCCTCCAGCAGCGTGACCACCGGGTGGCCTGCCGCGATGGTCTCACCTCGTGGCGGGATATCGGCGACGCGTGGCCACACGCCGGTTCGCTCATTCTGGCAACGCACCCACGCATGGAAGTCGTCGTCGATCGTGCGTGGTTCGCTCGCGTACACGATCGTCTTGCTGCAGTCGCAAGCCATCGGTCCCGCCGCTTCCGCCGCCGGAAGGCCCGGGTCGCCGGGCAGCAGGCCGGAGACGCAGGAG
>JBIIEC010000150.1:0-12094 GCA_044238045.1 Pirellulaceae bacterium | reverse complement strand
GTTCCAGATGCTGGTAACGACGCTGGACTGGTCCCCGTACGTGGGCCGCATCGCCATCGGTCGCGTGAGTGCCGGAACGGTTCGTCCCGGCCAGCCCGTTGCGCTCCTGCAAGCCGGTGATCGCGTGAAGTCGACCCGCATCGTGCAAGTGTTCGTGTTCGAGAACCTCGGACGGGTCGAAGTTCCCCAGGCCGAGGCGGGCGACGTCGTCGCATTGGTGGGATTGGAGAACGTCGAAATCGGCGACACGATCTGCGATGCCGAAGCGCCCCGGGCGCTGCCGCGGCTGACCGTGGACGAGCCGACGCTGGAGATGATCTTCTCGATCAACAACTCGCCCTTCGTGGGACGCGACGGGAAATACGTGACCAGCCGCCAGCTGCGCGAACGGTTGATGCGGGAACTGGAACGGAATGTGGCCCTGCAGGTCGAGCCGCTTGCCGGCAACGACGCCTTCGCCGTGCGCGGCCGCGGAGTGCTGCACCTGGCCGTGCTGATCGAGACTATGCGCCGCGAGGGGTACGAACTGTCGGTGAGCAAGCCGCGGGTGATCGTGCGGGAACGCGATGGACGCCGCGAGGAACCGTTCGAGACGCTGGTCGTGGAAGTGCCCTCCGAGAAGATGGGGCCGGTCATGGAGATGGTCGGCGAACGACGCGGCGAACTCGTCGAGATGAATCCTCGCGGGGATTACACGCAGGTCGTCTTCTCTGTGCCCGCGCGGGGTTTGATCGGCCTCCGCACCAAACTGCTCAACGCCACGCAAGGCACGGTGATCATGAACCATCGCTTCGCGGGCTACCGGGAACTGGAAGGGGATGTGCCTCGGCGAGCCAATGGCGTGCTCGTGTCGATGATCACCGGCCGGGCCGTGGCCTATGGCCTGGACGGATTGCAGGATCGAGCGGAAATGTTCGTGGCTCCCGGCGAAGATGTCTACGAAGGCATGATCGTCGGCGAAAATAGCCGTGCTGGCGACATGCTGGTGAATCCCTCCAAGGAAAAGAAGCTCACCAACATGCGTGCTTCCGGAAGCGACGACAACATCCTGCTGAAGCCGCCACGTCGCTTGACGCTGGAGATGGCGCTCGAGTACATCGAGGATGATGAACTGGTGGAAGTGACTCCCAACCACGTCCGTCTTCGCAAGGCCGTGCTGAAGGATGCCGATCGACGCCGTCAGGCCCGCAAGGGTGGGTGAACCCGCTCGCCCGTTGCCCTCGCGAAGAGACAGAGTTCCTCAGGCTGGCCGGTGACCGTGACCGCGTCTCCCTCGCGCATCCGGCAGACGCCCGGGACGAGAACTTGGAGCGGGCCGACGGGCGATTCGCACTGCACGATGGTCCGGTCCCCCCGGTGTTCCAACCCCTCCACCTGGGCCTGCCACGCCAGCGGTCCAGCGGAGTCCTGGAACCGGAGCTGTTCCGGGCGAATGCCCGCCCAGTAGGGGCCGGATGGCAGCGGCAGGTCCAGCGAAGTTTCCCACGCTCCGCCTCGCAGTCGGCCGTCCTGCCACTCTACTTGGAACACATTCATCGGGGGATCGCCCAGCCATTCCGCGACGAATGCGTGCTGCGGCTGGCGGTAGAGTTCGTCGGGCGAGCCGACCTGGACGAGCGAGCCGCGACGCATGATCGCGATGCGATCGGCCAACGCCATCGCCTCCGCCTGGTCGTGCGTCACGTGGACCATCGTCGTTCCGTGCTTTCGCTGGAACCGCCTCAGACGCGTGCGCAGGACGCGACGCGCGACGCCATCGAGATGGGCCAGGGGTTCGTCCAGCAGTACGACGTGCGCGGGATGCATCATCGCGCGGCCAATCGAGACCAGCTGCCGTTCGCCACCCGAGAGTTCCCCAGGGAAGCGATCCAGCCAGCCCTCGATGCGCAGCTCGGTCGCCAGGGCCAGCAGTTGTGCTTCCTGCCGCTGCTTGTCCACGCCACGGAGCCGCGGCCCGAAGAGCAGGTTGTCGCGCACACGCAGGTGCGGAAACAGGTTCTCGCCCTGCATCACGAGGCTCACGCCGCGACGGGATGGCCGTTGATCGCCCAACGCTCGGCCGTCGATGCGGATGTCGCCGGCGTCGGGAGACTCCAGCCCCGACACCAGACGCAGGGTGGTGGACTTGCCACACCCGGAAGGCCCCATGAGCACCAGCAGTTCGCCGGCGCAGACATGCAGGCAAAGGTCGCGTACGGCAGCCTGCGCGCCGTACGACTTGGTCACCCCTTCCAGGACGAGGTCCGGCATGGCAACGCCTCGCGTCGACCGGCTAGTCGCTCAACTTGCCTTCGAGCGCCAACTGGTGGAAGTAGTGCTGGACGGAGTCCTGGTTCTTCAGCAGCCAGTCGATTGAAGGCTCGTTCCGCATCGCCTTGCGGATGGCCTTCGCGGTCGCTTCCCGGTTAGTGCGGAAGAGGATCTCGTGATCCACGGTCTGGTACTCGACACTCGGATCCAGCCAGACCGAGACGATGATGCCCAGGTCGTTGACCTTGTCCCGCGGAATGTCGCCAGCCCGCACGGCATCCAGCACCGCATGCGCGATCGCGGCTTGCACCGTGCCCATCAGGATGTTCGTGTACTTCACGCTGGAGACGGTCACCTTGCTCACCATGACCGTGGCAGGACGCACCTGGACGTCGCTGTTGAGGATGGCGAACACCTTGGTGTGTCCCTTGGCTTGGTTGCCCATCAGGTTGGCGATGGAATAACCCACCGGGCCGTCCAGTTCCCCGATCACCACTTCCGGTTCCGCCGCCGACCAAGCCGCTTCATCCTCGACCAACGCCTCGCCCGTGCGGAGCACGATACGCTCACGCGAGGCCGACTTGGCGGCGCTGCTGGCTTTCTTCTTGGCTTTCTTGGCGGACGATTTCTTTTTGGCCATCTTTGTGCAAGCTCCTCGTACCCCAAGCGAGGACCTCGCGCCCTCGCAGTGTCTTCCCTGGGGTGGTCTGCCCTCCGCGAAACCGGCCGCCTACCTCAAGATCCTTCGGCCGGCTCTGGCACGCTCCCAACCCCGGTGTTCCTCGCCGTTTCTCGATGCTGTTCGCCTTCCGCAATCATCGCCGCTGCCTTGCGAAGTCGGCCGAAACAATAGACCAGAGGAACCGAACGAAGACAACGGCGATTTCATCCCCGTGAAGCCAGCGGCAGCGGACCGGGGAGACGTTCCGTCGCGGGCTTTGGGATACTCCTGCCTGCGTTACAATCAGGGGACCAAGCACATGGCCCTCACACCTGGTCCTTGTTGGAGTTCGCCCGGATGCGTCTGTTGATCGCGGTGCTGCTGACGATCGGGTGGCTGTTGAGCGGTTACCTGCTGTTCCGCCACTTCGAGTTGACCCAATCTCCGGAGGAAGGCGTTCCGGCAGGCGTGTGCGCGTCGGTCGCGGGGGCCGATTGCGACGCGGCCCTGCAGAGTTCCCTGGCGATCTGGTGGGGCCTGCCATTGGCCGGCTGGGGGCTCGCCTACTACGGAACCTTGGCCGTACTGGCAGGGACCAGTGCGGTGTTCGCCGTCGTTCGTGGGAACGGCGGATCGAAGAACGGCGCAGTCGCCGCTGCTGTCGTCGCGACCCTCGATCGCTGGGGCACCGCGTTGGCCGTGGTGGGAGCCCTCGTGAGCCTGGGGCTTCTCGGAGCGATGGGCAGTGGCCTGACGCCCTTCTGCCCGCTTTGCTGCGGCGTGCACGTCGTGAATCTGGTCCTGGCCGTCGTGTGGTTTCGATGCGCGAAAGCGAACGACCTCTTCGCGAAGACGGCGTCTGGCATGGACGGCAGGTCGGTCGAACTGGAGACGCCGACTGCGGACCTGGGACTGGTGTTGACCATCAAACTGCTCGGGATCGTGGCCGCTCTGCTGGCCGGGCTGACCACCGGACTCTGGGTCGCACTGCTGACGCTCTGGTTTCCCGGTCGTGGCGAGGATCCGCAGGCCGCTCTCGCCAGCTTCGCACTTCTCCCCCGCTGGGACATCCCCGTGGACTCCGAGGACCCTCGTCTGGGCCCCGAGGCGGCTGCTGTGCAGATCGTCGTCTTCAGCGACTTTCAGTGCGCGTCCTGTCGTCGAGTGGCTCGCGACCTGAATCGGATTCGCTCGGAGTCGGGCGAACAGGTGTCGCTGGTCTTCAAGCATTTCCCGCTGGGGAGCGACTGCAATCCGGCGGTCCTCTCGAATGTCCATCCGCTGGCCTGCGATGCGGCGCGACTGGCTGAGGCGGCGCGACGACAGAACCAGTTCTGGGACTTCCACGACCTGGTGTTCGAGGGCATTGGCCTCGTGGGGATCAGCCCTGATCGCGTTGCCCAGCAGACGGGGGTCGACAAGGCGAGGCTGGATGTCGACATGCGATCGGCGGAGGTTGCCGCGCGGATCGAAACCTGCGTCGACTTGGGGATTCGCCTGGGAGTCGAGGAAACTCCGGCCGTCTTTATCGGGGGACGCCGTGCTCCGGGAACGTCGCTGGAAATCCTCCGAACGCTCGTCAACGCGGAACGAGCCAACGCGATCCACAAGGCGGTGGCTCAGGGGACGCTTCGGCAGGTTCCCGCCGATGAAGCCCGGGACTCAGGGGCCCAGGACGCCGCGTCGGCCTCCCCCTGAGCGATACTCGTTCGCCCAGGGTCTGCGGGCACGCGCCGTTTCTCGTGGGCTGATTTTCCGGACGCGCGTTTCGCGCGAATCGTGTCCCGCGAGCCGTGCCGGACGGCTATCGCAGTTCAGGTTACCAGAGGTGCCACTGCTCGAACTTCACGATGTACAGGCCGAGCAGCAGGTTGGTGATGGCATGGGCGATCACGCAGTCCCAGATGCTTTTCGTCCGCTTGTACATCCAAGTGACGAGCGAGAACCAGGCAATTGCGGCCAGGGGTTCCGTCATGTGGGCCACGAGGCCGTAGATGGTCGGCGACAGCCAGCCCGCCGTCTTCGCTTCGCCCAGCGGGATCTCGTCCCAGTCCGGATCGTCAACGTAGCGGATCAGGAACCCGCGAATGAAGAACTCCTCCACGATCGGCACGATGACGACGAGGCCCAGGAAACGCATGGCGAGGAACTGACGCAGCCAGGCGGGATCGTCCTTGAGTTCCTCGAAGGGGTTGAACGCCACGCGACCCGACGACAGCATCTCGGACAGGCCGAGGTACTCCTTGTCCAAGTAAGCCAAGCCGACCCAGACGACGAAGCCGACGACGCCCACGACGACACTCAGCGGGCTCACTCGGAAGGGGGCTTTACGGTAGCCCCAGCTGACGAGCAGCACGAGGGCGGCGGTGACGCCGATGTTGAAGACGTAGGTGTACGGATAGGAGTTCTTGCCGAGCGGCAGGAGGCCGAAAAGGAATCGCTCATTCGGATCCACCTCGACCTCCGAGATGTCCACCTCCTTCTGCTGGCTGGGAGGCCGATTGCCCTCTTCTTCGTGCGAATGCTCGAGTTTACCCGTCAGGTAGTCCACCCGCAGCTGCTCGATGTTCGAGCCGATCATGGAGCCGACCAGGTAGTAGATGAAGGGAAAGGCGACGATCCAGAACGCCAGTTTTCCGAAGACACGTGGACGTGGCACGCGAGGTTCGGAACTGCTTCCGCCGGCCGGGGTGTTCTGCGAATCCGCGTGGGGGCTTTCGGGAGACGGAGAGTTGTCGGATGCGGTCATGGTGGCTTCCAGCCTGGGGTGTACCGGAATTGGAGGACGGGTTTTCGCCGAATTCTAGCCCCGTTTTGACGCGAACGACGCGCTCGCCGCAAGTCCTCGGCGCGGGCAGCAAGGAATACCGGTTCGACAGTTAGGGCTTCCAAGTCAGCTGCAGGAGGCGTCCCGCCTTGGCTGCCTCGGCGTTGGCAGGGCCCAGTGTTGTCACATAGAAGCCCTGGTCCGGCCCGGCCGCAATGGACGCAGGCCGTTCGAGCGGCAGGACGCGCGTTGCCTGGATGGCTTGGGTGTTGTTCCGGAAGGTGGCGTCGAGTCGGTAGAGGCCGGCGGCCTCCGGACTTGCCGCTCCCGCGTCGATGGCGTAGAGCAGCGGCGCTGCGGCCGGAGACTGGGCACTGGAGTAGCACAGGCCCACCAGGTCGTGGAGGCCAGCGGACAGGGTCAACAATCGCTTCTGGTCGCTGGCGCGGAACAGCGTCACGCGACTATCGCCTGGGGTGCCCAGGAGGCCGGCGTGGCCCACGACCAGTTCTCCTCGCGGGCTGACGGCCAGGCAGACGGGGCCTGGCACGTCGGCGGCTTGGCCCGCATCGACGAAACGCTGCAGGGAACCCAGCGACGCAGGGGCGCTGGAGTCTTCGGACGGCTTGGACTCCGCTCGCAGGACCCAGCCCTGGGCTGCGGATCCCGTGGTGCCGACCAGGACTCCGGTGCGCGTGCGGAGCAGGCCGCCGAGATCCTCGCGCAGGGGCGGGGCGGCGTCCTGGGCAGCGTCCACACGCACCGCGTCGCGGGGGGTAAGAGGAGGACTACCGGGGGAAGGAACGCGGAACAGCAGCAAGCCGCTCGGCTGCTCCGGCGGACCCATGCCCGCCACGACCAGGGTCTGGGCATCCAGAAACAGCAGCCCTTGGGGACCACGGGGCGGTGATGCCTGGGAATCCGAGGGGAGTTCCGTGATGACTTCCGAAGCCACTCCCTCGACGACGCGGACCACTCGGCCTCGCGCGGATTCCGCCACGAAGACGTGCTCGGTATCCGGCTGCACCGCCACGGCGGTGGGTAGATGCAGCTCACCCACGACCAATTTGGACTCCCAGGCACCCGGGGCGGTGTCCGCCAAAAGGAGAGCCAGGCAGGCCGCGAGGCGGGAAACGATTCGATTCGCCCGCAGTTCGATCATGCGACGATGCCTCCTCGTGACGCCCCGCCGTGGGATCAGGAACTGGAGCCGATGCCGTGAGCCGCTTCGTAGGCCTCGATCTTGTCGACGTGTCGAAGCGTCATGCCGATATCGTCGAGGCCCTGCAGCATGCGTTCTCGTCGCGCCGGCTCCACCTGGAAGCTGGCCTTGATGCCCGCTCCATCCGAAACCATCTGCTCGTGCAGGTCGACTTTCAACTGGTAGTCCGGCCGACTTGCCGCCCGCTCGAAGATCTGGTCGATGACCGACTCCTCAAGCACCACGGGCAGCAGGCTGTTCTTGAAGCAGTTGTTGTAGAAGATGTCCGCGAAGCTGGGCGCGATGACGGCGCGGAAACCGTAGTCGGAAAGAGCCCAGACCGCGTGTTCGCGGCTGGAGCCGGAGCCGAAATTGCGTCGGGCGACGAGAATGGTCGCACCCGCGCGGTCGGGATGGTTCAGCTCGAAGCTCGGGTTCGGGGATCCGTTCTCGAGGAACCGCCAGTCGAAGAAGAGGAACTGACCAAAGCCAGTCCGCTCGATCCGCTTCAGGAACTGCTTGGGAATGATCTGATCCGTATCGACGTTGGCACGGTCCATCGTGACTACGCGTCCGGAGTGCGTCGTGAAGGCCTGCATGGTCGTCTTTCCTGTCTGTCGCTTCGGGGGTATCCCGGGCCAAGGGGAATCGCCAAGCGGGGCCGGTCTGGTCATCTGACCGGTCCCAGCGGGCGGGCCCGGAAACCTGGCGGGCCCGAAAACTTGGCGAGCATCGTGGTTGGGTTTCAGGACCAGTGTCGAATGTCGACGAAACGGCCTTCGATGGCCGCTGCGGCGGCCATGGCGGGCGAACACAGGTGGGTGCGGCCACCCTTGCCCTGACGGCCCTCGAAGTTCCGGTTGCTCGTCGAGGCGCAACGCTCGCCAGGCGCGAGCTGGTCGGGGTTCATGCCGAGGCACATGCTGCACCCCGCGTCACGCCATTCGAAGCCCGCTTCGCGGAACACGCGATCAAGGCCTTCGGATTCCGCCTGCTGCTTCACCTGCCCGCTGCCGGGAACCACCATCGCCTGCACGGTCGACGAGACGCGACGACCGCGCACCACCCCGGCCGCTTCACGCAGATCTTCAATGCGCCCGTTCGTGCAGGAACCGATGAAGACGCGTCCCACGGGGACTTCCGTCAGCGGCACGCCCGGCTTCAGCCCCATGTACTCCAGGGCGCTCTGAGTCGACTTGCGGTCCACATCCGAGGTGAACGCGTCGGGACCGGGCACCGGATGGGTCACGTCGATCACCTGTCCCGGGTTCGTACCCCAGGTGACCTGCGGCCCGATGTCCTGGCCGCGGAACAGCAGCGACCGATCGTACTTCGCGCCCGGGTCACTCGGCAGCTTCTCCCAGGCAGCTACCGCCTTGGTGAAGTCGGCGCCACGCGGCGCGAACTCGCGACCCTCCAGGTAAGCAAACGTCGTGGCATCGGGCGCGATCATGCCAGCCCGAGCTCCCGCCTCGATCGACATGTTGCAGACCGTCATCCGCTGCTCCATGCTCAGTCGCCGGATGACCTCGCCCGTGTACTCCAGTACATATCCGGTTCCGCCGTCGGTGGTGATCTGTCCGATCAGGTACAGGATCAGGTCCTTGGCCGTGATGCCCGGCAGCAACTCACCATCCACCCGCAGTTCGAACGTCTTCGGCGTGCTCTGGAGCAGCGTCTGGGTGGCAAGCACATGTTCCACTTCGCTCGTCCCGATGCCGAACGCCAGGGCGCCGAACGCGCCGTGCGTCGCCGTGTGGCTGTCACCGCAGACGATGGTCATGCCAGGCTGCGTGAGGCCCAGTTCGGGGCCGATGATGTGGACAATGCCCTGCTTGATATTGTCGAGGTCGTAGAGCTGGATGCCGAATTCGCGACAGTTGTTGCGAAGCGTATCCACCTGCTGACGCGAGATCGGGTCCGCGATGGGCAGCAAGCGGTCCGTGGTCGGCACATTGTGGTCGGGGGTGGCCACCGTGCGCTCCGGACGCCGCACCTTCCGCCCCGCGAGGCGTAGCCCCTCGAAAGCCTGAGGGCTGGTCACTTCGTGCACCAGTTGCAGATCGATGTAGAGAATCGTCTGCTGGCCGGACTCGGCATGGACCACGTGATTGTCCCACACCTTCTGAAACATCGTACGAGGCTGCGAAATCATGGACGTCAGACGACCTCCTTCCCCTGCTTGGTTCTCTCGAAACCGAGATTATAACCGCCACCCCCTGGGTCGCGAACCGTCCCACGCCCGTTCGCGGCAAGAAACGTCGACCTCCCGCTTCGCGACCGGTGGGGAGCCCGCACGGCGATCCGACAGTTGGAGCAACCGGCCCGACGCGTGATGCCAGCGGACCGCCGACCTCCCTCCGCACGCGTCTCGCGACAGCGTTCAGCTTCGCTAGCCCCACCCGCCGCGTCCGGACGATACAGCGTTCCTGGAAGACCGCGAGCCAATCTCCGCAGAGGCCGCGCGTCCGTTGGGCAGCGCGCCCGTCGGGGCAGCCGGAGCGTCGGGACAGCCGGCGGTCAGGCCGCGGTGCGCCGCGCCTTCTGCGACTGCTGGGCCCGCTCTTCGACCTCCGCGGCCTCCAGCATTCGGAAGCGAGGAGAACCGTCCACCGCCGGTCCGTCGGCCATCAGCACCCGACCCTCGGCGGACAGCAGGCGAGGCACGTACATCCAGGCGCGAGCGAGGTTTTCCTCGTCGTGTCCCGCGCTGATCACGAGCAGGTCGGTGCCCTGCAACTGGTTCGCGGATCGCGCCAGTCCCCCGAAGGCGTCGCCGGGGATGAGTCGCACGGCGGCTCCTGACCGGTTCATCGCCTGGTGCATCTGTTTGAGCTTCAGCGGCGTCGCGTCCGCCGGTCGAGCGTCGAACAGGTCGATGCCCGCATAGCGAAGCTCCTCACCCGGCTGCCGATACTGGGCCAGCCGCACCATTGCCAGCGATCGCTTCTCGTCCCGCAGTCCGAGTTCCACCATCGATCGGACGGAGTGCTTCCGCAGGTATTGAAAGAGGGACCGATCTGCCTTGGGCTTGCTCAGCCAGCAGAGATAGCAGACATCGAGAGTCTGGCGGATGGACACGGAACACCCCTCGTGCAAGTGCTGTTCGTGACGACGGCGAGGATCACGAAAGGGGTTTCGGACGGCGGTCGCCGGGAAGTGGAGTCGAACCGGACCGACCGTTAATTCTTGCCTGCCTTGACGCTTCGGGCGTGTTTCGGAAACAGCACGTGGACGCTGTCAGGCAACAGCCGGAACGACGTCCCCGCATTTTCGCGTGAGGTTCCCCGGAGCGGGCAAGCCGGCTGTCCCGACCCGCTTCGGGTTGGGGGTGGGTGTCCTATGGTTGGGAGACGAAGAGTCGCGAGCAGCCTTCGCGATCGGTTCCCGGACGACTGCCTTGATCCCTTCTGTCCTGCCTGTCCGGGCCCGGATCAGCAACTGCCTACCAGCAGCATCCCGTCTGGCAACTCGCTCTTCCCACGATTTGATGGTTGGGCCTGCGAACTTTGAGTGCTTGGCCTGCGAACTCGGAATCCGTTCCGGACCGCGGGCTTCCATCCTGATTGACTACCCTGAGCTGCACCAAGAGATTTGCGAATGGACGGTTCCTATGCGCACCCGCTGCGCTGGGGATCCAACCGTGGAGAAGCGTTGGAACCTCGGCTTGCGTGTGCTGGATGGGCGTCGATGGCGCCCACGGCGGAAAATACGTACCTGTCGGCCTGGCAGGGTGATCTGGCGGACGCTCATGCGCGCTGGGAACTGCAGGGCCGCGGCCAGACGGTGGCCGTCATCGACAGCGGGATCGCCTACGATCATCCAGCCCTGGGCGGTGGCCTGGGGGCCGGGTATCGCGTCGTGGGCGGCTGGGACTTCACCGCCGAAAACGATGCCGACCCGTACGACGACCCGCCCGCCGGGTTCCACGGAACCCACGTGGCCGGCATCCTGGCGAGCCGGGACAAAACGCATCCTGGCGTGGCGCCGCAAGTGGACCTGGTTGCACTCCGGGTCTTCGACGACCAGGGCAGAAGCGACTTCCGCTGGATCGAGAAGGCGCTTCGCTGGGTGGAGGAGCATCGCACAGCGTTTCCCCATCCGATCACGACCGTCAACCTGTCCCTGGGCGTTGCCCCCGCCGATACCGGTGTGTCCGGGAACATCCTGGCCGATGAGTTCGCTCGTCTCGCGGCCGCGGGAATCTTCGTGGCCGTCGCCGCCGGCAACGGCTATCAGTCCGATGGCCAGTCGGCGCTCAACTATCCGGCCTCCGATCCCTCGGTGGTGCCCGTGGGCAGCGCCGACTCCCAGGGAAGGCTGAGCCACTTCACGCGGCGGGACCCTCGCATGCTGGTGGCGCCGGGCGAACGCATCACCAGTACCATCACCGACTACCTCTATGACTTCAACGGCAAGACGGACGACTTCCGCGCGTTCTCGGGAACCAGCCAGGCCACACCGCAGGTGGCGGGCGCCGCCGTACTGATCCGCGAGGCCTTCCAGCGAGCGGGCAGGCCTGAGGTCGGGCAGCGCGAGATTCTGGACGTGATGCGCCGCTCGTCCGAGACCCTGGTCGATCCGGCCACCGGCCTCGCCTACCACCGCATTCGACTGGGCGCCGCCCTCGAACTGGTGCTTCCCGACCGCGAACCGTCGCGTCCCGAACAGGCGATCGCCCTTTCGGTCGCGAACGCTCCGGCGGCCATCACGGGACGCCTCGACCGACCGGGCGACCAGGACTTCTTCACCTTTCCATCACTCCGTCGTGGCCTCCTGCGCGTGGACGTTCGGTCGGCACCCACGCAGAGCCGCCTGCGGATCCATGTGGAGGGAACCGAGGTGGACTGGACGCAGACACCAGGCTTCGAAGTGCATCCGGGACAGCGGGTTCTGGTCCACGTCGAAGGCGAAATCGCCGGTGACTACTCCTGGGCAATCGACGTCGATCCGTTCGAGAGCCTCGGGCCTGTCGCCTTCGCCGAGCGGAACACCTCCGTGACCAACGGGGGCAACTTTCGCCTGGAAACGGTCACCGAGGGCTGGTTGACGCTCGCGGCACCGACGATCGGACCTGGAGAGACGCGCCTGCAGTTGCGGGACTCCCGGCACCGCCTGGTTCTCGACGTGCGCCCGCAGTCGGGGGCCGATCGCTGGGATGTGCGGGTTCACGCCGGCGAGGTCTATTGGGTGCGGCTGGTGGATGCGCCGCCGG
>JBIIEC010000540.1:0-3529 GCA_044238045.1 Pirellulaceae bacterium | reverse complement strand
CCTCGGACTGCCAGTGGATGATCTCGGCCTGCAGGACCTGGAACGGTTCGGAGACAAGGATCCAGTCGATGCGCGAGGACTCCTTGCCGCCGCGGAACCCGTGGAAGGTGCCGGTATCCTGTGTCGCGCCGGGGTGCTGGGCCACATAGGTGTCGAGGAGCGATCGGTTCGCGGCCAGCGTTGCGACCGTGGCTGGCTGGGGACGGGTGAGTTCCGCGTAGCCGGGTGAGTCGGGACCGCAGTTGAAGTCGCCCGTGATCAGGATCGGGTATTCACCGAGCCACTGCCGGATGCGTCGCGCCAGCAGCGCGGCCGATTCGCGGCGAGCTTCCTCACCGCGATGGTCGAAGTGCGTGTTCACGACGACCAGCGTGCGCTGCTTCTGGCGATCGTAGAGTTTCAGCCAGGTCGCCATGCGCGGCAGGGCGGCGTCCCAGCCGCGCGAGCCGGGCACTTCAGGCGTTTCGCTGAGCCAGAAGTGGCCCTGTTCCAGTTCGGTGAACCGCGCGTGTCGATAGTAGATCCCACACTGCTCACCCTCGGTGTTCTCGGGTTCGCGTGATCGACCCACATACGCGTACTCGGGGAACTGCTCCTGCAGATACTTGGCCTGGAAGGGCAGCATCTCCTGGGTACCCACAATGTCCGCCTGCTGCTCGCGCCAGCAGTCGCGGAGCCGCTCTCGCCGCACGGGCCACGCGTCGGGACCGTCGTCCGCCGTGCCGTACCGTACGTTCGAGGACATGACGCGCAGTTCCACCGAACCACGGTCGCCCGCAGTGGATGCTGCGTCCTCGCCGGCAAATACCGAGCCGCAGGCCACCGCCAACAGTACCGCCATCGCCAGCCACGGGCTCCAGGAAACCATCGCGCTCTCCTCTGTCTTCGGCACCCAATAAAAAACGCTCCGCCGTTCGCGGAGCGTTCTCTAATCTACACGATTGTGCCGAAACTCGCCTCCTAGCGGCGAGGCGCAACCACGGTCGCCGGCTTCTGCACCAGCACGCCTGGATTCTGCACGTAGAGCGTTGGATCGTCGATGATCCAGGGCGTCGACCAGGTCCGGCCGTCGTCTCGATTGCAGACGTTGAAGAAGAAGGTCTTGAACTTCTCGGCCTTGTAGCCATACGGGAAGTGCGAGGTGATGTAGTCGGCTTCCGTCAGGTTGTCGACGCCCGGGCTCGCGTAGTAGTGCACCTGCCCATCGCCGGTCACGGACATGCCGAACGTCCACCAACCCGGCGTGATCTCCGGGCCCTTGATGTCGGCGCCACGCTGGTTGCCGCGGATGGTCAGGTAGGCCGAGTCCGCCTGCTGGCGGCTTTCGTTCTTGTTGCGGAACTGAATGAACAGCCCCGGCCAGTATGTCTCCGTAGTGAACTCCGGACGGTGCGGCACGCCCCAGCGGTTCTTCTTCTTGCGCTTCTCTTCCGGCACGACCCAAGCGTGCGTCTCCAGCGAAAGGCGGAAACCGAAGCTGGGGCCGGAGCGATCTTCCCACTGGTCGAACGGCGGCACATAGACTCGCACCACGGCGCTGGGATGTTGACCGACCGCGATGGGACTCGGCAGCCGCTGAGCGCAGTTCACGATCAGGTCGTCCTGCTGCATCGTGCTGGAATATGAGCCGGGGATGCCGGAGTTCAGGGTGCGGATCATGAGCGACCCCTTGCTGGCGGCGAGGCCACCCTCGGGCGTCGGCACGTACTTCATCTGGTCGGGCTGGCCGCGTTTAATGCCTTCATACCAGCGGCCGTTGGTCGCCTTGCCCGTCGGTGTACGCTTCTGCTCGTCCTGCTCCTCGCTGCTCTTCGGATGGTTGTGCACGAACGACCAGTTAGGATCCTCGAAGTCGTCGCCGACCTGCGGCAAGGCCTGGCCGGTGCCAGGGACCAGCGGAGCGGCCGGGAGCAGGCGGGGCTGGGCCCAGGTCAGTACCAGCCCGACAAGGGGCGCGCAGGTCCAGCGGAGGATTCGCCGAGCGAGCATGGATCGATTCCTTGCGTAGGTCGAGGGCGGAAGGGAACGCGGAACCGCCTTCCGGGCTTGGCTAGACTTCGTAGTCTTCCCGATGGCGATTGTCAATCGGTGGGCTTCGCGGAGACGCGTTGCGGGTGGGCCTCGCCCAGGTCATCGGCCAGACGCTTGGACAAGCGACCCGATGTCGCCCTGCGAACGGTCCAATGCCAGACAGCCGTTCAGCGAACGGGCCAGACGCGGCTAGGCGAGGTATCGGACAACCGACGCACGACGGTTGATGGAATTCGTCCGCCGCGCCAGAGCCCCCCGTGTCTTCGCCATTGCCCGCATGTGGCCTTGCGAAAACGACCTGCTGCTAGCCGCACGAGTGACAGCAGTGTGTCTTGCGGCGCGAGTCGGGCGCCGCGAGCCCTCGGCTAACCAGTCCGCGTTCAGCTGACGCGTTTCAGCCGCGAAACACGGCCGGTGGCGACCCACTCGGCGACGAAGATGTTGCCCTGGGGGTCGAAGCAGGCGTCGTGCGGATGCACAAACTTGCCCGGCAGCCACTGCTTTTGGTCGCCGCGGATGCCGAATCCCTTGTCCTGCGTCAGGCGGTCCACGTCGTCGCCGAGACGCGCGACGGGCTGGTAGTTCTTGTCGACCAGCGTGACGCGCGCGACGAGTTCAGGAATCAGCATCAGGTCGCCCTGGCGATCGAGGTTCGCGGGCAGCCCATAGTCGGGCAGCGTCTGCAGATGCTGCCCGTCAAGGCTCAGCACCTGCACCGTATTGTGGGCCCGGTCGGTCACGACAAGGCGAGGCTCACCCTCCCCGCGATCGTCGATCCACAGGCCGTGCGGCGTGTTGAACTTACCGTTGCCTTCGCCTGGCCCGCCGAAGCACGACTTCCAGTTGCCTTCCTTATCGTAACGATGGATATAAAACGAGCCGTAGCCATCGGCCAGGAAGAAGTCGCCGTCAGGCAGGAAGGCGAAGTTGGTGGGCAGGAACCGATCACGGCCCCACTCCTTCTGCGGATTGGTATTCTCGCCCTCGGCGTAGATCCCCGATTCCATCGGCGCGTGACGCGTCCAGACGACCTCGCCCTTCAGCGTCAGTTTCGAGAACGCCTTCACCTGCTGGTAGGCGCACACATACAGGAACTGCTCGTTGCCTTCCGTACGCACCTCCAGGCCGTGTCCGCCTCCCTGGTACTGCTGTCCGAAGGCCCGCACGAAGCGTCCGTCGCCGTCGAACACGAAGATCGACGGATGCTCCTTCAGATCCTCGCGGCCTTCATGGATCACATAGACGAGGCCTTCCTTGTCGACGGCCACGTTGTGCGTCGTCTGCCAAGTGTACTCCGACGGCAGTTGCGGCCATTCGTGGGTCACTTCGTACTGGTATTCTCCCGAGCCCACGATTACGGGGCCGTCGGTTTTGCCAGCGGTGACGATCGCGGGTGCTCCCAACCAAGCGGCCGTGCTGACGGCAGCGGTGGTGGCCAGGAACTGGCGTCGGGATACAGGCGTGGAAACGCGGCGTCGGTTGCGTGGGCGGGACATAA
>JBIIEC010000149.1:0-12135 GCA_044238045.1 Pirellulaceae bacterium | reverse complement strand
CTCTGCGTCTAACCACGCGTCGCGGCGTGGAAGGGTCGATAAGGGTCGTTCACTCTAGCGACGCGCGCCCTTGTCGGACGCTGCGTCACTCTCTTCGTTGTCTTCTTCTTCTTCTTCTTCTTCTTCGTCGTCGTCGTCGTCGTCGTCGTCGTCGTCGTCGGCGTCGGCCTTGTTCTCCTCCGCATCGGCTTTCGGTTCTTCACCGGCCTTCTCCGCGGATTCGTCGGTCGACTTCTTTTCGAGGTCCTCCAGCACGTCGGACTCGTTGGTGGGCGAGCCGGGCAGATCGTCCTCGGCGGCATCGCGAGCTTCGAGGTCGGCGGTATTCTCCTCGGTCAGCTGCTTCTCACGCCAGGGTTTGCGTTCCTTGTACGCGTCGAGTTCGGACTGCAGCTGCTTCTGCTGGTCCTGGTCGTCCTCGACGGCCTTTTGCGAGACGCGGATGGCTTCGTCGAAGTCACCGGCTTCGGCGTGGCAGGCAGCGAGCGTGCTGATGATGTGCGGCGCCTTGTACTCGGTGAGTTCACAGGCTTTCTTGGCAAGTTCCAGGGCTCGTTTGCCGTCGCGGAGGTTGTCGTCGGGGGAGGTGGCGAGGACCCAGGCGAGGTTGTTGAGCACTCCGGTCTCGTTCTCCTGCAGTTTCAGGGCGGCATCGTAGTCGCGGATGGCATCGGCATGCTGGCCGATACTGAGGTAGGCATCGCCGCGTCGCCGCAGGGCCTGCCAGTTCTCCTGGTTGCCCTTGAGGAGTTCGGAGTACAGTTCGATGGCTCGTCGCGGCCGCTTGTCGCCTTCGTAGTACGTGCCCAGCTGCAGCTTGAGGTCCTCGTTGTCGGGCGCCTGGCGCAGCAGCTGCTGGATGTCGCCGATGGCAGCGCCGAAGCGGTCTTGGGCGGCGGAGATGAGGCTGCGGAGCAGGATGGCCTGGGGCAGGCCAGGCCGGATCTCCAGCGCCCGCTCGAGGTCGCTGCGGGCAAGGTCGAACTGTTCCTGCGCCGTGCGGAGTCGCGCGCGGGACAGCAGCGCGCCGATGTCGCGAGGCTGCGCCTTGACGGCGTCGTTGAGGCTTTCGACGGCGCCCGCGAGGTCGCCCTGTTCCTCCAGGATCTGCGCTCGCAGCGTGTAGGCGAGCGACGCCTGCGGGTCGGCTTCGGTGACCTTCTTGAGGTGGTCGAGTGCTTTGTCATACTGCTTCATGGCGCGGAACGTCTGCGCGATCGCCTGGTGGGCGGCCATGTCTTCGGGGTCGCGTTCCAGCAGCTGCTGGAAGTCGGCCAGCGCCTTCTCGAATTCGCCCTGCGTCAGGTAGTAGACTCCACGCATCCGCCAGGCGTCGAGGTTGCGCTGGTCGAGTTCAATGGCCTTGGCAAGGTCTTCCAGCATGGACTCCGGCTTTTCGGCCAGGGCGGCGCGGGCCTGGTAGGCGAGCGACAGCTGGCTGGGATCGTCGGCCAGCAGCGTAAGGGCCTTCTCGGCCGACGTCTTCGCCTGGTCGCGGTCGCCATTGGGCAGGCCCTGCAGTCGCGCGATCAGCAGGTGCACGTTGCCCATCTCGGGCCGGATCTCCACGGCCTTCGTGAGACGGGCCATCGCCAGGTCGCGGATATTCGGCCACCGCGGATCGACCGGCTGCTGGTCAAAAATCAATCGACTCAGTCGCGTCGCCTGGTCGTACAGGGTCGCGGTCATCAGGTCGCGCGCGTACTTCTGGTTTCCTTCGTCCAGGCCTTTCTTCAAGGCCGATTCGCAGAGTTCCACGACCGATTCCAGATCGGCCATCGACTTGGCGGTCAGCTTCGTGATCGTCGCCTTGTCGAGATCCTCCTGACCCGCTTCGGGCGCCTCCGCGTTCGCCGCCGGCTCGGCAGGCTTCTCGGCAGGTGCCGGATCAACGGCCGCATCGGCCGCGGGTTTCTCCTGTGGCGGAGCGGGGGATTCCTGGGCGCGGACCGCCGCGTGCACGCCGAACAGCAGCAGGCTGGCGGCCAAGACCAACGGCAGGGGCAGGCGAGCGATCATGGAAAAAACCTTCGGATCGGATGTCGGATCGAAATCGGGGAAGGAAGCAAGCGGGGCGGAGGCGGTGACCGACGGAATCGGGACGAGGCGGGTGGCTGGGTGCAGTTCGAGTCGCAAAGCCGTCCGCGGCTCAGGCCGCTCGGACTTCGGGAGCTACCGCGTTGCCAGATGTCCAACTTCGCGATGCGCCCTCGACCGCCGCTCCCTCGACCGCCGCTCCATTATTGGCCGCATGGTCAGCCGTTGGTACCCGGCACGTCGGCTTGCGACCAACTGCCGTCCACAAGTCGCCACATGCGGCCGCTGGGGTTGGGGTCGCGGAGCGAGACGGGCAGGCGGTGGGGGCGGACCTGATCGTAGCAGTGCAAGGCGGCGAATCGCCAGAGGGACGCGGGGATTCCCACGGCGGTGAACCCGGGATGGCCGGTGGCCGGGAAGGGACCGCCGTGGTTCATGGCCGACGAGACGGCGACGCCGGTGGGCATGCGGTCGTTGAGCAGTCGGCCGACGTGCAGCCGCAGTTCGGGGGCCAGCAGGTCGTAGTCGGCGTCGTCCGATCCGTCGCGGGCGCTGTAGATGCAGCCGGTCAGGTTGCCCTCCAGGCTCTCCAGGATGCGGGCCAGCTGCTGCGTGTCCGAGCAGACGACCAGCAGGGTGCAGTTGCCGAACGCTTCCGTCTGTAGTACATGCGGATGCTCCAGATAGGTTGCTCCCGAGACGCGGAGCAGCGTATTCGCGCAGCCGAACCCGTCGTGGCCGCATGGGGTCGAGCCGCCGGCCAGGACGTGGGCGCCGGCGTGCTGCAGGATCTGGATGCTCTCGTGCAGGCTGGTGGCCACGCTGGCGGAGAGCAGGACACCGGCGGGGGCTTCCTGGTACTTCCGCGCCAGCTGCTCGATGAACGCTTCGGAGTCGGCGTTTTCAACCAGCAGCAGCGTCCCGGGGTTGGTGCAGAACTGGCCGGTGCCCATGAGGCCGCTGGTCACGGTCTCCTGCAGGATCTCGTCGCGACGCTCGCGGAGCGCTCCGGGGAGCAACACGACCGGGTTGACGCTGGAGAGTTCCAGGTAGATCGGCTTGCCGGCCGATTCGGCGGCCGTCTTGAGTTTCAGGCCGGCCAGGCGGCTGCCGGTGTATCCGGTCGCGCCCACGCGCGGGTCGGAGACGAGCTGCTGGCCGTCGGCATGCGAGAGCCGGTAGAGAAGCTGCACGGTGGCGGGCGGCAGGCCGGTCTCCTGGAGGGCCACGAGGGCCGCTTCGGCAAAGAGCCGGGTGGTGCCGGGATGGGACGTGTTGGCCTTGCCGATGACGGGATTGCCGGCCGCGATGGCCGCCGCGAAGTCGCCGCCGGACACGCTGCCGAAGGCGAAGGGAAAGTTGTTGGGGCCGAAGACGCAGACGGGCCCGAGCGGCCCGTAGTGCGAACGGATGTTGGCCTTGGAGTCGATCGTGGCCATCATCCACGATCCATCGCGAGCGGCCTGGGCGGCTTGGCGCAGCTGCGAGGTGGTGCGCGGCAGTTCGACGTCCGCCAGCCGCGGCGCCCGCGGCAGGCCTGTCTCCAGATAAGCCGTCTCGACCAGCACGTCCTTCCGCTTCTCGATGTGCTCGGCGTATGCCTCAAGAAACTTCGCGATCCGCTCGCCCGGCATCTTGCGCAGCTCACGAGCGGCCGCCACCGCCGCGTCCAACGCCGCGTCACAGTCGGCCCAACGGCTCACCGGATACTCGTCCGGCAGCCACTTGCGGGTCGTCGGATTGCAGGCCTGAAACGTCTCCTGCGCGTCGGCTTCGCGCCACTGGCCGTTGATCAGAACGGGAAGGCAGTCCATGCATGGGTTCCTGGAAGGTGGGTCGTCGTAGGGTGCTGGAAGTTGAATGCGAAGGAAAGGTCGGCAGGGCACTCGGGTCCGTCGGCACTCGGGTCGTCGGCACGTGGGTAGGCGGCACACGCCGTGGGCCGAACGTCTGCTCCCCCGCCTCTCGAACGCCCAGTTCCGGGAGGCGTGTTCCCGGACCTGTGTTGCTACGCGGAGCAGGCTTCGCTACGCGGAGTTCGGCGCGGGAATGACTGTGCTACTCAGCCGTGGGCCTGCTGAGTCGTGGGCCTTCCGAGCCGTGGGCCTTCCGAGGCGCCGGCCGTGGGGAACCGTCTGTCAGGCGTGGCCTTGCACCACCGAATTGCGCAGCAGGCCGACGCCATCGATTTCAATCTCCACGACATCGTCGGGCCGCAGTGTGAAGTCGCGGTCGGGAACGATGCCGGTGCCGGTCATGAGGAAGACGCCCTGGGGGAAGCTGTTGTCGCGTCCGAGCCACTCGATGAGGTCTGCGAAGGAGCGGGCCATCTGGCCGATGTTGGTTTCGCCGGAGTAGACCGGCTGGCCTGCGCGGAGCACTCGCAGGCGGATGCCGATCTCCTCGTGCGGCGGCAGGCCATCGACGAGCCGGATGCAGGGACCGAGGCTGGCGGACTGGTTGTACGTCTTGGCCTGGGGCAGGTAGAGCGGATTGTCGCCCTCGATGTCCCGGCTGCTGACATCGTTGCCGATGGTGATGCCCACGAGGTCCAGGCGCGAATTGAGGACCAGGGTGAGTTCGGGTTCGGGCACGTTCCAATGCGCGTCCTGCCGGATGCGGATGAAGCCGTCGTGGCCAACCACGCGATGCGGCGTCGCCTTGAGGAACAGTTCAGGACGCGGCGACTCGTAGACTCGGTCGTAGCACGAAGCGGCCACCGTCGACTCCTCCATCCGCGCCGCCTTGCTCCGCTTATAGGTCACTCCCGCCGCCCAGACCTCCTGCTGGTCGATGGGCGGCAGCAGCGTGACGGAATCGAGCGGTTGCGGGTCGGTACGATCACGGAGGAAGTCGATCATGGGCAGGAGATCCGGCAGCTCCATCAGCTCCGCCAGCGTCTGGATCTGACCGTTTTCGAAACGTAGCGGATGAATTTCCGCCTGCTGCAGCACGCCCGCCCGCTCGCGTCCGTCGCGGCCAAGGAACTTCACTAGCTTCATGGAGGGTTACCTTACGCTTCCGTGGGTGGGAGTCGCCGGCCTGGGGGCGAACGGAGGAAAATGGGTTCGACGGAGACCTGGGGCGATGGTCGGAGTTTATCCGAAAAGAGGGTCCAAAGGAAACCGACCGGCGGCGGCGCGCTGTTTCGGATGGCTGCATCGGACGGTCAGTCGGACGGCCAGTCCGGTTTGGCCCAGGGCACGGGAAAACAGGCTTCGCACTGAGGGCACTGCACGCGGCGGCCGAGGTGGGCGGCGGGCAGCGTGCTGCGGCGTCCGCACCCGGGACAGTCGACGCGGTAGATTGCCTGTTCCAGGGGATAACGCCGCCAGTCGGCTTCGTCGACCTCCGGAAACGCCACATCCTCGGCGTGGAACACGGTCAACACCTCCCGAGTCAACGGCACCACATCCGCGATCCGGTTGGCCATGCGTCGAATGGCATCCTCGAACAGGTTGCGCACGGCGCGACCGTTGCCGAAGTGTGCGTCGCGGCGACGATGGAGGTGCCAGAGGCCCACGATCAGGCGGTGGCGCACTTCGGGCGTCAGCCGATAGTGGTGGGTGTCGCAGAGACGCTCGAAGATCTCCGCCAGTTCCATGGGACCGTAGTCGTCGAAGACCAGCTGCCGGTCGAAACGCGAGGAGAGGCCGGGGTTCGCCTTCAGCAGGCGGTCCATGGGTTCGGAGTAGCCGGCGAGGATCACGGCCAGCCGATGCCGGTCGTCCTCCATCCGTTTTAGCAGCGTCTGCAGGGCCTCGCGGCCGAACGGATCGTCGCCCTCTTCGGCCACCAGGCTGTACGCTTCGTCGATGAACAGGACGCCATCCAGCGCCTGGTCGACCAGCGCGTGGGTCTTGGGCGCGGTCTGCCCGGCGTATTCGGCGACGAGCCCCCCGCGATCGGTTTCGACGAGATGGCCGCGGGCGAGCAGTCCGAGGCCGCCGTAGATCTCGCCCAGGATGCGGGCCACGGTGGTCTTGCCGGTCCCGGGATTGCCCGCGAACACCAGGTGCAGGCCGACGCTGGTGGCTGGCAGGCCCGCCAGGCTACGCTCCCGCTGCACCTTCAGGAAGTTGGTGAGCGTGCGGATCTCCCGCTTGATGCCCTCCAGCCCCACCAGCCGGTCCAGGTGCGCGAGCGCTTCCTCCAGCGAGACCGGCGGCGGACTCGGTCGATCGTCGCGGGACTCTGCCGGAGCGGCCGCCCCGCGCTCTCGCTCACCTCGCAGCGTCTCCACGCTTTTCCGCACCTCCGCCAGCGGCGGTGCGGGCAGGGGGGGCGGCGCCTGGGTGGCAGGTGTCGAGGGCGGTGACGCGGGAGACGCCATCAGCGCATAGAGCGAGTTTTGCAGCAGGCGGATGCGTTCGGCTTCCGGAAGCGTGATGCAGCCGTCGCATTTGGCGACCAGGTTGGCCAGCCGCTGGACGAGCGTGCAGAGGCCCGGCTGGTAGTCCCGCAGGTCGGCGATCTCGGCGAACGGCTGCACGAGGCTGCGGAGCGTCAGACGCTGGATCTTCGGATGCAGTTCCCGGATCGTCTCCCGCAGCGTCTGCCCGGTCAGCTCCTGGTTCCAGGCATGTTCCAGCAGCGTCTGAGCCAGCTGCTGCTCCACCGGATGCCACCGCTGGTCGGCCAGGGCCACTTCAAAGTAGACCTTCAGCACCAGCCCGCAGTGCAGATCCTCCATCCATTCCAGAAACTCGGCCGGCTCCTTGGCCACATGCAGCACGGCCAGGTGCATGGCCCGCTGGCCAGCTTCGAGGTAGAGCCCCCGGCAGCCGGCCAGGAGGGCGCGGAATTCTTCGACCATCGGTGGGGTGGACGCGTCGTTCATGGAAGGCCTGGGCGGAGCGACGGGCCGAACGGACCAAAAAAAAGACCCGGCGAACCTGCAAGAAGTCCGCCGAGTCCGGTGAGGGTGGCTGAGGGGACTCGAACCCCCGACCCCCAGAGCCACAATCTGGTGCTCTAACCAACTGAGCTACAGCCACCACTCGAAGACCTGGCCCGCAAGAACGCTCCTGGGAACGTCCCCCCGACCCAAGCCAAGCACGAAGTGTAAGCGGACGGGGGGAATCGGTCAACGCGGTTCCGCGAAGGGGAATGTCTCATCCAGCCGGGCCTCGGAAAGTTCCACCAGAAACGAGGCCAATCGGTCCTGGACGACCTCCATCAGCCGCCGGCCTTTCTCGGCCGTCGCCGCCTGGGGGGGCGCGGCGCCGGAATTGGTGGTCAGCAGGTGCCAGGGCCGAGTGATCGACACCCAGCCCTTCTCCAAGGCCTTCAGGCGGAACGGGCGCGGCAACCCGGCGTCGGCCAGCAGCGTCCCGTCCGGGTTGCGGGCCACCAGCTCCGGGAAGAAGGCCAACGCGAACGACGTCTCCATCTCGCCCGCATGGTCCTCCATGTGCTCGAAAATCTCGTGGTACACATCGCCCAGGCACTGGTACCAGTTGCAGAGGAACAGGTGCGCGGGCGTCTTGCCGTACAGTTCGCGGAGCAGCGGCTTGAAGTCGTTGCCGCCATGGCTGTTCAGCAGCACCACCTTGCGGATGCCGCTCTGCACCAGCGAATCGACGAGGTCGGTGACGACCGCGTAGAGCGTGCTGGGGTTGACGTTCATGGCCAGCGGGAACTCGCGCAGGTTCGTCTCGGTGCCGTACGGCATGGTCGGCAGCAGCACGACGCGAGCACCCCGCCGCGTCGCCTCCTCGCAGATATGCTCGCCCACCATCTGTCCTTCCAGCACATCCGTGCCATAAGGCAGGTGCAGGTTGTGCGGCTCGGTCGCGCCCAGCGGCAGCACGGCCACTTCGTAACGCTGTTCTTTCACCGTCGCGTAAGGCGTCTTCAGCAGATTCCACGTCATGGTCGGGGCCTTGGAGCGGAGGAGGAGGGATGGATCCGGGAAAAAGGGGCCGCTGATTAGAACGTGGCGGGTCCGGACGAGCAAGCGACGGGCGTCTACCGTCGCGGCCGCGGGTCGGGTGTTTCGCCCGCCGCGTCTTGGTCTTGGGATGCCTCCGCGCTGGGCCCCTGGGACGCTTCCGCGTTGGGCCCGGAGGGAGACCGTTCGGCCAGCCGACGCTTCCAGGCTTCGCGTGTCGCCGCAGTGACCTGGGTTCCCTGCAGGTCCAGCAGCTGCAGCTGCGGCAGCGATTCCAGCAGGCCCGCGCCGCGGTCGGTCACGCCGGTGTTGGCCAGCCACACCGTCTGCAACTGGTCGAGTTGGGCGAGCGTCTCCAGCGACGCGTCGGTGATGCGGGAGCTGGAGAGGTCGAGTTCGCGAAGTTCGCGCGCGGCCGCGAGGCGACGCACGGTGGAATCGCCGATCGACGTGTTTTCAAGACTCAGCTGACGCAGTCGCGGCGTTTGGTCGAGCGGTCCGGTGTCGGCGTCGGTGAGAGGCAGGCCGAACAGGTCGAGCCACTCGCAGGCAGCCAGCGGACCGAGTTGTGCGAAGCCGGCGTTGGAGACGCGCGTGCCGCCGAGGCACAGCTGCCGGATGGGCACGGACGAATCGCGATGCGCGAGGTCGTCGTCGGATATTGCGAGGAAGCGACGGTAGGACGCTTCGAGTTCGGCGGGGCTGGCGGCGGCCAGTTCGAACAGTGAAGCCGGTTCGTCCTTGCCGGCGTACACGAGCCGCAGCAGCGACTCGACCACCGGCCGATAGCGTCCCTGCTCCGCGTGCATCAGGAAGTGCGTGAGTCCCGCGGCCTGACTGTAGATCGCATGGATCCGCGGATGTGCCTGCCACTCCGCCTGTCCGAACGCCGTGAAGCGATCCAAGGGCACGAAGAAACCTTCGCGCAGGGCCCGGTAGCGGGCCATCTGCAGCCGGTCGGCTTCCAGGCCTCCCACGCCCAGTCGCGGCCCCCGGTGATGCAGCGATTCGAGGTACATCGCGATGCCTTCGACGATCCAGAAGTTGGACGCATGGCCGACTTCGCGCGCTGTCCGCTGCCGTTCATGGAACAGCTGGTGCGTTGCCTCGTGATACCAGGTGGCCGTCGCCGGATGTTCGCCACCGACGAAGTAGGCGGTGCGCGTCGCGGCATGGTAGTAGCCGCGCGTGACCGCCGCGCGAGGTTCGATGGTCCGCAGGTGGGCGACATAGTCGTCATGGGATCGGAAGAGCACCACTTGGTGGCTGGACTGGGCGCGCCGAGGCACGCCGCGCGCGGCGGGGGCCGCGATCCAGGGTGTCTCCTCGTGCCAGGTGGCGAAGAACAGCTGCTGCCACGCGCAGTGCAGCCGTTCCAACGCCTCGGCCAGCTGCCGCGCGGACGCTTCGCTATCATTCGTCGCAATGCGGAAGTGAGGGGTCGTGGCGAGTAGATATTGGCCAGCGGCCCAGGGGTAACGCGGATGGGGGCGTCGCGGTTTGCGGAGCTGCAGGCCAGCCGCTTTGTCGCCCGTGGACGCTGCCGTGGGCCGGCCGGGCAGCCCGAGCCAACGGCGGGCGTCTTCATGACGCGGCGCGAAGCAGAGCAGTTCATGCGCCCAGGAATACGCGGCGGCCAGGTCACCCTCCGGCAGTTCGCCACGCACCAGCTCCGCCAGCCGTTCGGCGTAATGCGACGAGTCGGCGGCCGATGGGCCGTTGTTGCCCGCCGCATCCACGCCCAAGGTCAGCTCCGAGGGAGTGTACAGATACAAGCGACTGGGGTCGCCCGGTCGCACTCGCCAGTCGCTCGCATCGCTCGCTCCCGACGCTCGTTCCCACTCGTCTCGGAACGCCGCGTAACGCGCCGAGGATGCAGGCGGTTGTCCGGGTTCGCGCGCGGAGGCAGGCGGGAACGGAACGAGTGGGCAGGGGAGGAAGGCGGTCAGGAGCAGCAGCAGAGCGAAGCTCGTGCGTCGGCGCAGGCCGTTCCCAGCGGGGAACGCAGGAGCCTTGCGTGGCGCGCGGAGGCCCGCGCCGGTCGTCGGCCGTCCCCGGTGCCAACCGTCGTCGTGGGGCGCTCCGCGAGGAGCCGCAGTGGCGGAGTTCGGGACCATGTTCGTCGCGCCGTCGTTTGTCGCACCGTGGGGAGGTGGCCCGCGCGGAGGTGGCCCGTGCGGAGGGAAACATCGTATCGCACCGGCCAGCCAACCGGCTTCCCGGCCCACATCGAACTCCAGCATAGTCGATTCGGCACTTGCCACTCGGTGGCTCCCAGGAAATTGCCGGCGGACGATCGCTGCTGCGACAGGAACTTTGCCGTAACGCCGCGTAGGGCCTTGTCCGTGGCCGCGGCTCCTGCGACTTCGGTGGTCCGCTGTCCAGCGGCGAACCCGGCTGGATGCGTTGGACGCGGCCAGCCGCTCCGTCGCCGGGCAGACTTTTTATTTGCCTCCGGTTGCGCGGGATGGGTATGCTGAGAGCGAGTCGCGTGGTGTCGAGCGGCCTGAAGGGCCTCGGGGACGTCGGAGGGATGGGCCATGATCGGCGAACGGGTAAGCGTGCGGGAGGGAATCGACGGCCTGCACTTCGAACCGGGCGCGGGGGCTCCGCTGGCCTGGGAGGCCAAGTCGCGTTCGTCGAGCGTGCGGCACTGGTGGCCTTGGCAGTTGCGGGGCGTGCCGTCGGAGGTTTACCGCTCGCGACCGCGAGGCTATCGCGCCGTTCATTTCCTGCCCTGGACGCTGCTGGGCGTGGCGTCGTGGGCCGTCCCCGGTTTCTTCTCGCTGCTGGTCGTCCTGCTGACGCTGGTCGCCCTCGCACTCATGGTCTTCGTGCTGCTCGTCCACTTCCCCCTGCGCTGGCTGTCGGGGCAGTTGGAACGACCGGTGATGGCGCGGGAGTCGACGAATGGTACGACGCCGCCTTCTTCGGCTTGAACTGTCGCCCGTTCGGCTGCTGGCTTCGCGCGCTTCGGCTCGGTCGCTCGGTCGCTCGTTCGCGTCCGGTTTCCAGGCCGCGCCAACGCGTTCGCTAGCACACGTTTTAGCCAGCACACGATGTAGCCAGCACACCCCATGTGCTGGGCGCTCAGCGAGCCACGCCGGTGGTATTCATCGGGTGGACGTTCCGGCAGGCCGTGCGCCGAGCGATCTTCGGCACATGGCGTATGCCGACGACGAAACGGCGAGTGCGTGGCGAAGTGGGCAGGCTGCGTGGAGGTTCTCCGAGGCGTGGCCGATTTTTCGGCGGGGTCGCCTAGGAGATGCTGCCGGTTTTCGCGATAATGCCGAGCTGGCCGGCCTGGGGGTGAACCCGATTGGTGCACCGCAGTGGTCTGGTGTTTGTCGTGATAAAAAAAGGGTTTTGCATGACCACGAGCATCGTAGTGCGCCTCACGGCGTTTTTCCTGATTGCATTCAGCCTGGCGGTTCCCGCCCGGGCTCAGGAGGAAGCCGCGTTGCCGGCACCTTTGGAAACACCGCAGGCGAAGGCCAACTACGGCATTGGTCGCCAGATCGGCCGCCAGTTGCTGTCGGGCGGACTGGAGGCGGAGTTGATCGACCTGCCCAGCCTCATCGCCGGCTTGGAAGACGCGATCGGCGGCAAGGAAGCTCGGATCACGCAGGCCGAGTTCGAAGCGGCGATGCAGGAGTTTCAGCAATCGGCGCAGCAGCGGATGCAGGCCAAGATGGAAGCGTTGGCCGCGAAGAACAAGACGGAAGGCCCGAAGTTCTTGGAGAAGTACAAGGCGATGGAAGGCGTGAAGGCGCTTCCCAGCGGCTTGCTCTACAAGGTCGTGAAGGCTGCGGAGGGTCCGAGCCCGAAGGCGACGGACGTGGTGAAGACTCACTATCGCGGTCGTCTGGTGGATGGCACCGAGTTTGACAGTTCTTACAAGCGAAACGAACCGGCGATGTTTCCGGTGAACCAGGTGATTCCCGGCTGGACCGAGGCGCTGCAGCAGATGAAGGTCGGGGAGAAGTGGCAGCTGGTGATTCCGTCGGAGCTGGCGTATGGCGAGCGAGGCAGCCCGCCGGTGATCGGCCCGCACGCGGTGCTCGTGTTCGACATCGAACTGCTGGGCATCGAAGAGAACCCGCAGGCGGAAGTCCCGGGCGACAATCCGTAGTCTCGCGTTGAATCGCGAGTCAGGGGGCCCAAGTCAAGTGGCCCAGTTCAGGTGGCCCCCGATCTCTTTCGCG
>JBIIEC010000148.1:0-12139 GCA_044238045.1 Pirellulaceae bacterium | reverse complement strand
CGGTGAGTACGACGCCATCGTGCTCGCGGAAGCCGGTTTGCGGCGGCTGGGACTGGCCGGTCGCATCACCGAAGTTTTTTCCCGCGACCAGCTGCTGCCCGCCATCGGCCAGGGTGCTCTCGGGCTCGAAACGCGGGCGGAGGATGAAGCGACGCGGTTCTGGGTTAGACGGCTGAATGACGAGGTGACCGAGCAGGCGGTGTGCGCGGAGCGTTCGCTGCTGGCCGCGCTGCGAGGGGGCTGCCTGGCCCCGGTCGGCGCCTGGGCGAGACGCGAAGCCGATCAACTGCGACTCGACGCCGTGGTGTTGAGCTTGGATGGGTCGAAACGGTTGTACGCCAGCCAGACGGCCTCGCCGTCCGATGCGGTGCCACTGGGCGAGTCGGTGGCCGAAGCGTTGCTGGATCAGGGCGCCCGGTCGCTCATCGAAGCCATGCGTCGTACGGGCTCGGCCTGAACCCGGCCTCGGCATGTGGGCGATATCCGAAGCGAAACACGGTACCCGTCGCAGTGCAGGGCACGTCACCGACTCGATTCTTGTATCCCCGAGTCACTGTATCCCCGAGTCACTGGCCCTTCAGGGCGACTGGTGCTCCTCGCGGTCCACGGCCTCGGGGCCTTCACGCGTCTGGCGTCTTCCCCAGGCTTGGTCGTTGAAGCTGGCCGAGGGGCAAGATGTCCGGTCTTTGGCCGGTGGTTGTCGCCCGCGGCGCGACCAACGACGTAGATCCTCCGGTGAAGCCTCTCTCCTGACACGCGGCCTCCGGTAGTCTCTTCGCGCTGGCCAGACGTTGCAATGTGCATCGTAGGACCAGTCCGCTTCGCTGGGACAATTTGCGCAGCAGCAACCGGGATGCGGCAAAAATCATTTGCCTGTGCCACGGATGTGTCATTCTGGGCAAGCTACGTTACCGATAGTTGGTCATGACTCTACTGGTCGAGTAGGACGTTCACCAAGATGAAGGGTGACGTGGAACCTAGCCGCGACGGAGTGTCAGATCAACCACGTGTCGCCGAAGCGAGTCTGCTCCAGGAGCGGGCTTCGGTACTAAACCACCCCGGGCAAGTTATCCTCAGCGGGCCTGCACGCAAGCCGCACCAAGCAGGAAGGAGCCATCCATGCTGGTCCTTTCACGCCACCGTGATGAGAGCATCATGATCGGTGACAACATTGTGATTACCGTCGTTGACGTCCGAGGCGACAAAGTTCGCTTGGGCATCGACGCACCGACGGACATTCCTGTGCACCGCCAGGAGGTCTACGACGCGATTCAACGCGAGAAGAACGCGAAGAAAGATGCCAGCGCGGTGAGCGACTCGGACTCGGCCAAGTAGGTTCGCGGCCGGGTTCCGAACGCAGCGAGGCCTTCGAGGCGGTCATGCCGCCGGGTCTCCATGCGGGAACGTATCGAACGCCTCCCGGGCAGGGCCCCGAAGCAGCCTTGATTCCAAGCTGACGGGCCGGTTGCCACCGGGCGGGACGCGGATCGCTCCAGGGTCCGCGTGCGAAACGATTCCGACCGGACACTCGCGCCGACGTTCTTTGCCACCCTCCACTTCTTTCGTAAGATGGCGAAGTGGTAGTCCGTCCGGATCCGATCGGACCCGGCACGGCACCTTGGGAAGCAGGGGGCAGGTCGGCCATGGTGGAGCGTCCGAAGCCGCAGCAATCGGGAATGTCCAGCCTCATCGTGGGGACCACACTCCTCGTCGTGGGAGTCTCCCTGGGGACGTTGACCCTGCTGCTGGGCGGCGGCATTCTGGCCGCCGTATTCTATCTTGCCACGGCCCTGCTGCTTCAGTATCTCCTCTGGGGATGGTGGCTGGGACCCATCCTGCATCGGCGCGTTGCCCAGGAAGAGGCCGAGCAAGCGTCGCTTGCCACTCAACGGTCCAGTGACGCCGAAACGTTCTCTCGCAGCGGGTAGCCCGCCACGCGGAATCGCGACTGATCGGCGGATTCGGCTCGAGTGACCTCGGGCGGTCGTCCTCATGCGGCCTCCCGATCGGCGGATCGGCGAATCGGCGGCCATCCGTCAGCCGCCGAAGTAGTCGGGTTCCTGGCCCGCCCTCCACTTGATGTTGCATCCCAGGCTGGGTCGCTGTTCGGAAGGAACGTCGCGGCCAGCCAGCAACGCGTCCAGCGCCGCCCGCAGGTCGCGTCCCGTCGGCACCGTATCGCTCTTCGGACGACTCTCGTCCATCTGCCCTCGGTAGACCAGTCGCTGCTCCTTGTCGAACAGGAAGAAGTCGGGCGTGCAGGCCGCCCGATAGGCCTTCGCCACCTCCTGCGTCTCGTCGTACAGGTAGGGGAAGACGTAGCCCCGCTGTTCCGCCTCGTGGACCATCTGTTCCGGCGAGTCGGAGGGGTAGACGGTTGAATCGTTGGCGTTGATCCCGACAATCGCCACGCCCTTGGCCTGGTATTCGGCTGCGAGACGCGACAGCTCATCCGCGACGTGGAGGACGTAGGGGCAGTGGTTGCACATGAAGATGACCAGCAGCGCGGGAGCACCCTGGAAGTCGTCGCGCGAGACCAGTTGCCCGTCGACATTGATCAGGGAGAAGTCGGGAGCGAGGGTGCCGAGGGGGAGCATTGTGCTGGCCGTCTTGACCATGGTGGTTCCTTGAAAGGCGAGTGATGGGGAGGCGGATGGGAGAGGGAGGACGGCGAAGCATCGAACAACACGGTGAACGTCGCGGATACGGATGCATCCACGGGGCAGTGACACGAATGCGTCACCGGTGACTCCGAGTCCTCGCGTCGATCGGATTATGCGATTCCCTCCCCTACGCTTCAAGGGTCGCCCGAGGCGGGAGTGCGGCGGGCGTCGCTCGCGATCCTGTCATGAAGTGCTTGGAAAACCGCGTAAAACGGGCGTTTTTGGAGGCACCCCCCGGGTGGCAGGTCGGCGCTCAGCAGAAAAAAAACATCTCTGCCCGGGATGGTCCGTCAGCCCTTGCGGGTGGCCTCGCTTTCTCCTCCAAAAACTTCGTTCGGCGCACCTGCTGGATTTTTTTTTGTTGGCACGGTGTGGAGCAGCGCGGGTAGCTCGGCACTTGCGAGGCCATCGGATGTTGATACCTTGGCGCTGTCGTTGCGATTGCGTGGGTGGCATGACGCCGCCTGCTTCAGCGTCTCGACGTTCCACGCGGCCAGGCTTCGTTTCGGCGATGCGGAATGCGGCGGAACAGCGGGGCCTGAGTCACAGACGAGGTTTGGTTTGGAATCCGGTTCCACCATGAGAGGGCCGCGCGGGAGGCAACGCTCGCTACACGCCGTGGGGTGTGAAGCTCGGTGGGAAAGGACTCTAGGAGGTATTCGTATGCGATTTTTGATGTGTGTCGTACTGGTGTTGGCGGGCATGACGGAGGCTCGCGCGGACGAACTGCAGTGGTCGGACCACTACGCGAACGCGAAGCAGGCTGCGGCGGACGGACAGAAGCCGCTGCTGGTCGTGCTGGAAAACTCCGCGGATCCTGCCGGACGGCTTGATCTGCAAAGCCTCGGTTCCGCCGAAAAGCAGGCGGAACTGATGCAGCAGTACCAGCTGTGCCGCATGGATGTTGCCACGCCGTATGGGAAGCGGGTCGCCGAAGCGTTTGGCGTCACGCAGTACCCCTTCACGGCCATCACCGACAAGACGGCACGTTACATCACCTACCGTTCGTCGGGCGTCCCTTCGGCCGATCACTGGCTGGCGACGCTGGAGACCCGCCAGAGCGGGGCGACTCCGGTGGCCGAGCAACCGGTGATGCGGGTGGAGGCCGCCAAGATCATCACGGGCTGGCCGACCCTGCAGCCGCAGGACGAGAGCTACTGCCCGAAGTGCGTTCGCAACCAGTACTATCGCTGATGCGGTAAATCTCCAAGCGGCGGGCGCGTTTTCGCAGCACGTCGCGAGGTTGTCGAGTATCAGGCCGGCTTCCCCTGCTCGCAGGGAGGCCGGCCTTTTTCGTGCGAAGTCCGTCGGAAGTCTGCGGGCGGCTCGGCACGCCTGAGGATTTAGACCGGTCGGTTGGGGTCGCGGAAGTTGCCGCCTTTGTCGTTGCCGAGGTCGTAGCGGCCGCCCTCCCGACTGGTCTCACGGCCGCCCTCCCGGCCCGCTTCCCGCGCCTTGCGATCGAGCCCGGCGCGTTCCAGCAGCGACTTGCCCAGGATCTGCATCTGTTCGGCCATCCCCTGCGTTTCGGGCGGCGGGGGGCCGACCGCGCCCAGGTCGGCGGGCGAGTAGTCGAACTTGTAGGCGTGTTTGGCCACGGAGATCGTGTCGCCCGGGTTGATGCGTTTCTCGTCGACCCGCGCGCCGTTGATCTTGGTCCCGTTGCTGCTGTTCATGTCCTTGACATACCAGTACCCATTTCGCAGGCTCAGTTGGCAGTGATGCGCCGACACGTTCGCGAACCGCAGGCAGATGTCGCAGGTTTCCCGGCGACCCACCAGCAGTTCGGTCTTCAGCAGCGGGATCGTATCGCCGCCCCCCACGGGGATCATCTCTCCGTACATCGTCGGTCGCCTTGTTGCCTGGAGTGGGTATTCCTATGATGGCGCCTCGGGATGCTCCAGCGCCTTGCTGTCTTCAATATTGCGAAGTCGTTCGCGTAAGCAATAGTGGAGCCCCGGCCTTCAGAATAATTTTGGTCGGCCCTTGGCGTCAACAAAACCACACGATCCTCGAGCCTTGCGGCAGTCCCTGGATTGGCGGGCGTCCGGTCTTCGTTACTTCTCCTACAACCTTTTCCTGAAAAGGCTCTTTGGCGAACGCGTCCAGAAGGTCAGTGTCGACGCGGGGTTCACCTGCCCGAACGTCGACGGAACCGTGGCGATCGGCGGTTGCACGTTCTGCGACAACCGCAGCTTCAGTCCCAGCCGGCGCCTGCCGCGGCAGGCGATCCGGGAGCAGATCGACGAGGGGATCCGGCGGCTCCGGCGACGCTACGTCTGCGACCGGTTCATGGCCTACTTCCAGCCGGCCACCAACACCTACGCTCCGGTCGATCGCTTGCGGGCAGTCTACGAGACGGCGCTGGAGCATCCGCTGGTGACCGGACTGGCCATCGGGACGCGCCCCGACTGCCTGCCCGACGAGGTCCTTGACCTGCTCGACGAGTTCGGCCGGCGGACCTACCTGTCGGTGGAGTTCGGCATGCAGACGATGCACGACCGGTCGCTGGATGAGATGAACCGTGGGCATCACCATGACGCCATGCTGGATGCGGTGGAGCGGAGTCGCGGGCGGTCGTTCGAGATCTGCGCCCATATCATCCTGGGTTGGCCCAGCGAGTCGCACGCGGACATGCTGGCCACGGCCCGCGAAGTGGCTCGGCTGCCCATCGATTCCGTCAAACTCCACAACCTCTACGCGGTCAAGAAAACGGAGCTCGGCGAACAGGTGTTGCGCGGGGAAGTGCAGTTGATGGAACGCGACGAGTACGTGCGGACGCTGGTCGATGTCCTGGAACTGCTTCCGCCGCGGATGGTGGTGGAGCGGATCAGCGGCGACGCGCCGGGCGACTACTTCATCGGCCCTTCTTGGTGCCTCGACAAGCCCGGCGTCCTGATGGCCCTGCGGCAGGAGATGGAGCGTCGGGATACGTGGCAGGGCCGCTGCCACGAAGAGCCTGCCTGAGAATCGGCGACGCGGGTTTGCCTCGCCTGGCTTTCCCCCAGCCAGTCCTCCGCGCCTAGTCTTCCGAGGCGGCCGAATTGGCTTCGTCCTGCCGCATCGCTTCGGCCAGGTAGCGGCCGGTGAGCGAACCGCGTTTCGCGACCAGCTCCTCGGGCGTGCCCTGGGCGACGACCCGTCCGCCCTGTTCCGCGGCGCCGGGGCCGAGGTCGATGATGTAGTCCGCGGCCTTCATCAACTGCAGGTTGTGCTCGACGACGATCAGCGAATGGCCGGAAGCGAGGAGGGCGTCGAAGCAGTCGAGCAGGCGGACGATGTCGGAGAAGTGCAGGCCCGTCGTCGGCTCGTCCAGCAGGAACAGCGTCCGCTGCCGTTTCGCGCCCGCCAAATAACCAGCCAGCTTCAGCCGTTGGGCTTCGCCGGCCGACAGCGTGTTGGCGGGCTGGCCCAGCTTCAGGTAGTCCAAGCCGACGTCCATGAGCCGCTTCAGCCGGATCTGCACCTTCTCCTGACCGCGGAAGAAGCTGAACGCCGATCGCACGCTCATCTCCAGCACGTCGGCGATGTTCTTGCCGCGGTAGGTGACGTCCAGGATCTCCCTCCGGTAGCGTTTTCCCTGGCACTGGCTGCAGCGCATGAAGACATCGGCCAGGAACTGCATGTCGATCTGCACGAACCCGTCACCCTCGCAGGCGCTGCAGCGTCCGCCGTCGACGTTGAAGCTGAAGTGGCCGGCCGTATAGTTGTGCGTGCGGGCCTCCAGCGTCTCCGCGAACACGTTACGGATGGCGTCGAAGGCCTTGATGTACGTCACCGGATTGCTGCGCGGCGAGCGGCCGATGGGGCTCTGGTCGACCAGCGTCACGTCGTCGATCTGGCCATCGCCCAGGCAGTCGTTGAAGGGCAGCCCCGGCTCCGACTCCTTGCGCATGCGGCGGCAGAGCGCCGGGTAGAGCGTGTCTTCCACCAGCGTGCTCTTGCCCGCTCCGCTCACTCCGGCCACGACGCAGAGCACGCCGAGGGGGAATTCGACGGTGATGTCTTTCAGGTTGTTTCCCCGCGCGCCCGTCAGGCGGATCCAGCCGTGCGTGGGCTTGCGCCGTGTCGTGGGTGCCGAAGTGCTGCGGCGGCCGGCCAGGTACTGACCGGTCAGGCTGTCGGTCGAGGCGAGCATCTCACGGGGACTTCCCTGGAAGATGATGGTGCCGCCCAGGTCGCCCGCGCCGGGCCCCGTCTCCACCAGATGGTCCGCGCCCCGCAGGAAGGTCTCCTCGTGCTCCACGACCACCACCGAGTTGCCGCGGTCGCGCAGCTGCTTCACCGCGTCATACAGTTTCTGAGTGTCCCGCGGATGCAGGCCGACCGAAGGTTCGTCGAGCACATAGAGCATGTTGACGAGGCTCGAACCGAGGGCGGAGGTGAGCGCGACACGCTGCATCTCGCCGCCGCTGAGCGTCTTCAGGGGACGGTCGAGCGTCAGGTAGTCGAGGCCGATGGAACGCAGGAAGCCCAGCCGCGACTCCACCTGGTCCAGCATCATGCGTCCGACGATGCGTTCGCGGTCGGTCAGGCGCAAGCCCTGCAGGAAGTCGTGCGCCTCGCCAATCCGCATCCGCATGACTTCGCCCAGGTGATGGCCGCCGAGCCGCACGGCGAGCGCTTCGGGCCGCAGCCGCGCGCCACCGCAGTCCGGGCAAGGCCGCGCGCTCCGCCAGCGACTCAAGAATACCCGCAGGTGCATCTTGTACTTCCGCCGCTCCAGCCACGCGAAGAACCCCTCCAGCCCGCCAAACTTCCGCTCCGGGACCCCCTGGCGGATCAGCCGCCGATGCTCGTCATTCAACTCGCGGTAGGGCACGTCCACCGGCAGCCCGTAGTCGGCCGCGAGCGCCAGCAGCTCCTGCAGCTCGTGGGTGTACGCCGGAGTACTCCAGGGCGCGATCGCCCCGTCCTGCAGCGACTTGTTCTGGTCCGGCACGATCAGGTCCATGTCCAGGTCGACCAGGTTGCCAAACCCCTCGCAGGTCGCGCACGCGCCCAGGGGGCTATTGAAGTTGAACAGCTGTGGTTCGGGCCGTGAGTATTCCCGGTCGCAGCGTTCGCATCGCATCAGGCTGCTCAGCACCAGCACGCGAAAGCTGCGACCATCCAAGCTCGACGCGGGCGCCTCGCCGAACAGCTCGGCCAGCGGCCAGGGGCTTTCCCCGTCGACTCGCTCCCGACACATCGCCGCGGACTCGATCCACACCTCGCACCGCCCCGCGCCCATGCGAAAGGCCGTCTCCAGCGAATCCTGCACACGCTGCCGCGGGATGGAGCCGGTCAAGCGGTCGACGACAATCAGCAGGTGACGCAGGTCGGCCTCCGCCAAGCCGCCTTGCAGCAGGTCGTCCAGCGTCTGAGTGCGGCCCTCCACGACCACGCGCACGAAACCGTCCGCGCGCAGGCTCGATACCAACGCTTCCAGCGATTCACCCGGCTCACGCGGCATCCGGAAGACGACCAGGTACCGCGCGGAATCGGCCAAGGCTGCCAGCAGTTCCGCCGCCGACTCGGGCGTCTCCTGCTGCACCTTCTGGCCGCAACCATGGCAGACCACCGTGCCCAGCCGCGCGTACAGCAGTCGCAGGTACTCATGGATCTCCGCCGCCGTTCCCACCGTGGAACGCGTGGAGCGCGAAGCGGACTGGTGGGTCACCGCGATCGAAGGCGGAATGCCATCGATCCGTTCCGCCGGCGGTTTATCGAGGCGTTCCAGGAACTGCCGCGTGTAGGCCGAGAAACTCTCGATGTACCGCCGCTGGCCTTCGGCATAGAGTGTATCCAGCGCCAAGCTCGTCTTGCCGCTGCCGCTGACGCCGCACATCACCACCAGTTGCCGTGTCGGAATGTCCAAGTCCACCTTGCGCAGGTTGTGGACTTCGACGCCCCTCAGTTGAATGGGCCGGGCAGACAAGCGATTGCTTCCTTTCAGCCAGGAGTGCAGCAGGGTCAGCCAGGAGTGCAGCAGGGTCAGCCAGCAGCTGCAGCAGGGGCAGCCATGTTTGCGGTCGAGCGGCGGTGGGTGCGAAATGCGCCCGGCCGGAATCGTCCCGGGGCTGCCCAGGATCTCCCGGTTGCCTCCAGTTGCCATCTTTCCCGAGGACGCCGCCGTCGGCCTGGGAGCTCGCCCCTTCGCGGTCTCCAGCGGTCTCCAAGACGTTCCTCGCAATCCCGCATCATAATCGAGCGTTCTGGCCGAATCCAGCATTGGCCTCGCCCAATCCGGCGCTGCCGCCCGTGGGGCCGGACGCCGGTTAACGCCAGCGGGGTCGGTCGCCGGAGGGCAACCGTCTGGTGTATAATCCAGCCCGCAGGAAGGAACGACCGGGCATCCGTGTGCAGGGCCAGGGTCGCTCGACGGGCACGACGCGTGCACGGTTTTGTACGGTGCAGGTACCGAGTCGATTCGGTAGGGAGACGGCCTTGTCGCCGAGAACGAGGACCCGAGCGTGGCAGCGGAAAAACAGCGAACCAATCCCTTCTATGTGCTGCTGGTCGCCGCGGGGGCCCTCTTTGCCATCACCGCCTGCGGCTACGGGGTGATGGCCCTCAAGCAGATGCGGGAGGACCCGTTTGCCGCCGCGCTCGCCAAGTCGACCTCCGGCGACCCGAACCTGGCCGCCCCCTCGGCGTCCTTCGTCGACTTCTTCGATCGCCACGGCGTGCGGCTGATGGTGGGAGAACTGGTCGTCCTGGGCATCGCCACCCTGGCCGCGATCGGCACCGACCGCTTCTGGACACGCGACCAGGAATGACCTCGACGCTGCCCGGTGACATGCCACTCGACCAATGCCACTCGACTAACGCCACTCGACTAACGCCACTCGACTAACGCCACTCGACCCCAACGACTCAGCGGCCGGATTCCGTTCCCGAACCGGACCAGCCACTCCCTGGATTCGTCCGTCAATCCAGGTTGGATACCGAACAGACGGTTCACCAGCTCTGTCCTCGTGACGTCGGCGCACTGTGACGTCGGCGCACTTCATTCAATCCTGGGAGGCACGATGAAAGTTACCGCTTCGGAATCGGTGGAAGCCAAGGAAGTCCAGATGGAGGGGGCCAGCGGCTGCATGGTCCGGCAGCTGGTCGGCCAGAACGATGGAGCCCCCACGTTCGCGATGCGGCAGTTCGAGGTTGCGCCGGGCGGCCACACGCCGCGGCACTTCCATGGATATGAACACGAGGTCTACGTGCTGGAAGGACAGGGCCTCGTCTACGAGGGCGACACCGCGCATCCGCTGAAGGCGGGCGACGTGGTGCTGGTGAAGCCGGACGAAGTGCACCAGTTCCGCAACACGGGCGATCGACCGATGAAGTTCCTCTGCCTCATCCCGAACTCGGCGACCGACAAGCAGGTCACGGTGGTTCCCGAGTGCGGCCTGGAAACGCCGTCGCGATGAACCGCTCCGCAACTCGTGAGATCGAGGAGCTGCGCGAGGAGATCCGCCGGCACGACCATCTCTACTATGTGCAGGCCGCGCCCGAGATCACGGACCTGCAGTACGATCGGCTGCTCGACCAGCTGAAGGCGTTGGAGGCCGCTCATCCGGAACTGGTGACGGCCGACAGTCCCACGCAGCGGATCGGCGACCAGCCGGTGCCCGAACTGCGTTCCGCGCCGCACCGCGCGCCGATGCTCTCGATCGAAAACACATACAGCCTCGACGACCTGCGCCGCTACGGCCAGCGCGTGGTCGGCCTGCTGGGCGGCGTGGAGCCGGAGTGGGTGGTGGAGCTGAAGGTGGACGGCGTCGCCATCTCGCTGGTCTACGAGCAGGGCCTGCTGGTCCGTGCGCTGACGCGCGGCAACGGCCAGGTGGGAGACGACATCACCCATAATGTGCGCTGCATGGGCGATGTACCGCTGCGGCTGCACAGCGACGCGCCGCCCGCGCTGCTGGAGGTGCGGGGCGAGATCTACATGCGCAACAGCGACCTGGTGTGGCTTAACCAGCTGCAGCGCGAACGTGGCGAGCCCGTGTATGCCAATACACGCAACGTCTCGGCCGGCAGCATCCGGCTGCTCGATCCCCGCGTCAGCGCCGAACGGCCGCTGCGGCTTTTCTGCCACGGCGTCGGTTACGCCGAGGGGCTGCACGCCACGAACCACATGGAGTTCCTGGAGGAGATCCAGTCGTACGGACTGCCCGCGACGCCCCACGTGCGCTGCTTCCAGCAACTCCAGCAGGCCATCGAATACTCCGACGAAGTCCTCGAACGCCTGCACGAACTGGACTTCGAAGTCGATGGTCTGGTGATGAAGGTCAACCAGTTCGCGCAGCGCGAACGGCTGGGGGCGACCAGCAAGTATCCGCGGTGGGTGATCGCCTGCAAGTTCGAAAAATACGAAGGTGTCACGCGCGTGCGCGAGATTCGCGTGCAGGTCGGCAAGACCGGTGTGATCACGCCCGTCGCCGAACTCGACCCTATCGAACTGGCAGGCACGATGGTTAGCCGCGCCAGCCTGCACAACGCCGAGGAGGTGGAGCGGAAGGATATCCGCGTGGGCGACGCGGTCGTGGTCGAGAAGGCCGGGAAGATCATTCCCCATGTGGTCCGTGTCGAGAAGCATGAACGGCAGTCGGAGCTGCCGGCCTTCGAGTTTCCCAGCGTGTGCCCGGAATGCTCGACGCCACTGGTCAAGGACGAGAACGGCGTCTACATCCGCTGCCCAAACTTCGCGTGTCCGGCCCAGCTGAAAGAACGCATCCGCTACTTCGCCAGCCGCGGCGCGATGGACATCCAGGGGCTGGGAGACAAACTGGTCGACCAGCTGGTGCGTGGCGGCCATGTATCCGACTACGCCGATCTCTATCGCCTGCAGGCCACCGACTTGGCCGACCTGGATCGCATGGGCAGAAAGTCGGCCGAGAACCTGGTGCAGGCGATCGCCGCAAGCAAGGATCGCGGACTGGCCCGTCTGCTCAATGGGCTGTCCATTCGCCATGTGGGCACGCGCGTCTCGGCGATCCTCGCCCAGCGTTACCGGACGCTGGAGGAACTGCGCGAGGCGACGGCCGAGGACCTGGCGAACGTGCATGAGATCGGCGAGGTGATCGCGCAGAGCGTCCATGACTATGTGCATGGCCAGCACGGCCAGCGGTCCTTGCAACTGCTGGAGCAGGCAGGCGTGTCGATGGCGGCCGCGGAGACCGAGCGCGCGGGGCAGGCGTTACTGGGCAAGACGCTGGTGGTGACGGGCAAGCTGACGAAGTACACGCGCGACCAGATCCACGAACTGATTGCCGCCCATGGTGGTCACGCCGCCAGCAGCATCTCGTCGAAAACCGACTTCCTGGTGGCCGGCGAGGAGGCGGGCAGCAAGTTGCAGAAGGCGCAGAAGCTGGGCGTGCCCGTGCTCGACGAGGACGCCTTCGAAAAGCTGATTCAAGACTAGGAGCGCGGCCGTCCCGGCCGCCCAGTGTTTTCAATCCGCCCTGAATTTCCAATCAGCCCCGCATTTCAAA
>JBIIEC010000147.1:0-12153 GCA_044238045.1 Pirellulaceae bacterium | reverse complement strand
ATCTGCCTCCTTGAGATAGTGGTCTACCTCCGCTTGATCGCGGAATCGAGTCGTGACTTTTTCGTAGCAGTACGCCAAGTTATTCAACGACTCCACGTCGTTTTTGGACTCGCGTTCGAGAATGGCCTTATACCCTTCGGCTGCCATCTCAAACTCACCCTGTTTCATGAGGCAGTATGCTTGGACGCGTTGGGTATCGAGGGAGGGTGCATGTCGCATGGCGTTGGCGAGGTCGCCGCTGGCGGCGTCGAGGCGTAGGCGATAGCCATCGCGTTGGTAGAGGAGGATGGAGCAGCAGGCTCGTGTGAGGTAAGCGTCGCCGTAGTCTGGATCGAGTTGCACGACGCGGTTCAGCGACTCGATGGCAGCGGCGAAGTCTTGGTTGTCGTAGAGGCTGCGGGCTTCTTGCAGGAGTTGCTCGCGGTCGGGGGTGTGCTGGGCTTGGTTATACGCGAAGGCGCACGCAGCAAGGACGGAGCCGGCGAGGAGTCGGCGTCGCCAGCGGGGTCGGCTTCGCCATTCGCGGGCGATCCGTCGGTGCCACTTCAGTTCGCGACGGAGCGTCTGGCAGACCGAGTGCATGTTCAGCGGGCGGGCGTCCGGTTCCGCCGACAGGCAGCTCTGCAATAACTCCCGCACCGGCCGTTCCACGAAACTGACTGCGGGCCAGGACGGCACCGTCGTTCGCATCCGACGCAGGTGCGTTTCCATCGCCTGCCAACCAGGGTGATGCCATGTCGGTTCGCCGGGATCCCAGGGGAGCGTACCCGTCAGCAGTTCCCAGACGAGCACTCCCCAGGCGAACACATCCGCGCGAGCATCGGGCGTTGGGTGGACGCTCGCCAGGTCGGGCGAAACGGCTCCGCTGACGATCGAGTTCCGCGGCAGCTGTTCGGCCGCCTGCCACTGGAGGACAAGGGCCAGTTGTTCGGGTGCCATGTAGGGCAGCGTGCCGCCGATGCGAGAGGAAGCCGCGCCGGGTCGCTGGGCGAGATTGAAATCGACGAGCAGCGGAGAGGCCTCCATCGACATGACCACATTCGAGGGCTTGAGGTCGCCATGAAGGATGCCGCGGGAGTGGGCGTGCCGCAGCGCGTCGGCCATCTGCAGTGCCAGCCGCAGGACACTCGTGACGTATCCTTCTCGCGTTCGAAACCGAGAGGTTTCGGCCACCTGCTGGCAACGATCGATGCCGCAACTGCGACTGCGGGCCGCTTGGAGGATGACGGCCGCGCGGCAGGGAGCCGGCCCACCCTCGGCAAACGCCAGGTCGAGAACATCCTGGAGCGTGCTGCGGCCACGAAACGGCATGCAGATCGCCGTGAGGCCCGTGACCGGCTCCTCCTGCACGGAGTGGATCGGCATGATGTGGGGATGGTCCAACTGTCCCAGCATCTGCGCCTCGGCGGCGCCGGCCTGTGCGAGCTTGACGACAACCTGCCGATCCCCCACCCCCGGCTCGCGACAGAGGTAGGCACGCGCGAAAGCGCCTCGACCGATCTCGTCGATCACCTCGAATCCCATCACTCGTTCACCGGCCCGCGGCCAGCTGAACGACGGCTCCGCCCCCGATACCCGGGCCTCCGCCGCCAACTGCTCGCGCAGGTACTCCTCCACCTCCAACTGCCGATACAGGGAACCTCGGATGGAGGGAAAACGTTCGCAGTACGCGGAACGATCGACGACCTGCCCTTGGTCGCGGCGCAGGCAGTATTCCTCGTAGGCCAGTTCTAGCGTGAGCACGCGGTCCCGCCGCAGTTCCGGATGTTCGGCGAGGAACGCCCGCGCGTCGGGCGCTTGATTCCGCAACCAGCCGTGCCGCGCGCGATCCAGCAGCTCACGCCGCTGATCGTCCGTCGCCTGGAAGTTCAACGCGTCGTCTGCCATCGACGTTCACTCCAACCGCTCCAGCCGCGCCAGGATGCGATACACGGTCTTCTCGCTGACCGACAGCGATTCCGCGATCGCCCGCTGTGTCCAGCCCATGAGCTTCAAACGCATCACCTCGCGATGGTCGGCCGGCGCGTCGCGCCACATCCGCTCCCATCGTTCCCGCGCCACCGCGACCTCGCTGGGCCGCGGGTCCCGCGACTCCAACTTCTCCTGGCCCGGCTCCGCCGCGTCCAGCGGTTCCTCGCGTCGCACCGTGCTGCGGGCGGTGTTCAGCAGGCGTCGTGTCTCATCGAGCACTTTATTGCGGGCGATGGTGGTCAGCAGCCGCACGAGTTGGCCGGGTTCTTCGATGTTGGCGAACCGGTCGGTGGCGGCGAAGAAGCTGCTCCAGACGGCCTGCGAGAAGTCCTGCGAATCGAACTTCGCCCGCAGGTCCTGTCGCAGCAGGCGGCGGACCGCGCGCTGCACGTGCGCGCCGTACTGTTCCACCAGCTCCCAGGCCGCGCGTTGGTCGCCGTTCCGCACGCAGCGCATGCGTTCCGCGAAGGTCGCGCTACCGCTCGTTGCTTCGTCCATGCTCCCGATACGCTCCCGCGAAACCCGGCGACCACCGCGCCGGGCCCTTGTGACAACAAGTGGCCACTGTGACAACCGTTCGTCGCTTCTGCCGCGCATTGTAATGGCCGCGGAAGCCCACGCCACCAACGAGTTCGCCTGTGGTTTTGCGCAGGTGCGGGCCGGAGGCGGCCGCCCGCGCGGACCTTCCCCGGGCCTTTCCCCCTCTGCGGCGCCACGGCCGGCCCGCAACCTGGTCCGGCCCGTCGAGTTGGCCGGCCCGCAACGTGGTCCGGCCCGTCGAGCTGGCCGGCCGGGCCATCGTCGGCTCGACTGCGGCCGCAACCTTCCCGCAACCGGAAAACTCCTGCCGTTTGCCGGGCGTCGGGCGGGTGGGCATCCATCGCCCGAGGTCTCGCGAGGGCTTCCACCGGATAGCTGGCCGGGTTGGGCATCTGGTATATTCGCGGAGCCTCGGGGCGATGCAGGCGTTCGCGTGGGGGACCGATGTCCCCGGCCGGGCCGCTCGACCGCGGTGCATCCAGGGACCGGTGCCCGCGAAGACCGGTCTTGAGGACGCCCGTGATCTCCGCACGCATGCCCGTTGCCTTGCAGGTTCCTGTCGCAGCCGCTGTCCCAGGGTGGACGCCGGCTTGCCCGAAGCCCGTACAGCCCGAAGCCCGCTTGCCCGAAGCCCGTACAGCCCAAAGCCCGTACAGCCCGACGTACTCCAGCCGAACCGGACGGACGCTGGTCCGTGCCGCACCGCCACCGGAAGCCGGTCCCGCCCCCATGCCAGACCTGATGAACGCTCCGAACGCCGCCTCCGACGCCAACCCGCCTCGACCCGAACCGGCTCCCGGTTACTCCGGACGCAGCCGCCTCAGTTCGTTGACCGGCGTGGCCTTCCTGGGGACCGGCAGCTACGTCCCCGACACGGTCATCACCAACGAAGACCTCGCCGCCGTCGGCTACGACTCCGACTGGATCCTGCAGCGGACCGGCATCCTTGCGCGGCGACGCCTGCCCGACGACCTGGCAACGAGTGACATGGCCGTGTCAGCGGCCGAGCAGTGCTTGGCGGCCGCCGGCGTCGATCGCTCGCAGATCGACCTCGTGCTGGTGGCCACGATGACGCCCGACATGCCCAGCCCGTCCACCGCCTGCCTTGTGCAGGAACGGCTGGGACTCCGCTGCGCCGCCATGGACCTGAACGCGGCCTGCGCCGGGTTCATGTACGGATTGATCACCGGCGCCCAGTTCATCCGCACCGGCTGCTGCCGCCATGTGCTGGTCATTGGCGGCGACACGAACACGCGTATCGTGAATCCCCACGACCGCAAGACGTTTCCACTCTTCGGCGATGCGGCGGGAGCCGTCCTGCTGGGGCCCGGTCGGCCGACGCAGGGCCTGCGGTCGTTCACGCTGGGAGCGGAGGGCGAGGGGGCGTCGCTGCTGTCCATCCCCGCTGGCGGATCGCGGCGTCCCACCACGGCGGAGCTGATCGAACAGGGCGCGACCTGCATCCACATGGACGGCCGTTCGGTCTTCAAATGGGCCGTCCGTCTGCTGGTCGACACGGTCCAGGATGTCGTCAAGAGCGCCGACCTGAGTCTGGAGGATGTGAAGCTGGTAATCCTGCACCAGGCCAACTTCCGCATCCTCGACGCCGCCGCCACCTCGCTGGGTCTGCGGCCTGAGCAGGTGTTCATGAACCTTGAGCGTTACGGCAACACGTCGGCCGGCAGCATCCCGCTGGCACTCGACGAAGCGTTCCGCGGCGGCCGCATCGCCCCGGGCGACCGCGTGCTCCTGTGCGGCTTCGGCGCCGGCCTCGCCTGGGGCGCCGCCGTCATCGAGTGGTAAGGAGCGCGGCCGTCCCGGCCGCACCAGCGCCGCCCTGTAGCCCCTAACGCACGAAGTGCCGGAGCGCGGCCGCCCCGGCCGCGCCAGCGCCGCCCACCGCCCCCAGCGCACGAAATGCCATCCATTTCGCACCTCCTTGAGAACGCATCGCCGGATTGAAAGGATTCCACAGCCATGAGCAAGACGAAGAAGCTGCCTCCTCGCGACCGGGTCAAGCCCGAGGATACCTGGGACCTCAGCCGCCTCTATGCGAGCGACGCCAACTGGCAGAAGGATCTCCGCAAACTCAAGAAGATGACCGACGGCTTCGCCGCCTTCCGCGGCAGGCTTGGTGACGGACCCGGCGTGGTCGCCGAGTGCCTGAAGTTCGACACGCAGTTTGATCGACTCGCCGAACGACTTGGTTCGTACACCTTCCTCCGCGCGACCGAGGACCAGGCGAACAGCACCTACCAGACGATGCGAGGCCAGTTCCAGGCCGTTGCCGCGCGGGCCGCCGAAGCGGCCAGCTACATCCGCCCCGAACTGCTCGACCTGCCCCCCGAAACGCTCGACGCCTATCTCGCCGCCGAAGAGCTGGCCGACTTCCGGCTGGTGCTCGAACGCATCCGGCGGTACAAGCCCTACACGCTGTCGAAGCGTGAGGAGCAGTTGCTGGCGATGCAGGCCGAGATGTCGCAAGCGGCCGGACAGGCCTTCCGGCAGCTGCTGGATGCCGACATGAAGTTTGGCACGGTCGAGGATGAACACGGGAACCTGGTCGAGCTGTCGAATGCCACCTTCAGCGGGCTGCTTGTGTCGCCCGAACGCAAGGTTCGGCAGGCCGCATTCCATAAATACTATGAGCAGTTCATTGGCCACGAGAACACGCTGGCCGCCACGCTGGCCGGTTCGATCCACAAGGATATCTACTACGCTCGGGCACGGGGCTACGACAGCGCCCTGCAGTCGGCCCTCTTCGCCGACAACCTGCCGCAATCGGTCTACGACAAGCTGATCGCTTCGGTGCACAAGTTCCTGCCGGTGCTGCATCGGTTCTACGAACTGCGCCGCCGCAAGATGAAGCTCCGCGAGATCCACCACTACGACACCTACGTGCCGATCCTCAGCGACCTCGAAACCAAACACTCCTGGAAGCAGGCTGTGGAAGTGGTGATCGAAGCACTCCAGCCGCTGGGCTCCGAATACTGCTCGATCCTCGAAAAAGGCCTCTCCGGCCGCTGGTGCGACCGCTACCCGAACCAGGGCAAGCAGAGCGGCGCGTTCAGCGCGGGGTCGTTCGACGGCGATCCATACATCCTGATGAACTACCAGCCGAACGTGCTGAACGACGTGTTCACGCTGGCCCATGAAGCCGGCCACTCGATGCACAGCTACTACTCGGCCAATTCGCAGCCTTTCCAATACTACGACTACACCATCTTTGTCGCCGAGGTGGCCAGCACGTTCAACGAGGAGCTGCTCAGCCACCATCTGCTGCAGAAATCCGACGACCGCAAGTGGCGGACGTATCTGGTGAACCGCGAGATCGACGACATCCGCGGCACGATCTTCCGCCAGACGATGTTCGCCGAGTTCGAGAAGATCACGCACGCCATGGGCGAAGCTGGCGAGGCCCTGACGCTCAAGGCCTTCCGCGACGTCTACCGCGAGCTGCTCGACCAGTATTTCGGGCCGGAGTTCACGATCGACGACTGCCTGTCGTTGGAATGCCTGCGTATCCCGCACTTCTACCGCGCGTTCTATGTCTTCAAGTACGCCACCGGCTTGTCGGCCTCGATCGCGTTGAGCCAGCGAGTTCTGAAGGGCGGCAACCGGGAACTGCAGGAATACCTCGGCTTCCTGAAGGGCGGCTGCTCGAAGGATCCGCTCGACCTGCTGCGCGGCGCGGGAGTCGACATGGCGAGTCCAACGCCGGTGAACACGGCGCTGAAGTATTTTGAGTCGCTTGTCGAAGAGCTGGAGGAGTTGCTTGGGTAGCGGGCGTCATGCCAGCGAGCGAGGACGCTGGCGTTCGATCAACCGAACCGGATGCCCTGTGCCAGGGGCAAGGCGTCCGAGTAGTTGACGGTGTTGGTGCAGCGGCGCATGTAGGCTTTCCAAGCGTCGGAGCCCGATTCGCGGCCGCCGCCGGTCTCCTTTTCGCCGCCGAACGCGCCGCCGATCTCTGCGCCGCTGGTGCCGATGTTCACGTTCGCGATGCCGCAGTCGCTGCCGGAGGCCGAGCAGAAGCGTTCGGCCTCGCGGACGTCGCGTGTGAAGATGGCCGACGACAGGCCCTGCGGCACTCCGTTGTGGATCGCGATCGCCTGGTCCCATTCGCGAAAGCGGTGCACATAGAGGAGTGGCGCGAAGGTCTCGCGCTGGACGACGGGCGCACCTGGATCGATCTCCACGACGGCCGGTTCGGGATAGAATCCGCCGGACGGCACGCCAGCCGTGCGCCGCGCGCCGCCCACGCGCACGATGCCGCCCTGTTCCGTAGCCTCGCGCAGCGCGACCTGCATCGCTTGGCCGGCGTCCTCGTCGATGAGCGGCCCGACCAGCGTCGACGCCTCGCGCGGATCGCCGATCGGCAGGTGGCGGTAGGTTTCGACGATGCGCGCCACCAGCGTCTCGGCCACCGACTCGTGCACGACCAGGCGTCGCAGCGTCGTGCAGCGCTGGCCGCAGGTGCCGACCGCGGCGAAGACGATCGCGCGAATGGCCAGGTCCAGGTCGGCCGACGAGCAGACGATCATGGCGTTGTTGCCGCCGAGTTCCAGCAGCGAACTGCCCAGCCGCCCGGCGACTTCCCGCGCCACCTCGCGGCCCATCCGCGTCGAACCGGTCGCCGACACCAGGGGCACCCCCGCGTCGGCGGCCAGCGCCCGCCCCGCCTCGCGGTCTCCCACCACGACGCACGAAAGAGCCTCGGGCGCCTCGTCAAATTCCGCGACAACGCGTTGCAGCAGGGCATGGCAGGCCAGGGCCGTGAGCGGCGTCTTTTCCGAAGGTTTCCAGATCACCGGATCGCCGCACACGAGTGCCAGCGCCGCGTTCCACGCCCAGACGGCGACCGGGAAGTTGAACGCCGAGATCACGGCCACGGGCCCGAGCGGATGCCACTGCTCCGTCAAACGATGGGCCGGTCGCTCGCTGGCCATCGTCAGCCCGTAAAGCTGCCGGCTGAGGCCGACGGCGAAGTCGCAGATGTCGATCATCTCCTGCACTTCGCCCCGCGCCTCGGCCACGATCTTGCCCGCCTCCAGCACGACCAGCCGCGCGAGATCCTCCTGGTGCTCGCGGAGCAGCTGCCCGTATCGCCGCACCAGTTCGCCGCGGCGCGGCGCGGGCACCACACGCCACGCGCGGAACGCTTCCGCCGACACCTGCACGACCGCAGCCACCTGCTCGCGACCGGCAAGGCGCACGGCCGCCAGCGAACGTCCGTCGATCGGCGAACGCACGACACGTTCCTCGCCCGTCCCCGCGCAGGAACTTCCGCCGATCTGGATGGCGAGAGTGCCCTTGAGCCCCAAACGATGCCAGATCTCCGCCGCCGCTGCATCCATCGAAGGAGGTCTCCCGCGAGCTTTCTGGTCTGTAGACTGTAACGCGACTGTGACGCGCGAGCGCCACTGTACTCCAGGCTTCCCCCCCAGGGCCATCCGGGTCGCGTATAATCCGTCGCCGCGGCCCGACGCGAGTGTTTGCGTCGGCGGCCCGCCAATGCCGATTCGCAGGAGTCTCCCATGGCCGGCCGCACCACGGCGAATACCGAACCGGAAACGACCGTCGCTCCTCGACAAGAGCTTTGGCAATGCCAGCCGCAGGCGTGGCGGCTGTTGCTGCGCGAAGTCGATCGCCTGTGCGCGGCCAATCCGTATGCGGAGCAGTTGCGCGAGCGGATGCGTACGGAGACGGGAACGCGGCTGGTCGACTGGCTCGACTACCTCTGCCTCGAACCCTCGGCGACCCTGTGTGACGAACTGTTGTCCGCCGGTTACCGGATCGGTACCGACGGTCGCACCTGGCATCACCCGGGGGGCCTGTTCCCGCGCTGGGTGCTGGGCGAGTCGCCGGCCGGTTTTCCTCGCCTAGGATTCGGCATCCAGGTCGAATCGGTCGATGGGTTCGTGGCAACGCAGGCGAACCCGTCACTCGTCCACGGTTCGCCGGCTGCGCCGCTCCGCTGGTCGCTCGTCGCCGACGCGCCCCAGGCGGCGGTGGTCGTCGTCGAGCGACACGGTGTAGCAGGCTTCACTGCGGCCGAACCGACCGCAACGCAGCGCGCCGCGATCGCCGCCGCGCGATCCCTCTTCGACCAGCGTCCTCGTCCGCTGTCGCTAGAAGATCGCCACGCGGGGTTCGTCGAAGCCCAACGCCGGTTCGACACGGCCAGCCAGCAACTGGGACGCGACGGGGCTTGCGACCTGTTCTTCGCCAGCGAACGTCGTTACTGGCAACAGCGCAATCGCGCGGCGCGCGTGCAGCGCGAACGCCAGGATCGCCTCGGACTCGGCTGGGCCAATCACGACCATCATACCTACCGCTCGAGTCGCGAACACTTCGCGACGCTGATCGCCACGCTGGAGCTGATGGGGTTCGAATGTCGCGAGCGGTTCTATGCGGGAGACCAGGCGGGCTGGGGCGCGCAGGTGCTGGAACACCCGGGCTGCGGGCTGGTCGTGTTCGCCGATGTCGACCTGTCGCCCGAAGAAGTGGCCGGCGACTTCCCGCACCACGGCCTGCCGCCGCGCGACGCATTCGGCACCGTCGGCCTCTGGTGCCAGCTCCACGGCGAAGCCTTCCTCAGCGCCGGCATGCACCACCTGGAGTGCCAGTTCGACTTCGACGCCGCCCGCGCGCAGCTCGCGGATGCCGGCATCCCCAGCATGGCTCCCTTCACCGATTTCCCGTTCCTGCGACAGGCCTTCACGGAAGGCGAGGTGTGGCAGGTCCCCGAGGAGCACCTGCGCGAACTGGAGCGGCGCGGCGTCATCTCGCCGCAGCAGGCGGCCGAATTCCGGACGCACGGCGCGCGGGGTTCGCACTTGGAAATCCTGCAGCGCGATGAGGGCTACAAAGGTTTCAATCAGACGGGAATCAGCGACATCATCCACCGCACCGACCCACGGCGCAAATGATGCTCCGGAACGCGAAGCTCCGGGCCAATCTCGGCAAACGGCGTGTGCCGGCTACAACTCACAACCTCGCGATGTGCCGATTGCGAACGTCGGGGGCGGCGGATCAGCGGCGGGTGACGGCCAGGCGTTCGATCCACAGGAACGGCCGGTGCGCTTCATCGACGCGGACCTGCACTTCGAGCTGTCCCTGGTACAACAGGCGTTCGAGCACGCGGAGGTATGAGACGCGTCGTTTGGGAAAGCGGACCTTGATCTCGTCCAGGCGGATCTGGCGTGTGTCCAGCGCGTAGTGATCGACCACCATGGGGATGCCCACTCGGTCTCGCACCGAGGCCAGCGCCTTGCCCAGGGGCGTGTCGATGATCTCCACCTCCAGCTTCTCGAACAGCTTGGGCACGAGGACGGGTGGAGGCGCGTCGGGGGTCCAGCCGACTGGCCAGACCGGTCGACCGGCTGCCGCTTCCACGACCTGCAGTCGCCAGCCGCCTGCGGCCGGATCGCGGACGGGGGCGAACCCGAGTCCTGCAGTGCGCAGCGACGCGGACAGCACGGTGCCGAGTGCCAGGCCTTGCAGCTCATCGGCGACCGGCCGCGCCTCGCGAATCCGTAGCCCCATCCCGGCGTTGATTTCCAGTTCCAGGGGCAACTGCGACTTCAACTCGCGCACTACCTCCTCCAGACTTCGGCCGGCCGTTGTGCCCGCGAGCGCCACCGACAGTTGGTCCTGCAACGCCTTCACCTGCTCCGGCGTCATCCCAAACAGTGCGTCGCCGGCGGGATCGGGGGGAGCGACCAGACGGGCGAGCCAGTTTTCCAGAGCCTTGCGATCGCCGTAGCGGATGCGCGCGTCGGGCAGCAGCAGTTCGTTGTTGGGCGCGAGCAGGCCAATCACATGGAAGACCGGCGCGTCGGCCGTGCCCGACTTTTCGACCCGCGGCATGTCTCCCGGCCCTGCGGTCCGCAGTCGGACCGTAGCGAAGCCGACGCCATCCAGGGCCCTCGCCCACTGTTGGGGGCCTTCGATGGCGCCGATTTTGGAGGTGGCCACTTCCAGATTGACCCGCGGTTCGGTCGCTCGGCCCGACGCCGCGCCCGCGAGGAACAGGACCACGGCCGCCAGCAGCGATCGCGGATCCGGCCTCCCCCCCGCGGTCCTTTCGGCCCTGATCCTCGTGTTGCTGGCGGCCGCCGGCCCTTGGACGCGCGACCCCCAACCGCCGATGGGTTCCCTCAACATATTCGGCTCCCCGTGATTCCTCGGAACGACGGCGGGCCACCGATCGCAGCCGTCCCCGCGCCGTCGGCGACTACCCTCCGCCCCTCCATTCTAGGCCGATCGGACGGTCCCGTCGTAGTCCCGCGGTACCGTACCCCCCGGACCTCCCCGGACCTGAGCCCGAGCGGCTCGATTCCGCCAGGGGGTGCCGCGGCGCGGGCTTGCGTCAACTTGCGGAGGCAGGCGGCGGTCGGCACAATGGTGGCCTGTTCCTTATCCCTGTTGGAAACAAGCATTGGTAGAACGAAGGTGGTCCGGGCCGTCGACGCCCGGACGTCATCGAAGGAGGCGTACATGAGTCGAATGGTGACGTTGTTCACGGGCCAGTGGGCCGACCTGCCCATCGAAGAGATGTGCCGCAAGACCCGGGAGTTCGGCTACGATGGCATCGAGCTGGCCTGCTGGGGCGACCACTTCGAAGTGGACAAGGCCCTCGCGGATGACAACTACTGCCGCCAGAAGCGCGAGCAACTGGAGCGGCATGGGCTGCGGTGCGAGGCGATCAGCGCGCACCTGGTGGGCCAGGCCATCTGCGATCCGATCGACCAGCGTCACAAGTCGATTCTGCCGGCGTATGTCTGGGGCGATGGCAAGCCGGCGGGTGTCACGCAGCGGGCCATCGAGGAGATGAAGAACACGGCCCGTGCCGCCCAGCGTTTCGGCGTGAGCATCGTCAACGGCTTCACCGGCTCCAGCATCTGGCACCTCAACTACTCCTTCCCGCCGGTTCCGCAGTCGATGATCGACGACGGCTTCAAGCTGTTCGCCGATCGCTTCAACCCGATCCTCGATGTGTTCGCCGAATGCGGTGTGAAGTTCGCGTTGGAGGTGCATCCGACCGAGATCGCCTTCGACCTGTACACGGCCGAGATGGCGCTCAAGGCGCTCGACTACCGCGAGGAGTTCGGCTTCAACTTCGATCCGAGCCACCTGCACTGGCAGGGCGTGGATCCGGTGGAGTTCATTCGCGAGTTCCCGGACCGCATCTATCATTGCCATGTGAAGGATGCGATCACGACGCTCAACGGCAAGACGGGCATCCTCGCCAGCCACATCAACTTCGGCGATCCCCGCCGCGGTTGGGACTTCCGCTCGCCGGGCCGCGGGGCCGTGAACTTCCAGGAGATCGCCCGGGCCCTGAACCAGATCGGTTACAACGGTCCGCTGTCGGTCGAATGGGAGGACTGCGGCATGGAGCGTGAGTTCGGCGCCCGCGAGGCTTCCGAGTTCGTGCGCCGCACCATGTGCTTCGCGCCCAGCAACGTCCAGTTCGACTCGGCGTTCGACCGCTAGTCGCGTCGCGCGCCCCAAGGGGCGGTGAGTCGATCGCGATGATCGCTTCGGAGCGGGCCAAGCCTGGCGGCTGGCCCGCTCGATGGTTTTGTCCGCTGTCAGTTCCGCACGATCTTTCCGTTTCCGATGGCTCCCTTCCAG
>JBIIEC010000539.1:0-3553 GCA_044238045.1 Pirellulaceae bacterium | reverse complement strand
CCCGCACGACTGGCGGCCGGCGCGATGAAAAACCCGCTCGCCACGCCGGTCCTGTTCGCCGACCGAAGATTCCCCACCTCGACGGGCAAAGTCCAACTGCTGCGCGACCTGGACGAATCGCTGACGCGTCCGCTGCCGCCGGCGCAACGACAAGCCACACTCTCCGCCCTCTCCACGGCGCGGGCCCAGAGTTCGCAGTGGGCTCCCGACCAGCAGCAAGGCCCCGCCGCTGCCTCGGTGCATCCCCGGCTGGTGCCGGGTGCCCGCGACGGACAGGAGGCCGATCTCATCACGCCCCACGGCTCGCTGCGCGTCGTCCTGCGTTTCCACGAAGGCCTGCGGTCGGATATCGTCCTCATGGACAAAGGCGGCTGGCTGGCCGCCGGTCGCTGCGCGAACCTGCTGATTCGCGGAGAACTCACCGACCTCGGGGAAGGCGCCAACTACTACGACACGCCCGTCGACATCCGCCTCGCCTGACGCAGCGGTTCTGCCGCGTGCAACTCACCTGGCCTCATACGCGGCATCGTCAACGGTGCGTCCGAAACCTTGGCCGCCGCTGACCAAGACGCGTCCGCCAACGCATCGGCGATCGGCGTCAGCGCAGGTCGAGGAGCCAGACGTTGCGGAACTGCACCGGGTTGCCGTGGTCCTGCAGCTTGGTGGGCAGCAGATGAGGGGCTTCCGGCTGGCCCGCTCCTGTCTTGGCCGTGATCTCGACGTGGTCGTGGACCTTGATACCGTTATGCAGCAGGGTAATCCGCGCGTTGCGGACCTTGTTTCCCTGGGAGTCGAACGAGGGCGATCGGAAGGTGATATCGTAGGTCTGCCAGGAGAGCGGTGGGAAGGCCATGTTCAACCGCGGCGCGCGCTGTTTGTAGAGTCCGCCGCATTCGTTGGCGAGCCCTTCGCGGCCGAACGTATCGAGGATCTGCACCTCATAGCGGCTCTGCAGGTAGACGCCGCTGTTGCCGCGTGCCTGCGAATCGGAGCGGGGCATGTACGGCACGAGGAATTCAACATGCAGCAGGTAGTCGCGATGGAGCGGCAGCAGCTCCGTGCCGCTCTGCAGCAGGCCGTCAACGATGCGGGCATCCTTGAACGCGCCGGGGCCGGAGCCATCGTAGAGAATGTAGGCGTCGGGCGGCGCGGGCGCGCCAGCGCGGCGGCTGGTGCGCTGCACATGCTGCAGGTCGCCCCGCCAACCCTCCTTCGATTCGACTACCCGCGTCTTGCCGGCCTCCACGACCAGTCGCAACTGGTCGTTGGCGAGCGTCAGCGTCGGGCCGGTGCGCTGGCCTTCGAGCAGCAGGCGCTGGCGTCCCTCGCTCCCGTTTCCCGGCAGGCCGCCTGGCAATAGGACCGCCGAGAAACGCTGGTCGCCCAGCGGAATCACCTGCAGTCCAAAAGGGACCACGTCGCCTGCGAACCCCGGCACGCGACCGGAGAGCGTACCGGCATACTCGCCCATGAAGTGGAAGTCTTCGTCGACATCGGCGAGACGCGTGACGGCCGGTTCCCCGTCGGCGGCGGAGACCTTCACCGGTCCCATCGCGGCCGTTGCCACCAAGCACATCACCAGCCAGATCGCACGCGTTCCGCGACGCAGCCACCCGATTGTTCGACACCTCATGCTGTCTCCTCTCTGAACGACCTCAAGCTGGCCCTATCTTAAGGTGGCCCAATCCGAATCGCCAGCAACGCCGCACGAAATGCGACGACTCGTGGCTGCTTCCCCAACCCCAACCAGGCGGTCCCCTGCCGGACGACTCATTTTCCGAACGATTGCATCCAGTCGGCTTGACGCCGCCCGTGCGGTGCGTGTACGAGTATCGAAACGCGGGGGCGGCACGGGCAAGCCACCGCTGCCTTGCTTGTCCAAGCTTTCCCGCGGCACTCTCGTTCGGCATGCGCGTGCCGCTGCGCTGAGCTGCGGCCGGCAGCGACGACAACCGGCCTGATGTGCCGCGCGCCCGGCGGATCCCTTGGAAGAAAACGGAGTCTTGATGTCCCATCCCGAGTTTACGATCCGCGCGATGGCGCCGGCCGACTGGTCCGAAGTGTCGGACCTGATCTGCCTGTCCACGAACTACTGGTACCAGTCGCAGGGCAAGCCACCGATCTTCACGTCGGGTCCCGCCGCAACGCGGCTGTTCTGCGAAGTGTACGAAGACCTCGACCCGGGCTGCTGCCTGGTCGCCGAACACCGGCAGACCCGCCGACTCATGGGTTCCTGCTTCTATCATCCACGCGAGACCCACTTCTCGCTCGGCATCATGAACGCGCATCCGAACTATTTTCGTTCGGGAGTCGCCCGGGCGCTGCTGGCCGAGATCGTGCAGCGAGCGGAAGAGGCAGGCAAGCCGGTGCGACTGGTTTCCAGCGCCATGAACCTCGATTCGTTCTCGCTCTACACGCGTGCCGGGTTCGTGCCGCGGCAGACCTACCAGGACATGTACCTGCGCGTGCCGGACGAGGGCCTGCCGGTGCCGGTGCACCCGGACTTCCAGGTGCGTGACGCGCGGCCAGCGGACGTGCCGGCGATCGGGGCGTTGGAGCGGCGGATCGCCGGCATCGCGCGCGAGAAGGACTACCGTTACTTCATCGAGAACCTGGCCGGATACTGGCACGCGTCGGTGGCGGAGTCGGCGGAGGGCACGCTGCTCGGCTTCGCGGCCTCGATCGCGCATCCCGGTTCCACGATGATTGGGCCCGGCTTTGCCGTCGACCAGACCGTGGCCGCCTCCCTGCTGCTCACCGAACTCGACTTCCGCCGTGGCTGCACGCCCGTGTTCCTGCTGCCGGTCGACGCAGCCGACCTGGTGCAGCAGGCCTACCTGTGGGGCAGTCGCAACTGCGAGATGCACGTGGCGCAGGTGCACGGCAAGTGGCAGCCGATCCAGGGCATCGTGCTGCCGACCTTCATGCCGGAGACGGGCTGAGCCGCGACCGGTCAAGCGGGTGACCGGCGCTTGTCACAGACGCCCGTGTGTCACAGCTGTCGTTTGGTGGCTCCACTCGCAGCGCGCCGCCGAGCGGGTTACAATTCCCTGCCCGCGCCGCTGGCCGTCGACCGGGCTTCGTTCGGCAGCCCGCTGGCGCGGCCCCTGCTCGCGGCCATCGGTCCGCCTTTCCCCTTCCTCCCGACCCCACGAAAGCCCTCCGCATGAACCGCTCGATCTCACGTCGTGAAGCCATGACCGAATCGGTGGCCGCCACCGGCGCCCTCATGCTGGCCGGACAGAGCGGCCTGCTGGCCAGCGAGGCGGAGACAAGCGTGCCGGAGTCGAGTGCAACGGAGCAGGCGGCGTTGGCGAAAGCGGCCAAGAAGGTGCGTTACTGCCTGAACACGAGCACCATCCGCGGGCAGAAGCTGACGATCCTGGAAGAGATCGACCTGGCGGCGGCCGCCGGTTACCAAGCGATCGAACCCTGGATGGGGGAGCTGCAGGCGTACACGGAGCAAGGCGGACGGCTGGCGGATTTGAAGAAGCGCATCGAGGACCAGGGCCTGACGGTCGACAGCGCCATCGGCTTCGCCTCGTGGATCGTC
>JBIIEC010000538.1:0-3556 GCA_044238045.1 Pirellulaceae bacterium | reverse complement strand
TACGACTCCCTGGACCTTTCCCGCCGTGACGCTGCAGCCCGATGAGTACCTGCTGGTGTTCGCCTCGGGCAAGAATCGGCGCAATCCGGCTACTCCGCTGCACACCGACTTCCGGCTGGCGGCCGAGGGTGACCTCGTGCGGTTGTCGCGGCCGGATGGAACGGTGGAGCATCAATTGGCGTACTCGGAGCTGCTTCCCGATCGTTCCTTTGGGCTCGTGCAGGGCACGTCGACCGTGACGCTGCTGCCTGCGACGGCTTCGTTCACCGCCTTCGTGCCGACCGCCCTCAATGGCGGTGACAAACTCGGCCGCACCTGGATCGAACCCGCCTTTGATGATTCCGCGTGGCTTCGCGGCGCGGACGGGGTGGGCTTCGACGAGACGGTGGACTTTCGCGATCATTTTCGCACCGACATCAAGGCCCAGATGCTGGGCGTGAACGGCTCGATGTTCATGCGAGTGCCCTTCGCGGTCGACAACCCGCGCGCGGCGGTGCGGATGACGCTGCAGATGAAGTATGACGACGGTTATGTGGCGTTCCTGAATGGCGTGGAGATCTCGCGTCGGAACACGCCCGCGACCATCGACTGGAATTCGGTGGCTCCGACCACGCATCGCGACGCGCTGGCGGTGGTGTTCGAGGACGACGATGTGTCGGACGCTCGGGCGGCTCTCCGCGCCGGCAACAACGTGCTGGCGATCCAAGGTATCAACAACACCATCAATTCGGACGACTTCCTGATGGTGCCGCAGCTGGTCGTCGATCGGCCCGCACCGCTGACCGAGCAGGCGGGACGCTATTTCCAGTGGGCGACGCCCCGGGAGCCGAACGGCACGGTCTCGTACAGCGGCTTGGCGGCTCCGGTGGAGACGAGCGTCCAGCGGGGATTCTTCGAGCAGGCGTTCGACGTGACGGTCACGGGCAAGACGCTGGGAGCGGCGCTGGTGTATACGACCGACGGCAGCACGCCGTCGGCGACCAACGGGAGACTGGTGCCCGCGAGGTCGAATGAGTCCGTGGCGAAGGTGACGCTGCCCATCGCGCAGACGACCACGCTGCGGATCGCGGCCGTGAAGGAAGGGTTCCTCACCTCACTCGTGACGACGCAGTCCTACTTCTTTCTGGCGGACGTGGTGAAGCAGGACGTGCAGGCCACGCTGGCGGCCGGGTTCGCTCCTACCTGGAAGACCGTCGCGCCCGACTACGGGCTGGATCCGGACGTGATCGGCCCGAACGACTTGTACAACGGAGTCTTCGCGCGGCAGATCCTGGATTCGCTCAAGGCCGCTCCTACGGTTTCGCTGGTGCTCGGGCAGGAGGATCTTACCGGCCCCAACGGCATCTATTCGAACTCCACCCGTGCCGGCGATGCGTGGGAGCGAGAGGCGTCGTTTGAATTCATCGAGACGGGCGGTAAGGCTTCGGTGCAGGTCAATGCGGGACTGGAGATCCAGGGCGACAACGTCCGCAACCTGACGAACTCCAAGAAGCAGGGATTGCGGCTGAGTTTCAAGGAGCGTTACGGGGCATCCAAGCTGAAATTCCCCGTGTTCGGCGCGGAGAATCCGGACGCGGTTTCGTCCTTTGACGAACTCATCCTGCGCGGCGGTTACAACGATTCGTGGTCCCATACGCCGGATACGACGCAGTACATCCGCGACCAGTGGGCGCGAACGACGCTGCTCGCCATGGGACAGCCGCAGGTGCATGGCCGCTGGGTGCATGTCTACCTCGACGGGTTTTACTGGGGAATCTACAACCTGGTGGAGCGACCGAATGCGGCGTTTTCGTCCTCCTACATGGGAGGCGACAAGGACGAATGGGATGCGCTCAACACGGGAGTCGTGCGGGACGGCACTCGGGATGCGTGGGCGCTCATGCAGTCCGTCGCGCGCGACGCCGGCTCGACCGATCCGGCCATCGCGAACGCCGCCTATCTGCGTCTGCAGGGCAAGAACCCGGATGGAACCCCGAATCCGCAGATGGAGAAGCTGCTCGACCTCGACAACTATATCGACTACCTGATCGTGAACTTCTATGGGGGCAACACCGACTGGCCGGGACGCAACTACTACGTCGCCCGTCGTCGTGGGCTGGAGAGTGAGGGGTTCAAGTCGTACGCTTGGGATACCGAGAAGATCCTCGACCATGGGGAGGGATCGACGGTCACCACGAACCAGACGAACGTGACGGAGGGTGTGGCGGCCATGTACCGCTACCTGCGGCGGCACGAGGAGTTCCGCCTGCGGTTCGCCGATCGCGTGCAGAAGCACTTCTCGCCGGGCGGCCAGCTCTATGTGGATCCCGCCAGTCCGGCCTGGAATCCGCAGGCGCCGGAGAAGAACGCGCCGGCTGCGCGATATGCGGAGCTGGCGAACGAGTTCGAACTGCTGCTGGTGGCCGAATCGGCTCGCTGGGGTGACACCCAGCCGTCGGGCACGCGGCCCGATCATCGCATCTTCACGCCCATCGAATGGGGGAAGATGCGCGACAACATCTTCCGGAACTATTTTCCCAAGCGGTCGGCCATCGTGCTCCAGCAGTTCGTGGCCGGCGGCCTCTATCCGGCCGCCGCCGCGCCCACCTTCAGTCGCACCAGCGGACAGGTGGATGCCATGTTGCCATTGACCATCTCGGGGCCCGGCACGATCTACTACACAGTCGACGGGAGCGACCCGCGCCGCAGTGCGCTGGACCCTGGTTCGCCCGGCACGGGAGTGGCGCCGACAGCCAGCGTCTACAGTGGGCCCGTGACAATTCAGAAGGCGACGGTCGTGAAGGCCCGCGCGCTGGTGGATGGGCAGTGGAGTGCGCTGACGGAGGCGTCGTTCGTGCTGCGGACGCCGCCTGTGCGCGTTTCGGAGCTGATGTACCATCCGCAGGATCCGCCCGCCGGCAGCCGGTACGACGCGGAGGCCTTTGAGTTCTTGGAGTTGACGAACATCTCGGCCACGGAAAGCGTCGATCTAACCGGCCTGCAGTTCGTGGATGGCATCGGATTCACGTTTTCGGCCGGAACCCTGGCGCCGGGCAAGCAGGTGGTGATCGCACGCGACGCCGCCGCGTTCGCGGAACGGTATGGCAACCAGGTTCCCGTCGCGGGCGAATATGGCAAGACGCCCGAAGACTATAAGCTCAGCAACGCCGGCGAAACGCTCAAACTGGTCGACCGTTTCGGTACGGTGATCCAGGAGTTTACGTATCGCGACAGCTGGTATCCCCGGACCGACGGACAGGGCTACTCGCTGAACGTTCGCAATCTATCGGCGGACGTGGCGCAGTGGAGCGAGGCGTCGAACTGGCGCGAGAGCAGCTCGGTGAATGGTACGCCGAGTCGTCCGGACGTCGTCGAGATACCGGGCGATTTCAACCAGGACGGGCGCCTGGATGCGGCCGATATCGGCGTGTTCTGCGCGGGGATGAAGGCAGGGGATCTGCGCTTTGACGTGACGGCGGACGGTCGCGTCGACCAGAAGGACCTGCGGCATGTGGTCGAGAACTACTTCGGGACCGTACTGGGCGACGCGAATCTGGACCGTCGGTTTGACAGCCAG
>JBIIEC010000650.1:0-3031 GCA_044238045.1 Pirellulaceae bacterium | reverse complement strand
TGATGGAGATGCAGGCGGGGTATCGCTCCGACCACTACGGACAAGGCGTGCGATGGGAGGATTTCGCAACCGCCTTCGCTGCCGGCGAGCGACTGCTTCCCTTCCGCGCTGCGCCCGAGGGGGACGGGCTGGTGGTCGTCGCCGTGGCGGAGAGCGAGCGGGCGATCGAGCCTGGCGACAGGATCGTGCGGATCGGGAACGTGGCTGCGGCCGAGCATCTCGCGAGGCTGCGATCACTCCAACCGGGCGAATCCGAGCGTTGGCGCGACGTTTGTGTTCGCGAGTACTTCCGAGCCAACAGTTGGGTGGTGGGAATCAAGCTCCCGACTGAGGTCGAGTTGATCCGGCCCGACGGTTCGCGGCACGTCGTGACGGTCGAGGGCGTTGGCGACGACGCGCGCAAGACCGAGCGGACGGCTGCGGGCGACGCTCCGCCAACGACGCCCGCGGTCCCGCAGGGCGAAACGCTCGTCGACAGTCCGCCGTTCCGATGCATGCTGCTCCCAAGCGAGCCGTCGGACGCGGCGCCCATGGCACTCATCGACTTCCCCACGATGGACAGCACGCTCGGCGGACAGTGGGACACGTTCCTCGACCAGGCTATCGCTGCGGCGAACGCACGCGGGGCCGCGGGACTCATCGTCGACATTCGTAAGAATGGCGGAGGATCGACCGACCTCGGCTATGCCCTCCTCGCGCGCGTGACCGATCGTCCCTATCGCATGAGCTCAAGGCTGGTGTGGCGCAGGAGCGAAGAGTCCGACGAGCTGTTTCGCATGAAGGCGAAGCCGATGTGGCGATGGCTAACCATCGTCTTGCCGATCTTCATGCCCGAGTACACGAAGCTCAAGCACGGCGAGGACTTGACCTCTGAGTTCGAGGCAACCAGCCGCCCGCGGGTCGAACCGGGCTTCGACGGTCCGTCCTGCCTGCTGATCGGCGACCAGACATTCTCCGCCGCGATGTCTCTGACGGACGGCGTGCGCACCTACGACCTGATGCTCACGATCGGGCAGCCGACCGGCGGCGTGCCCAACACGCTCGGCGACATCGGGCCGTTCCAGCTCCCGAACTCGGGGATCGTCGTGAACTTCAGCCAGAAGATGTTCATCCGCGCCAGCGGCGACGAGACGGATGTGGGCCCCGTGCGGCCGCACATCGAGGTCGCCCCCATCGCAGGTCGCGACGCTGTGCTCGAGCGGGCGATCGAAGAGATTAGAAAAATGCCAGCGGAGCGGAAGCAATGAAGGAGAGAACGGGATGGGGTCAATTCGTGATTTGAACCCCGTACTTATTTGTCCGGGGCTCGTTCGTGGCCGAGCACGGCCTCTATTGTTTAACTACCGGGCGGAGGAGAGAATTGACGGACATGGACGTAAGGTTGCACATCTGATTGGTTCGAAAGGTATTCGAGCAAAGGCTAGAAGAAGTGAACTGCAGATTGATTGAAATCGATGAGGCACTGTCGCTCGATAAACTCCCAACGGATGTGCCGGACTTGGTCGCGGAGGTCGTTGCGGCAAGCAAGCAGATGACCAAGTCTGTAGCAGCTGAAAAGCCGTGGATTTGCTATCTGGCGGAAGTGGATGACAGAGTGGTGGGAACGTGTGCATTTAAAGGGCCTCCTACAGGCGGCAGGGTTGAGATCGCTTACTTCACATTCCCAGGCCACGAGGCAAAGGGAATCGCGACCAGAATGGGACGTGCATTACTTGAGATCGCATTGCGTACAGATCCGACAGTAGAGGTTTTTGCACAAACCTTGATTGAGCGCAATGCATCGCATCGAGTCCTGGAAAAACTATGCTTTGAGGCTTTCGGCATCGTCGACCATAAGGAAGACGGGCAAGTTTTAGAGTGGACCTATCGCTCCCCGGGCTAGAGAACTTTCAGTGAATCTCTGATGACGGACCTGCGCGCAGGACAGGCCGCACCTCATATGCATTGCGTTCACCCCCCGGTCCCCCTTCCGCAACTCTCTCTCGGGGTCCGAGAGCAACCGGGTTGTTAAGGAATGGCGCTTGTTAACCAGAGAGTCAGAGAGTTCGAAAGGGTTGGTTCCGGGGTGCGAGCCCAACCTCCATGGTTGCTTCCGGACCCCGAGAGCAACCGGTTCGTAAAACTTGCGCCGCGCGTTCCGAATCGTCGCAAACCCTCGAAAACGGGGCTAGAAATGCAAAAAGCCGGGAGCTTGCACTCTCGGCTTTCTGTGTTAACTGGTTAACAGGCTCGTTTCGAGCCAAAATTCTTAGCTCCCTCTCTGCAACGCTCTTCGAACTCCCGAGAAAGACTCGTGCCTCTCGACTCTGTTTGCAAGCGAGCGTGGAAAAGGTGTCAGGTACCTTTTCTAGGTTCTTAAGCGAGCGTGGAAAAGGTGTCAGGTACCTTTTCTAGGTTCTTAAGCGTTTAGTCGCTCGTGGAAGCAGACGACTTGAGCAAGTGATCCTTCAACCACTGCCGGCCAGTCCCGCTCTTTAGCCATCGCTCCCGTAGCATTGCTTCCGCTCGTGTGGCATAGCTTTCGGAATAAACTAGCACCCATATCCCAGGGTGTTTTCCTGTGAAACGAACCCCTGCAGGATCTGGTTGATTGTGTCTGGCAATGCGACGCTGCAAATCGTCGGTCTGCCCCACATAACGAAGGCCACTCTCCTGATTCTGGAGCACATAGACGAAGTACACTTGCTACCTCCATCTACGAAAAAACCCCGTCGGTATCGACAGGGTAAAAAAACTCCCCCGGTAGGGCTCGAACCTACGACCCGCGGATTAACAGTCCGCTGCTCTGCCAACTGAGCTACAGGGGAATGGTTTTTTGGTCTCCTCTGCAACTCAACCCGCGGATCAATCCGCCTTCGGCGGACTCTGCCAACTGAGCTACAGGGGAATGGTTTTCTGGCTCCTCTGCAACTCAACCCGCGGATCAACCCGCCTTCGGCGGACTCTGCCAACTGAGCTACAGGGGAATGGTTTTCTGGCTCCTCTGCAACTCAACCCGCGGATCAACCCGCCTTCGGCGGACTCTGCCAAC
>JBIIEC010000146.1:0-12237 GCA_044238045.1 Pirellulaceae bacterium | reverse complement strand
CCTGGCGAGGCCACGCCCGCTGCCTGCGTGGCCGATAACGACCTCGCCTTCGGACGCATCATCGAAGGCCTCAGTCGCTCCCGGTTCTGGAAGGAGATGGCGATCTTCGCCATTGAAGACGATCCCCAGGCGGGCTGGGACCATGTCAGTGGTTATCGCACCATCTCCTTCTGCGTCAGCCCCTACGCCAAGCGCGGCGCCCTCGTCAGCACCCAGTACAACACCACCAGTATCCTCCGCACCATCGAACAGATCCTCGGCATGCCCGCCATGAACCAGTTCGACGCCAGTGCCGAACCGATGTTCGACTGCTTCACCGACACGCCAGACTTCACCCCCTACACGGCCGCGCCGACCCAGGTGGCCCTCGACCAGCTGAACCCCGATCCCAAGGCGATCAACGACCGCCAGCTGCGCGACGACGCCGTCGTCTCCTCGACGCTGAACTTCCGCGAGATCGACCGCGCCCCCGAGGATGTGCTCAACCGGATCCTCTGGCGAGCCATGCAAGGGACCGGCAAGGCCTATCCCCAGTGGGCCATCATGACCGGCCTGGAAGAGGAGGAGGAAGAAGAGGAGGAGGAACTCGAACGCCTGCGTGCGGCCTCCGGCCAGGAACCCAAACCAGCCTCGGAATCGGACGCTCGCGAGGACGGAGAGAAGGATGACATCCAGTAGCTCCCGCGTGCACCATCGGACCGACAGCCCTGACCGGCAACCGCGCGTCGCAGACGTGACGAGCCGGCAGGTGCCGCCAGCGGGAGGGTTTCGCAATCGTGATCGGAGATGAGCCATGAACGCCGGCGATTCCGACGAGGAAGAGACGGCGTACCACGAATGCGGGCACGTGTATCTTGCCCACCTGCTGGGCGCCCGCGTCCTCGGCGTCACCATCGAACCGGACCGCGATGATGGACCAGCCCGTTACGGCGACGCTTCGATCCTTTGGCCCGCTCGACGCTGGTCGACTCGAGACCTGAACCTGCGATGCGTCCGCGTGGCTCTCGCCGGCCCCGTCGCCGAGATGATCCATCGCGGCGAACCGCTGCACCCAGGCTTCGTACCCGAGTGGTCGCAGGACTGGCGCGTCGCCTGGGAATACGCCGGCCAACTCGTCGCCGACGAACGCGCGCGAACTCGCTTCTTGGAAGATACCACCCGCCAGCTGCATGCGATGCTTCGGCAGGACGAGCACTGGCATCGGCTGGCCTGCATCGTCGACCACCTGCTCGCGCACGAAACGCTGGACGAAGAGCAACTGGCGGAGATCCTCGAGGAGGAGTCCGAGGAGTAGGCGGCGGCCGGGACTCGGTGGTCGATCACGCGCCGCGAACTTGCACAGCCACATCGGCCCAGGGCCATCGTCACTCGGCGGGGCCCACCAGCAGTCGGTAGACGTGTCCGGGACCTCCACGATCCAGGGCATCCTGCACGACGATCGAGTAGCGTCCCGCAGGCAACCGACGCTCCACCTGGGGATCGACCTGTCCCGGCCGATCGTCGTTCTCGACCACGCGGCGCCCTTGCGCGTCGTAGATCGTCACCAGTCCGTCCAGGGCCGATCCAAAGCTGCGGGCTCGCACTTCGACGCGCACGGTGCGTTCCTCATTCAGCTGAAGTGCATACACATCCACATCGCGATCGGCTTGGATGCCGCCGTCGATGACCTGCTGAAAATCAATCGCCTGCGCTGCGCGGAACCCGTTGTTCGGTTCCGCCTCCACCTGGGCCGCAAACGGGCTGCCGATCATCAGGCGACAGGGCGGCCCCTGGGCCGTTCCCGCGACGGCGATCTGCAGCGGAACCTCCCCCGCCGCATGATCCGCCGAGACGGTAACATCCAGTTCCAGTTGTCGATTGCCGATGCGAGACAGATCCTGCGGGTTCGGTAGCGCAGCTTCGCCACGGCCGGCGACCGCGATAGTCACGCCCGGGTCCTCGCAGCGCACCTCGTCCACGCGTTCGAGCGCCCACCCGCGCAGCACGACGCGGGTCGTCGCGTTCACGGGAACGGCGAGCGGCAGGCAGAGCGCGGCCCGCGGTGGCTCCTCGGCAGCCGTTACCGGCGCCGCCAGGACGAACAGCGCGAAGCCGAACGAAGCCCATCGCGCGGGGATGAAGCGGTACGAGACGAACGTGGCGGCATCACGCATACAGGGCCTCGATGACGGAGCCTTCTTCCAGAATGGCAACCGGCCGTCCATCGGGCGTGTGCAGTTGCTTGCGTGGATCGATCCCCAGCGCAGTGAGGATCGTGCAGGCGACATCCGCAGGGGCTACGGGCGTATCGATCACCTGGGACCCGTTGCGATCGGTCTTCCCAATCACTCGCCCTGGCTGGACGCCAGCGCCCGCGAACAGCAGTGACGCGGCGCCCGCCCAATGGTCGCGGCCCCCATCCTTGTTCAATCGCGGCGTGCGGCCAAACTCCCCCATCGCCACCACCAGCGTCTCTTCCAGCAGACCACGCTGCCCCAGGTCCTCCATCAACGCGGAGAAGCCGCGATCGAAGTCGGGAAGCATCCGTTCCAAGCCGTTCCAGATGTTGGCATGGTGGTCCCAGCCTCCAAAGTTCACCGTCACGAAACTCACGCCCGACTCGATCAGACGCCGCGCCAGCAGACAGCTCTGGCCAAACGTCGTCCGCCCGTAGCGGTCGCGCAGCCCGGCCGACTCCTTGTCGATCGCGAACGCCTGCCGTGCCTGCCCTGACAATACCATGTCCGTGGCTCGCTGGCGGAACTGGTCGTACGCGGCCAGTTGGTCGCTTCCTTCGACCCGACGAGCCAACTGATCGACCGTGGCCAGCAGCGTCTGTCGTCGTTGGGCACGCACTTCGCCCACCGGCCCTTGGTCGACGTCACGCACCTGGTACCCGTCCTGATTCGGATCACCCGCCTTGAACGACTCGTAACGCCCGCCAAGATAAGCGCTCCTGCCCAGCTCCCAGGTGAAGGACGGGTTCTTGGGAATGGCAACGTAGGGAGGAAGCGTGCCTGGAAAACCGCTCTCATGCGCCACGACCGCACCGAGCGCGGGCCAATCGCCAAACGGCGAGCCAAAACGGCCCGACAACACCCAGTTCGTGGCCGTCTCGTGGTGGTCGTTGTTGTGCGCGCCGCTCCGCACCAAACAGACGCGATCCATGATGCGCGCCATCTGCGGCAGGTGCTCGCAGATCCGCAATCCGGGCACGGCCGTGGAGATTGTCGAGTACTTGCCACGCACCTCCTCGATCGCCTCCGGCTTCGGGTCGAAGCTGTCGTGGTGCGAAAGGCCTCCGCCAAGGTAGACGAGCAGCACGGATCGCGCGCGTCGCGCGCCAGGCATTGCCGCGCGAGACTCCAGCCTCAAGACGTCTTCCAGCGTCAGCCCCAGCGATGCCAGCGCGCCGACACGCAGAAACTGCCGTCGACCTGCATCGAAATGGACATTCAACATGGCTCGTACCTCCCCAAAGATGCAACAAGACCCGGCCCGATTCCATCACACCTGCCTAATGATTGAACGTGAACTCCTTGGAGTTCAGCAGGGCCCAGAGCAGGTCGGCAAGCACCTCCCCGCGATCCTGCCCGCGCAGCTGTGCATCAATCGACTGCAGTTCGGCTTCCGTAGGACGACGGGAAACGGACGCCAGAAACAACCGTGTCACCACCGGCTCGTTCTCGGCCTCGGCGGCCAAAGCGGTCGCCAGGATGCCCGTGGGAGACTGAATCTTGGCGAGGATCGACGAACTGTTCTGCAGGTGCAGCAGTTGAGGCAACGTCACCTCCGCGGCGCGCTCGCAGGCGCAGGCCGTGGTCCGCGCGGAGCGACCGAAGAGGGTCAGGAAGTACGAGTCCGCGCCGGGATCGGGCACTTGGATCGCGCGAACTCCCAGTGGCTGCCCAGGAAACGACTCCGGCGCACCCGTCACCTGCGAGATCGCGTCGAGCAGCACTTCGGCTGGCAGGCGTCGGGCGTAAAACCTCGAATAGTATCGATCGTCAAGCAGGTTCGCCGGATCGGTGTCGGACGCATGCTGGTAGGCGCGAGAGTTCATGATGAGGCGCATCAGGTATCGCAGGTCGTAGTCGCTGGACGTGAACTCCCGAACCAGCAGTTCCCAGAGCGGCGGGTTGCTGGGAGGATTCGTGGCTCGCAGGTCGTCGACCGGCTCCACCAGCCCCACGCCCAGGAAATGCTTCCAGACACGATTGACCATCGCGCCGGCAAAGAGCCGGTTACCGGGTCCGGTCATCCAACCTAACAGCGCGCGGCGAGGATCCTGCCCGACATCGAGCGTCAGTTCCACTCGGTCGATCGGCCGCGGGTGCAGCATGCGTCCGGTGCGCGGCTGCTGGGCCATGGCAGGCTGCTGGCGGTTCGATTCCCACCGCTGTCGCAATGCTTCCAGCTGCTGCTGTTTCTCCTCTCGCGATTTCACCGCCGCTTCATCCGTGCCGAGCATTTCCAGTTCGCGCTGCAACTGCTGCTGCTGCTTGCGCAGCTGCAGCATCTCGCCGGTACCCGCCACCAGTTCGGTGGGGCCTTCGGTCGTCGGACGGCGATCGAGCGATGTTCGCGAGAAGAAGGCGGCCAGATGGTAGTAGTCGTCCTGCGTGTACTTCTCGAGCGGATGGTTGTGGCAGCGGGCGCAACCGATGCGGGTGCCAAGAAAAGCCTGGGCCACGGAATCGGTGACTTCGGAACGTTCAGCCGGCTGCTCGCCCACGGTCACGATGTAGTAACCGACCTCGGGATGCACGTCGCTGGTGCCTTCGGACAGCAGCACGCCCTCGGCGAGTTCGCGCCAGCCATCGCCCGCCTGCAGTCGGGCATGCAGCCACTGGTGCAACCCGCGCACTCCCTTGCTTCCTCGCACGTCGTGATCGCGTTCGCGGCGGTTCTGCAGCAGATCGGCCAGCTGGAGCGTCCAGTAGTCTACCCACTCGGGCCTCGCCAGCAGTCGCTCGACAAGCACACTTCTCTTGTCCGGGCTGGGATCGGCCAGGAACTCCGCGACTTCCGTTTCGGTTGGCAGCGTGCCCAGCGCGTCGAGCGACGCGCGGCGGAGAAAAGTGGCATCGTCGCACAGCGGAGCCGGGCGGATGCGCAACTGCTGGAGCTTGGCGTAGACATGGCGGTCGATTTCGTTGTTCGCCCGCGCGTACCAGCGTTCGTCGATGGATCGCTCGTGCGGCGCGGTGAAGACGGCAGTCTGCACGAATCCCTGGAAGGCCACGCGCACCGCCGACTCACCATTCCGCAGGCAGGATACAAGCCCGTCCTCCGTGACGCGCAGCAGGTCGGGCTGCCCGGACGCAAACTGACACAACCAAGTCACGTCGGCCTGTCGCCCGTCGTCGTAACGAGCGGTCACGCGCAGCGGCCGCGAATCGCCCGCCCGCAGCGTGACCGCAGACGGCTCCACGATCAACTCCTGCACGCGGGACTCGTCGGATCGCGGCCCGGGAGCACCGGCGGTCAGCCAGTCGGCCAGCAGGCGATGGGCAGGGCTTCCCGGCTGAATCCGTGCGCCACCACCGTGCGGCACCATGCCGGTCGCCTTCTGCAGCAGCAAGCTGTCGAGCGGCGCGGCGAACATCACGCGCCGGCCGCGCGACTCACGCACCAACGAGTCGTAGTCCATCTCCGGCGCGTACCCGCGAAGCGACAGGCGGAAGCCGTTTTGGCCGGCGAGTTTGCCGTGGCAGCCGCCCGAGTTGCAGCTGTAACGGGTCAACACGGGTACGACTTCTTCGAGGAACGACGGGACCGCGGCAACCTCAGTTCCCCCCGTCGTATGCGGCGCTGTCGCTGCATCCGCTCCGCATGTCCCTGCGGGCGATTCCGACGCGTGCGCAGACGCATACCACGCCAGGTTCGGCCAAGCGAGGACCTGACAGGCGATCGCAGCCAAGACCAACCACGCCCAACCCGCGCGATCGGCGAATCGCTGAAGCAACCAGACACGGCGACAACGGGACGCGAACATCCGAAGAAACCTCTGCCGGACGGACAACGGGGCGGGACTATGTGAGAACGGGAAACGCAGCAGCGGACGCACCACGAGACGCAGCGATCGGGCGGGACGCTCAGTATAAAGCTGCCTCCACTGCGGACGCAACACGCTAATAACACAAGACTTACGAGGAACACGCCCGTCATCGACCACAACGGTAACCCCACATCTCACGACGGTTGCCGGACGGACCGCTCGGCCTGCGGAGTGCCAAGTCGGTGTCACAGGAACCGCCAACATCGTCACGTCAGGCAGCTCGCAGCCGTACCCTCGACACTTCCCCGCAAACCCCATGCACCCACTGGCGTTTACAAGCGTTCCTTGAAGTTACCGTGAGTTCTTCGCATATGCCTCACAGCAACAATTGCATCGGCCTGCGTGACCGCTAAGATCGGGGCGCCGAGGCAGCCCTGCGTCATACGATCCATGCGACATGAGATCAAGGTCACACGCCCCGGCCGTCGGGTGACTCCCGCGAGACACTTCCCTGTTCCATGAGTCCTCAAGCACAATCGGAGCGAAGGAATTCTATGAAGCTGCACAACCTCTGCCAAACCGCAGTCCTGCTGGCGGTAGCCCTTGTGGCGGGACAAGCCTCTGTGGCCCAGGCCCAGAGCAAGGTCATCTACTCGGAGAACTTCGAGAGCGTCAAGCTCGGCGACAGTGTCGACGAGGGTTTTTTCGGTGAAGGCGTTTGGACGAACAAGCCACCGGCCGGCATCACGATCATGAACGACCTGCCGGGTATCGACGACCAGGGCAACTTCGTCGAAGGCGTCGGCGTGACGGAGTGGAAGGGTTGGTCGTTTGCGGACAAGGACTGGTGGGTTCAAGCGGCCGGCGATCAGCGACGTTCGGAGTTCGAGTTGGGCGAAGGCGCGGTGGCCATCGCCGATCCCGACGAATGGGACGACTTGGGCAACCCGAAGCAGTACGGCCTCTACAACACCTGGATGACGCTGCCCGCCATCTCGCTGGCTGGCATCCAGGCCAATTCGCTGCTCATGGACTTCGGTTCGAGTTGGCGTCCGGAAGCCATGGATGATGTCGATAACCTGAACAACCAGACGGCGGAGATCACGGCTTCGTTCGATGGAGCACCTCCGGTCCGCGTCATGTTCTGGGATTCGGACGCTGCCAGCGAAACCTACCATGACCATGCGCCGAACGAGGAAGTGAATCTGGCCATCAACAATCCGGCGGGCGCAAAGAACGTCGTCTTCACCTTTGGCCTGCTGACCTCCTACAACGACTGGTGGTGGGCCGTGGACAACATCGTGGTCCGAGGCAAGTCGAGCGGCGGAGCACCGGGCGACTTCAACGCCAACGGTTCGCTGGACGTCGCGGACATCGACGCCTTGTCGGCTGCCATCCGAGCCGGCAACAACGAAGCCGCCTACGACGTGACGGGCGACAGCAAGGTCGACACGCAGGACCACGCCAAGTGGGTTCGTGAACTGCGGAAGACTTGGATTGGCGATGCGAATCTGGACGGCCAGTTCAACACGGGCGACTTCGTGATCGTCTTCCAGGCGGGCCGATTCGAAACGGGCCAGTCGGCCGGCTGGGGCGAAGGCGACTGGAATGCGGACGCCAAGTTCGACACGGCCGACTTCGTGGCAGCCTTTCAGGACGGCGGTTTCGAGGCGGGTCCTCGAGCGGCCGTCGCCGCGGTGCCTGAACCGAGCAGCTTGGCGCTGCTGGCCCTGGGCGGCCTGCTGGCGATCCGTCGCCGCCGCGTCTGAACCTGCCTTCTGGATCCCCTGACGCGGCGGAGCAAGAGGCCGCCGCAGCGATTCCACGGCCGTCGCCGACCAACGGCGGCGGCCTCCGGATTCGGTACCGGACCGCATCGTTCCAACCGGGGCCGCCGGTCGTTCCGGTTGGCGAAGCCACTCCTGCGGTCCGCTGGTCGGCGAAAGCGTCCGGCGTTTCTTTTTGCCCAACCAAGCCCCGGAGGTGGGCTTGTCGCATGGAAATTTGCCGTTACATTAAAGGGCCTAAAGAGCGTACACCGGACGGCTCGCGTGAGTGGGCGTCCGAGGAAGGTTCGCTACCGCTGGATCCTTAGCTCAATCGGTTAGAGCAACTGACTCTTAATCAGTAGGTTTTGGGTTCGAGTCCCAGAGGATCCACTCCCGCCGTCCGTCGCACCGGACCGCACACCATCGCCTAAGTTGGCAGCAACTGCTGACTTAGGCGTTTTCGTTGGGCCCCCGACCGGGTCAACAGCCTCCGGGCCGTGCTCGCACCCTGTCGTCGCTAATCGCCCCGATCCGCGTTGTGCGCGCTGCGCCTGGTGCTGCGCGATTTCACGGGTGCTCACTGTTCGATCCTCCGTTCCGGTCGCCCGGACCACCACCGGTTCGCTCGCTGGATCGACCAGTAACTGCTGCATCTGATCCACCTCCCGCTCCCCATTTCTCATCACCCGCGGCGGCAGGATTGTCGATCCAATCGCGATACGGGATGACGACCGTGCCCTGGCTGCTCAGGTCGTAGGTGAACAGCAGATCGCCGGCCGTCCGCACGGGCACGCCCTGGCCCACGTTGTACCCTTGGTCGGACTGATTCAGTTCAAAGTCCATCGTCGTGTCACCCGACTCCTTCCAGCGCTGCCATCCCAAGTACGGACACTCGTCGCCGCTCACTCGATTACTGGCAACCTAGAGGCGCGTCAGGGAACTCTGGTTCGCCGGGATGGCGCCCAGGGCGGCGGGGGATTGATCGTGTCCTCCGTCACACCGGATCCGAAGGACGGGTCGCTGGCGGAGTTGTACAAGTCATAGGCGATGGCAACTTTGCCCACGCTCGCCCAGTCGGCGGCCCCCTCGCTGACGACCAGGTCGTCGTCGACCTCGAAGTTGCCGAACACGGTCATCATGGCGAGTTGCTCGAGGCCTTCCACTTGCTTACGGCGCGGACATGCTCGATGGCTCGCCCGTTCGTCCTTGCGCTCGAAGTTGCTCTTGCGGTGGTTCTTGGCGATCTTGAGCGACATGCTGGTTTTCCTTCGTGAGAATGTCCGCGTGTCGGACCCAACGTGCGGTTACGAGCACATGGTTCGCGGCCAAGCGAAGCACTGAAAAGACACAAGTTGAGGATCCGACTCCTCAGTCCAGCGATAGACGCACCAGCGGATGACAGGCGCAGCGAATTCGGAAGATGGCACCGAGTGGTCGGAGTAACGCCATCGAGTCGCGCAGGATCGTAAAGACGTTGCGGCGTTGTCGGCTTCACCCGAGCGACGGGCCGCCCCGCAGTTCCCGCAAGTCGTGGTCAACGTGCGTCTTCACGCAGTTCAACCAGATCTGGCACATCGCCGGCGCATCCTGCGAGCGACGTCAGACCGATGTGCGTCGAGGACGGGAACGGATTGGAGAAGCACCTGACGTCGGGCAGCGGAGGAATCACCGCCCGGTCATGAACTGGCGTGTGCGCGGCAACGCGGAGGAACGTGCGGAGGATCCTCGTGCAGGACGGCCGCTGGGGTCCGGAGTTCCGCGATTGGCGTTGGTGCGACGACCGAGGGGCAAATAGTACCGTTGATATGAACGCTCAACAGTGGGAACCTTGATAAAGTGTACACTCAAGGCGGCGGGGATCGGTCGACCGGAGGAACGCTTGTGCCAAGGACGCCCAGGGCTCTCGCTGCCGCATGCAAGGCGACATCGATTCAGTCGGCTGTTCAGCGAGACAAAACCCCAGCGTCGCTGGTCAGCAACCTCACGTCATCGGGCGACCAGGGCGCTACGCGAGAGGGGCGGTGGAAGGATATGCTGTCCAGCTCGACGTGGATGTGCGAGACGTCCCGTTCGGTCGGCACACGACCGCGCAGGCCGTTCGGTCGGCACACGACCACGCAGGCCTCTTCCACTGCGTGATGGCATGCGTGCTTCCATGCCCAAGAGCCAACGACGTGGTGGACCTGGCGCGTCGTTGCGTAGGCGGACGGTCGGGGCCGGCGCGGAGACATACTGGTGAATACAACCTGCGTCGCAATCATGGGAGGCGGACTGACCGGCTGCTGCACGGCGCTGGAGCTGGCCGGGCGCGGCCACGACGTGACGATTGTCGAGCAGGACGTCGAGCTGATGTCGCGGGCGAGCCTTCGGAACGAGGGCAAGATCCATCTGGGGCTGGTCTACGCCAACGACGTCACGCTTGCGACGGGAGTGCTGCAGCTACAGGCCGCGTTGAGGTTCCGGTCGCTTCTGGCCAGGTGGCTTGGTGATGGCGTGGACCGGATCCGCACATCGACGCCGTTCGTGTACGTCGTCGCTCATGGCTCGTTGCGGTCGCCGGCGCAGCTGATGTCCTTTTATGGACGCCTCTCCGAAATCTGGCAGGCGGAGTTACGCGACGACCCACGGCTGGACTACCTGGGCGAGCGGCCGCGACAGCTCGTCGAGAAACTGCCGGAGCGGGACGCGTGCCAGCACTTTCGACCGGGCACGTTCCAGGCGGCATTTCAGACGGTCGAGCGTGCGATTGATACCGAGGATCTGGCAGTGGCGATCCGCGCGGAGTTGCTTCGCAGGCCGAATGTCCGTGTCCTGGCCAAACATGAGGTGCGTCGCGTGACAGCGCATGATCGCACCCTGGTCGTGGAGGGAGTGAATGGCGATAACCACTTTGCTCTGTCAGCCAGCCAGATTGTGAATGCGACTTGGGAAAGAAGGCTGAAGCTGGATCAGACCCTCGGTCTTCCCGTGGTCCCAGGTGTGCTCCATCGACTGAAGTACCGAGTCATCGCCAGGACTCCGATGGAGTGCATGACAAGCCCGTCGGCGACGATGGTGCTGGGGCGATATGGCGATGCGGTGGTGCGGCCGAATGGTACCGTGTACCTTTCGTGGTACCCGTCCGCTTTGCAAGGTTGGAGCACGGAAGTGGAGCCGCCGCGAACGTGGGACCTGGCGTGCCGTGGCACGCCGCCGCCCGAGGTGGCGGCTCGCGTGGCAAGGGAGACCGTGGAAGAGATCGGCCGCTGGATGCCTGGCATGGCGGATGTCGAGGTGATGCAGGTCGATGCGGGAGCGATCGTGGCTTACGGTCAGACGGACATTGATGACGCCGCCAGCGGCCTGCATGTGCGAACGCGCGTCGGCGTGCACTCCCAGGGCAACTACCACAGCGTCGATCCTGGAAAGCTGACGACGGCTCCGTTGTTCGCCTTGGAGGCGGCCGAACGGGTGGACCATGCGTTGTTGAAGAGGACTCGCACATGAACGGATCGACCGGGACTCCCAGGGTCGTCGCGTGCGTGCCTGCCTACAACGCGTCGTCGTTCATCGAGGACACCCTGCAGTCACTTGCGGCCCAGAAGTATCCCAATCTGCGGATTCTCATCTCGGTCGATCGATCGACCGATGACACGGAGGACCGCTGCCAGGCATTCGCCCGTCGTGATTCACGGTTCTCGGTGATCGTGCAGCGGGAACATCGGGGCTGGATCGGCAATACGAATCTGTTGCTGAAGCATGCCCAGGGCGACCATCTGTTTCTCGCACCCCACGATGACCTGTTGGAACCGTCCTATGTGGCAACGCTGTCCCGGGTCTTGTCCGAAAACCCCGGCGTGTCTTTGGCATTCAGCGACATGGAGGTCATCCGTCCGTTGCCAGACGGCGTGGGCATCCAGTCGGCGACACAACGGTATGCGGACCTCGATGGCGTTGCCAGTCCCGTCGAGCGGGCCCGGCGGGTGCTTGCGCGCAACGAAGGGTGGTGGATTCCGTTTCGAGGCCTGTTCCGCCGCGAGGCGGCACGGCGCATCGGCGGCTTGCGACGTCATCTGGCCGGCGAATTCGCCGCGGACTGGCCTTTTGTGCTTCATCTGGCCTTGCTCGGCGAATGTGTGCGGGTCCCGGAAGTGCTGTATCGGAAACGATATCAGAGGTCGTCACTGTCGCGCGGCTGGCGTTACCATCGCCTGCAGTGGATGGCTGCGGGGTTGTCCTGTGGGAAAACCATCGCGGAGGCGGAACTAAGCACCGCCGACCGTCTTCGCTTGTGCCGCGCTCTGATACGCTGCGAGACAGCCTTGCTGCTGGGGCGCGCCGCGGGCGCAGTGCGGAGCGCGTGATCAGCGTGGTGACCTGGCACTGCTCGGCAGAATCCCTGGAGGGGAACCTGCCCTCCCATTTCCTCGCGGGTCGCGAGTGACCAATGAATGCCGACGGCACGACCCGACGCGACAGGGATTGGCGGCTCCATACACGGAAGCGTGT
>JBIIEC010000145.1:0-12292 GCA_044238045.1 Pirellulaceae bacterium | reverse complement strand
GTTGTCGGGCAGCTGCCCGGCGCGCACGCCGGCCGGCATGCCGGCGAACGCCGTGGGCACGCCCGTCACCTGGTCGATGGCGTCCAGCATCGTTTCGGCATCGAGCCGCCGCGGATAGAAACGAGCATAGTTCTGCTTGTCGTTCTGGTTGTACTCGTTCGGCTCGGCACTCAGCTGATAGGTCTTCGAGTTGCAGATGAGGCTAACGAGGTACTTGAGGTCGAACTGGTGGTCGATGAAGTCCTGGGCGAGCGCATCGAGCAGTTCGGGATTCGAGGCGGGGTTGGTGACCCGCATGTCGTCCTCCGGATCGACCAAGCCGCGACCAAAGAAGTGCTTCCAGTAGCGGTTGACCAGCGCCTTGGCGAAGAACGGATTGTCCTTCTGCGTCATCCAGTCGACGAGCGCGTCACGCGGATCGTCGAGCGGCGAGATGGCGGGCGGCTTGGCATCGAGACCGGCCGGCACCAGCTGTTCGCCCGTCTTCGGATTCTGGGCGGTCGGCTGTCCCTGCTGGTGGAAGATCTGGTCCTGGCCCGCGAACTGCGTCGGCTTGCGGCCCAGTCGCGAGTAGAACGCCGAGAAGCTGTGGTAGTCGCGCTGACTCCACTTCTCAAACGGATGGTGGTGGCAGCGGGCGCACTGGATCCGCATACCGAGGAACAGCTGCGCCGTATCCTCGACCATCGCCGAAGGCTCGCGCAGTTCGCGATACCAGGCAACCGGCGGGAAGACACTGACTTCGCCCGTCGCCGTCACGATGTCGCGCACGAACTCGTCGTACGGCTTGTTCTCGTGCAGGCTGTCGCGAATCCAGCTGTGGAAAGCGAACGTGGCCCGCTTGTCCTCGTCCTTGGAGCGTTTGTTGCGGAGGATCGCCGCCCACTTCGTGGCGAAATTGTCGGCGTAGTCGGTGCTGTCGAGCAGGCGGGCGATCGTCGCGGCCCGCTTGTTCGGATCCTGATCGGCGAGGAAGGCCTGCGATTCGGCCAGCGTCGGCACGCGTCCCGCGACGGCGATCGTCACGCGGCGCAGGAAGGTGGCGTCGTCGCATACGGCCGATGGCGGCAGTCCCAGGCGTTTCAGCTGGTTGAACACCAGCTCGTCCACGAAGTTGGCCGGTTCGGGCAGGTTCGTCACCTCCACTCCCAACGGCAGCGTGGCGCGAAACACGTCGACATGGCCCTGGAAGATGCACATCACGGCGACGGTGCCCGTCTGGCCGTGCGTCTTGACGAGACCGGCCGGCGAGACTTCGGCCATCTCGGCGTCGTTCGAAGTGAGTGTCGTCATCCGCGTCACGTCGCGCGTGCTGCCGTCACTATAGTGGGCGATCACGACCAACTGCTGCGAGGCCTCCTTCGTCATCACGCGGTCGCGAGGAAAGACCTCGATGCGCGTGGCGACGGGATCGGCATCGGAACCAAAGGGCATGCCCTGCGCGATCCAGCGGTGTACCATGCGGTAGGCGGGCGAGTCGGCTTCGAGGCGAGCGCCACCACCGTGCGGCACCTGGGCCGTGCCCTTCTGCAGGAGCAGGCTACGCTCCGGCGCGGCGGGGAACAGGCGGCGACCGCGGGCTTCCTTGGTGAGGAACTCAAAGTCCTCGCCGGGTTCGAAGCCGAGCAGCGAGAGCTTGAAACCGTTTTGGCCGCTGGCCTTGCCGTGGCAACCACCGCCGTTGCAACCATGCTTGGTGAAGATCGGCACGATCTCGTTCGAGAAGTTGATCGGCAGGTCGACCTGGAAGTGCTCAACCCGCACTTCGGCCTGGGACTTCAGGCCTTCGGGCCCCACCGCGGTGATGGTCGCGGTCCCCTCCGACTGAGGAATCGCCAGACCGTTCGCATCCACCGACACGATGCCGGCCGGGCTCACTTCGTACGTGGACTCGCGCGTCACATCACGACTGGCGCCCGCGTCATCCACATAAGTGGCAATGAACTGCTGCCGGCCATCCTTTCCCGCGATGACGGCGACCTGCCCCGCGCCACGGCCCGAGTCGAGCGTCAGCGACCCCGCGTCGACGACACCGGCCAGGGCAGCCCAAGCCAGGGGCGCCCAGACGGCGACCGACGCGAAGCGGCCTCGCGAAAACAGTGCGCAGACGGATCTCGCATGAAGAATGTGGGAACGCACCATGGAGGGGTCCTTCCTTGAGGGATGACCAAGAAGGCCGGTTTTTGGGTGGGCGGGAGTGCGCGAGCAACCTACGGCCGGGGAGGCCGAGTGATACGACTCGCATGACAAGGCGGGGCGGACGGAAACTCGAGGTGGGATCGCCGTTCAAAAGCGACATCGGTCTCCGCCGTCGGACCCGCATTATCACGTTGCCACGGAAAGATTTCAAGCGAATTCCCCACCCCACCCGCGCCGCGCAACTTGCGTTCCCAGGAGCGATCCACCTATTGGGAGTAGTCTGCCAAGCCGGAGAACGCGCGCTGGGTGCCTGCGTCCCAACCTTGCCCAGCCGGAAGCGTCAAGCAAAATCAATGCGAGTTAACAATTGAAGCGCGCCTCAGGAACGCATGACCCGTCGATGTTCCTGCTGAAGTGGACCCGGGATCTGCTGGCACGCCAAATCATGGCCGATCGCGGCCCCATGTCGAACGAACGCCTCCAGTGGGAGGTGGCCCGATGACCCTACGCAGCCGATGCGGCGGCCGTGGCGATGATCGACCGGATCTTGGCCCATGTTTCCTTCTCAGGCCTTCCAACGCACCGCGCATGAAGTCGCGGAGATCCTGCGGCGGCTCAGGTCGCCTCGACGACACGCCTCGCCATGCCCCGGCGTAAAGAAAAATAAAAAGCAAACACAACACAGCGGACTCGACGTAGTTTTTGGGCGCTCAAGACCAGGTGAAAGTGGGTTTCGAGCGGCCGGGACCCGGCGTTGCGGGCGACGACGGCGCGTTAAACCAAAGTTTGGACTTGGTTCTTATCAAGGGCGGCCGGGACCCGGCGTTCCGGGCGACGATGACGCGTTAAACCAAAGTTTGGACTTGGTTCTTAATCAAGGGCGGCCGGGACGGCCGCGCTCCTTTTAGGGTTCGTGTTGACCGCCGGGTCGACGTGTTTATAATTGTGAGCCGTGCTATGGAGAGCACTCTGCTGATTGATTCAGCCGGCGGTACCGGGCCACCATGGATGGTGGATCGCGCATCGCGGCCAGCGCAGGGGTTCTGTCCCTATAGCCAAGCCGCAGGAGTCGCCGGTGTACGCAGGTTCTCCAGACGCTAAGGAACGTGTTCGCCAGGCGGTCGACATTGTCGATCTGGTCGGCCAGCACATTGACCTGCGTCGCCAGGGCCGTAACTACGTCGGCATCTGTCCCTGGCATCCGGACTCGCGTCCCAGTCTGCAGGTCAATCCCGACCGCCAATCGTGGAAGTGCTGGGTCTGCGACATTGGTGGCGACATCTTCAGCTTCGTGATGAAGCGGGAGAGCGTGGAGTTCCGCGAAGCGATTGAGATGCTGGCCGACCGGGCGGGGATCGTGCTGGCTCCGGCCGGCAAGCCGGTGGCGCCGGGCAGTCCGGACGACAAGTCGGCGTTGTACCGCGTCATGGCTTGGGCCGCGCAGCAGTACCACGAACATCTGTTGGAGTCTGTGGAGGCGGCGGGCGCGCGAGACTACCTGGCGCGACGCGGCATCACGCCGGAGAGTTTCGAGCGATACAAGCTGGGGTTTGCTCCGCCGGGCTGGCAGTGGCTGCTGGACCGCGCGGCGCGGCAGTCGATCCCCGTGCCGCTCCTGAACGCCACGGGCCTGGTGACGCAGAGTGAGAAGTCGGGCCGTTGGCTGGACCGTTTCCGCGGCCGCGCAATCTTTCCGATCCTCGACCTGCAGTCTCGTCCCATCGCACTCGGCGGGCGCATCCTGCCGGAACTGGCCGACGAGAAGACGGCCAAGTACATCAACTCGCCCGAAACCAAGCTGTTCTCCAAGAGCGAGCAGTTGTACGGATTGAACTGGGCGCGGGACGCGGTGGTGCGTGAGCGGAACGTGATGGTGATGGAGGGCTACACGGACGTCGTGATCACGCAGCAGGCGGGCATCGGGCAGGCGGTGGCCGTGCTGGGCACGGCGTTGGGGCCGCGCCACCTGCCGCTCCTGAAGCGATTCACGGATCGCATCACGTTGATCCTGGACGGCGACAGCGCGGGCCAGCGGCGGGCGAACGAAGTGCTGGAGCTGTTCATCACGAACCAGGTGGACCTGCGGATCGTGACCTTGCCGGACAACCTCGACCCGTGCGACTACGTGCTGCAGCATGGAGCGGACGCATTGATCGCGCACGCCGGGGAAGCGCCGGATGCCTGGGAGCATCGGATCCGCATGGAGACGCGTGGCATCGACCTGCTGCGTGACACGCACGCAGCCAACCGCGCGCTGGAATCGCTGCTCACCACCCTCGCCCGCTCCTCGCAGGGCCCGCCCGCCGGGCAGGCCGCGCAGCGAATCCGCGAGCAGCAGATCCTCAACCGGCTGGCGCGCGAATTCCGGCTCGACGAAGGCGAACTCCGCGAACGCGTGCTCGAACAACGGGCCAAGGCCACGGCGCCGATCGCTCCTCGCGCCCCCGAACCGGTCGCGTCCCTGCCGTCGGAGCCGAAGCCGCGTTTGGAACCGGTGGAGCGGGAACTCTTCGAGATGCTGCTCCAGGTGCCGGCCTATGTGCCGGTGGTGCTGGACCGCATCGACGTGACCGAACTGCGGACGAGCACGGCCCGGGACATCTACCGACAGGTCGGACAGTTGGCCGCGGCCGAAGTGGCCGTGGACTTCAGCAGCCTGTTGCTGGCGTTCGACGATCCGCAGATGAAGAGCCTGCTGGTGGAGCTGGACGAGTCGGGACGCAGCAAGCATCAGGTGGACTACAACATGCTGCTGGAAGACCTGACCCTGGCCTTTTCGCGACGCATCACCGAGGAAACCCTGCGCCGCCAGCAAGCGGCACTGGAGAGCGAGGAGCTCAGCGAACAGGAGCAGCTGGACACGCTGCTCGCGATCATGAAACACAAACTGGAGCTGATGGGCGAGTAACGATCCACCCGCCAGCTCCCGACACGGCCTTCGTTCGCCAGCGGACGAAGGGCCCGCACGATACATCGGACAGGTTCATTGTTTCTCAAGGAAGAGCGACAAGCCTGTGCCGATCGGACGCGCCGCGTTGCCCGCAAACGCGCGGAGGCGTCCGGCATGGAAGGCCCGCAATGCACAGGAGGTTGCACGCGATGACCTATCTCGACACTGCCTTGGATGCCATCATTTCCAAGGGACGCGAACAGGGCTACCTGACCTACGACGAGGTGAATGCCTACCTGCCCGACCAGGATGTGAACCCCGAGAAGCTCGACAATCTCCTGCTGGCTCTCGACGAACGAGGGATCCGGCTGTTGGAGTCGGAGCCGGCGGAGTTTCTGTCCGACGCCCGCCCGGGACTTCGCATCGCCGAGGAGAGCCTGGACGCCGGCGACGAATCGGCCGAACTGGTGCTGGGTCCGCCGCCGGCCGAGGAAGTGCGGAAGATGGACAGCGATCCCATCCGCATGTACCTCAACCAGATGTCCAGCATCCCGCTGCTGAGCCGCGAGCAGGAGATCGCGCTGGCGAAGAAGATCGAGGTCTCGCGCAAGCGATTCCGCCGCACGGTGCTCAGCACGCACCTCGCCATGCGGCACACGGTCGAAACGCTGAAGCGAGTCTACTCGGGCGAACTACCCTTCGACCGCACGATCAAGGTGTCGTTGACCGAGCAGCTGACGAAGGAGCAGATCCTGGCGCGCATGCCGCACAACCTGCGGACGCTGGACGAGCTGCTGCGGCAGAACGAAGCCGAATTCGCCCGACTGGTCGGCAAATCGCTCTCGGAGGAGGAGCGTGCCGCGATCCGCAAGAGCTTCATCCGACGCCGGCGCAAGTGCCTGCAGCTGGTCGAGGAGCTTAGTCTGCGCACGCGTCGCGTGCAGCCGCTGATGAAGATCATCGAGGAAGCCGCGCGCCGCATCGAACTCATCCAGCAGCAGCTCGCCCACCTCTCGGACCACCCGTCCAATGCCTCCGTCCGCTCGACGCTCCGCCGCGAACTCTGGCAGCTCCTCATGCAGACGCAGGAGAGCCCGCGCAGCCTTCGCGGGAAGTGCGAACGATTCGCGGAGGAGTTCCGGCTGTACGAACAGGTGAAGCGGGAGCTGAGCAACGGCAACCTGCGACTGGTCGTGTCGATCGCCAAGAAGTATCGCAACCGCGGGCTGAGCTTCCTGGACCTGATCCAGGAGGGCAACACGGGCCTGATGCGGGCGGTGGACAAGTACGAGTACCGGCGCGGCTTCAAGTTCTCGACGTACGCGACCTGGTGGATCCGCCAGGCGATCACGCGCGCGATCGCCGACCAGGCGCGGACCATCCGCATCCCGGTCCACATGATCGACGTGCTCTCGAAGCTGCGGAACATCCAGAAGCAGCTGCAGCAGGAGAAGCGTTGTGAGCCATCGACGAGCGAGATCGCGGACCGGGCGGGCATGGATGTCGACGAAGTCCGCCGCGTGCTGGACATCGGCCGCCATCCGGTCAGCCTCGACCGACCCGTCGGCGACAGCGAGGACGCGGCGTTCGGCGAGTTCATCGAGGACCACAGCTCGGACAACCCCGTCCGCAACGCCTCCAATGAAATGCTCCGGCAACGCATCGACCAGCTGCTCAAGACGCTCACCTACCGCGAGCGGGAGATCATCCGGCTGCGATACGGATTGGGCGACGGATACACCTACACGCTGGAGGAGGTGGGCCGGATTTTCAAGGTGACGCGCGAGCGTGTCCGCCAGATCGAAGCCAAGGCCGTGCGCAAACTGCAGCACCCGGTGCGCAGCCAGTTGCTCCAAGGCTTCATGCGCGGCGCGGCCTGATCGGCTGCGACGCATGAACGCTTGACCGGGCTTGTCAGGTGACCAGGCCGCGCACGGAGTGCGCTGCGGGCCGCACGCCTTGCGCAACAATCGGTTAGCCCTCGACGCGGGGACAACTCCACCTCGCGCCGAGGGCCGGCCTGGCCCGCCTGCCCGGCGACCTCTGCTCCCCCCTGCTCTCTCCCGGAACCAAAGCCCCTCGGTCCTCTCAGACCCTCTGTCCTCTCGCCCCCCCGCTAACTCGGCAGCGATCGGGCCGGCCACTTGCTGGCCCGCGCTTCTCTTCGGAAGCGACTTCCGGACCCCCGTGCCCCCACTCCTTTTCGCATTCAGTGAACTCGACCCGATCATGGTTTCGAGATCCCCGCCTGCCGATAACGCGACGATTCCGTCGCTTCTCCGCACAATGGTACTGGCGGCTCGTTTTTCACTGCTCCTATAATGTCAGCCTGTTTCACCTGGAACCCAACGTGGGCTCGCAAGGATGACCCGCTGGTCTGACGCGTGCGCCGCGTCACCGGACGGGCAGCACCGCCGGCGCTACCTGCCGCCGGTGCCCACCGCGTCCGGCGCGACCGCCGACGGCATCCCCGCTCCCCTGCGGCGACTCCGCTCCTCTGCGCGCGGTTCCCAACCGCCGCCGCCTCGCCGCACACTCCACCTCACGAAAGAGAAGCGTCTGCCCATGTCGGTCACGGCCTCCGTGCTTCGCGAAATCCACCGCATCCTCCGCCAGCTCAGCGACCTCCGCAGCCGCCTGCTCCGCGGCCCGCGCACGATTCAGGTCTCGGAGACCGCCATCCAGCAGGTCGACGCCGCACTCGTCGCCCTCAAGGAAGAGACGCTCCGCACCCGCATGTCGGCCGACCAGAAGGAACTACTGCTGAAGCAGCGTGAGAGCCGCATCGTCGACGCCCGGGCCAAGCTGAACGCCGCCAGTTCCAATCGCGAGTACCAAACGCTGGTGGAACAGATCGCCGCCGACGAACAGGCCAACAGCGTGCTCTCGGATGAAATCCTCGAACTGCTGGAGAAGCATTCCGAACTGGTCGCGCAGAACAAGGAGATGCAGGAGCATCGCAAGAAGGCCGACGTCGATCTCGCGGCCATCCGGAAACGCGTCGACGAGGAACGCGGCGTGATCGAGGCCGACATCGAACGGCTCACCAAGGACCTGAACGCTGTTGAAGCGGGCCTGCCCGGGGATTTCCTGGAAAACTACCGACGACTCGTGCGCGGCCGCAGCGAGGAAGCGTTGGCTCCGCTCGATGGCGAATGCTGCGGCGGCTGCTACACGACCATCACCACCCAGGTGCTCAACGAACTGCGGATGCACAAGCCCGTGCAGTGCAAGTCCTGCGGGTGCATTCTCTACCTGCCCGAAGGCATGGAAAACTGAAGCGGCCCGCGGGCGATTCTTGCGAGCCGCAGCCCGGGCCTTCGCCGGGCCCCTCCGCTGCATGGTTCCGCTTTAAGTTTTCAGCCTGCGATGGGCCCATCCGCCAGTTGGCTGGTCGCGAACCGGCGTCCGATGAGGGCAGTTCTATTGCTCTGCCTGCTGCCTCTGCCGATCGAATTAGCCAGCCGCTGCTCAGGGCCGGCAGCCTGGCCCGTCGCCGGCCCACGAAACTGCGCAACCGCCCTTTCCGTCAGACTGCCGCGAAGGCCCCGGTGCTCGTCGGGACCCAGCCCGCCCAGCGGACTTTACAGCGGCCTCCGCGTGTCCCACAATAAGTCGTTCGCTGGAGGGGGTTCGGCAGCACGCTTGGCCAGTTGTCAGGCGTCGCCCTATGAAGCCGTTCCGCCCCGGCGCGTCAAAAGACGGCCTTCCACGAGGCCGTCTGTTTTTCTGTAGCAAGAGGATTTGGCCATGTCCGACATGATCCCCATGACCCGCGAGGGCTACAACAAGATCAAGGCCGAAGTGGATCGGTTGGAAAACGAAGAGATGCCGAAGATCGTCAAACGCCTGGCGGACGCCCGGGCGGAAGGCGACCTGAAGGAGAACGCCGAGTACCACGGCGCTCGCGAATCGCAAGGCATGTTGCAGGCCAAGATCAATCTGCTCCGCGGCAAACTCGCCAAGGCCTCGATCGTCGATCCGAGCCAGGCGCCCAAGGACAAGGTCGCCTTCGGCGCCACGGTCGTGGTCAAGGATCTCGACTATGGCGATGAGGAGGAGTTCACGCTGGTCGGCGCCGGCGAAGAGGACTACGACACAGGCAAGATCCTCATCTCCAGCCCCGTGGGCCAGGGACTGCTCGGCAAGAAGGTCGGCGAACGGGCCGAGATCGCCGTGCCTCGTGGCAAGCTGAAGTTCGAGATCGTGGCGATCCGGTACGAGTGAACGACGGGCGTTCAAGCCACGCTAGTGACGCGCAGGTGCTTGTCGTGATGGGCCGTGGCGAACTGGCGCGATGCGGGATGCAGGTCCATGTCGAGCGCGGTGCTGGGAAGCTGAAACTTGTGGAACGCCGTGTCGGTTCCCTCGCGCCAGCAAAGCAGGAAGCCGCCGCTGCCGCCGCCCGATCCCGCGCACAGAATGCCGCTTGGATGGTAGACCACGCGCCAGATGATTCCCTGCGGGATTCCTTCCGCCGTCAGCGTCCGCGACTTCTGACCCGACTCCCAGTCGAACACGAGCACCAGCGGCTCCTGCACCGCTCCAAACGGATTCGTCGCCTTGTGCAGCCCGCCACAGGCCAACTGCTGGCCGTCGGCTCGCAGTGACATCGACCGCACACCACCGTACTGGGCGCCCTGGCCTTCATTCGGCGAAAACAGCTCCTTCGCGTCCAGCGTTCGCACCGATTTGCCAAGTGCCAGGTCCCAATGATGGACGACGCCCAGCAGGTCGCCGGTGAGCAGCACGCCCGGCAGGTGCGGAAACAGCACGCTGTAGATGTGTGCCTGGTGGCCGGTGAGGGTCTGAAGCAGCGTCCCCGCCGCGGCATCCCAGATTTTCACGAGCCGATCGTTGCCGACGGTCGCGACCTGTTTGCCATCTGCGCTGACCGACAGTGCGCGAATCCATCCGTCATGGGCTTCCACCTGGCGGACGATCTTTGCCGTGTTGCCTTCCCAGGCCCACCAGATCAGCCGTCCTTCATAGCCGCCGGTGAACAGTTGGCTGCCGTCGGGCGAAAAGCCGATCGCGCGCACCCAGCTCTCATGGCCGACCAGGTCGATTTTCGCGCCGGTGGCGAGGTCCCAGCGTTGAAGCTGTCCATCGTGGGAGCCGGTGACCACCGACTTTCCGCTGGGGTCGAAACGACAGGCCACCAGTGGGCTGGTATACGGCAGCTGGTGGACGACTTTGCCGGGCAGGAAGTCCGGCGCGGGCACGGCGGCTTCTTCGACGGCAGGATCCGGCTTCCCGCCGGCGGGATTCGCCGCATCGCTCACGCCAGCAACTCCTCAATCGGCCCGGCCGCCGGATCGGCCATCGGCATGCTGCGTCCCTCGACATGGAACTCACCTTGGGAGTCGAGGCCCACGGCGCGCAGGTAAGTATGGAACAGATGTCGATGGTCGACCTCGCGATCGACCACCTCGGTGCCGTTCGCATTCGTCTTGCCGATCACCGCTCCGGGCTGGATCCCGCTGCCGGCCAGCGCTACGGACCATGCCTGGCCCCAGTGGTCGCGTCCGTAGTACTGGTTGATATGCGGCGTCCTGCCGAATTCGGACATCACCACCACGAGCGTCGACTCGAGCATGCCGCGTTCGTGCAGGTCGACGAGCAACGCCGAGTAGGCCTGGTCGAACTCGGCCATCTGCTCGAGGTGGAAGTCGAAGTTCTCGTTGTGCGTATCGTAGTTGGAGTGCGCGACTTGGACGAAGGTGACTCCGTGTTCCAGCAGTCGCCGGGCGAGCAGGCACTGCCGACCGAGGGCATGGTCGCCATATCGTTCCAGGAAGCTGGTCGGTTCGCGACCGACATCGAACACATCCCGTCGTTCCATCAACTGCAGCGCCTGCTCGTAGCTCTGCGTGTAGGCATCCATCTCGGCCGTGCGCCGCCGCGTGACGAAGTGATCGTTGACCAGTCGCCGCATGGACTGGCGTCGCACGTCCTGGTCGGCGGAGATCGCATCGCTGCGTTGGCTGTTGGTGACCCCACCGCCGGCCGCGCCCACGACGATGCGTCCGAACTTGGGCCCCAGGTAGGCGGCATCGTTGCCGCGCGATCCGCCGCCCCCGGGCGACACATGCACATGGCCCGGCAGCGGCGAATCGTCGGCCGACAGCGCCTTGGCCATCACGGCACCCAGGTGCGGATACTCGCCAGCCCCCATCTGCGCGCGGCCCGTCTCCATCATGTACTGGCCCTTGCCGTGATCATTCTCCTTCGTGTTCACGCTGCGGACGATCGACATCAGGTGCATCTGCTGGGCCGTGCGTGGCAGCAGTTCACTGAGGTGCACCCCCGGCACGGACGTCGGAATGGCGCGAAACGGTCCGCCGGTGTCCGTGCGCGGCTTGGGGTCCCACGATTCGAGCTGGCTGGAGCCGCCGGCGAGGAACAGGACGAGGACGCGTTTCTGGGCCGAGGCGAGCGAGGCGGCCGCGGCGGGCTGCACCAGCGACGCGAACCCACCTGCGCCGGCCGCCAGCCCCAGGCTGCCAGCGAGGCCGAAGCCCGCGCCGAGTCGCCCAAGAAAATGCCGCCGCGCAAGACGATGGTCCGACGACCCGCAGGCATAAGTGCACTTCATGCTTCGGTCCTCCAATGCGCCGAGTTGCTCCGTGCGGATCGCACGCGGGCTTCGGCCGTTCCCTAATGGTTAAACCGGAATTCGATCGACGTCAGCAGGCTCCAGATCATGTCCTGGATCGCCCGCGGACGCTCGCCGCCCGCAGTCGACAGATACTCACCCCAGACGCGTCGTTCTTCACTCGTCGGCGATCGACTCACCAGGCTGCGATAGACCTGGTCCGTCACCTGCCCATCGTCGGCCTGCGCGACCAGCCGTTCCGCGAGGTTACCGCCGCTCGGCGCGACCCACGAATGAACGCGGCCATCGTTGTCCCAGAAGAGCGCCTGGTCGACGGTGGCCTGGAAGGCGTCCTGCACGGTTCCAGGCGGAGCGGCGAAGAGCGACACGAGCGTGTCCTCGACCTGTTTGCACCGCAACTGGAACGCCGCTTCGATCTCGGCAGCCTTCTGTGCCGCGTCGATCTCGGCGGGCGGCTTCTCCTTGTTCTTGTCCTGCCACTCGCTGGTCGCTTCGGCGCGGAAGCGTTCGTCCAGTCCGAGTGCGACCACCACGCTGGCCGACAGCTGTTCGGGCGAGAGTCCCTGCAGCGAGGCGACGGCGAAACGGCGTTCTTGCTGCTGCCGAAGTCGCTTGTCGGCCTTCTGCTGCTCTACCTCCGCGAC
>JBIIEC010000537.1:0-3603 GCA_044238045.1 Pirellulaceae bacterium | reverse complement strand
CGTAAGCCCCTTGGAAAGCCTTGACGGCCGGGAGGAACGCCGGCCGCTCCCCGCATTCCCTGCGTGGATCCCTGCGTGGATCCCTGCGTGGATCCACTCCTTGCTGGCCGCGTGCGACGAATCCGACGGCGAAGCGTCCGGCTGCGCCGCAGGCCACCTTGAGCCGACGGCGACGTCTTAACCGACGGCGACGTTGCCGATGTGGACCACCGCTCCGGCGCTGCGAGCGTTGGAGCCGCGGGTGAGCATGCGAAGCTGGTTATTCGACAGGTCGCCGACATACCAGCTGTCGTCGTTCGAACCGAACAGTTCGTCGCGCCCGTCGCCATTGAAGTCACCGAAGCCGAGGCCTTGCCAGGCGGTCAGGGCCGTCGGCAGGTTGCCGATGGCGACGTTATTCAGCATCGTGCCATTGGAAACGGAGAGCCACCAACTGCGGCCCGTGCGGCCCAGGACATCGTCGCGTCCGTCGCCGTCAAGATCGACGACCTGGAAATCGGTCCACGTCACGGCCGTGGACCAGCGGCCCCAGCGATCGGTCGTGAACTGTTGTCCGGTGGAGCGAGCGACCCACCAGCCACCGTCGGTCATGCCCAGGATGTCGTCCTTGCCATCGCCATTGAAGTCACCGACGGAGATGTTGGTCCAGGTGAGTTTGTCGGACCACTGGCCCCAGGCGCGCGTGTCGAAGGAGGAACCGTTGGACTCGGAGACCCACCAGGCGCCGTTGGCGGCGAAGCCGACGAGATCGGTGCGATCGTCGCCGTTGACGTCGGCCAGCAGGATCTCCTTCCAGACCGCAGTGGGAGACCACGCGCCCCAGCGCGCGTTGGTGAAGCGAGAGCCGTTGGAGGTTCCGACCCACCAGTCGCCGCCGGTTTGACCGATCACGTCGGCCTTGCCATCGCCGTTGAAGTCGCCGAGGGCGATGTTCTTCCAGATGGCGTTGGTGGACCAGAATCCAAACGGCACGGCGTTGGCCTGCGTCGACGAGCGTGAGGACACATACCAGTTGCTGCCCAGGCGGCCGATGACATCGTCCAGTCCATCGCCGGTCACATCGCCATAGAGGACTTCACCCAACGTCCCCGCCGATGTCGGGAACTTCGGCAGTTCCTGCTCCACGAACCCTTGGGTCGTGGATACGAGGACCGAGAAATTTTGTCCATCGCGGAGGATCGCGTCGTCGCGTGCGACGTCCGGAGTCTCGGGCGAGCGTTGGATGCGGATGGTCAGCTGTCCGATGTCCGACAAGCTGCCGTCCGAAACCTGGTAGGTGAACTGTTCCACCAGTTCGGAACCGGCCGGTTGATCGCGAACATCGGGATCGTTCTCGTTGAGGGTATAGCTGTAGGCTCCGTTGGCCTCGACGGCCAGCGAACCGTGGGCTCCCTGGATCGTCGACCGAGTGCTCAGCAGGACGTTGTTGACTCGTGTGACGGTCAGCGTGTCGTCGTCGGGATCCGAGTCGTTGGCGAGCAGGTTGCCGGCGAGGGGATTGGTCTGGCCGGGACGCTGCCACGTGCTGGCATCGTCACCCGCTTCGGGAGCCGAGTTGGGCGTGGGAACCGGATCGGGGGGCGTATCGGGGTCCGGATTGGTTCCCGTGTTGTCACCGACGACGATCCAGGAGGCGACTTTGCGCGAGGAGCTGACACCGTCCGTCACTTCATAATGGAAGCGGAACGGCCCCTTGAAGCCCGCCTTGGGAACGAACGAGAACTCACCGGTGCTCGGATTCAGCGTCAGGTTGCCTCGTTCGGAGGTCTGGCTGTTCAGAACGAAAGTGAGTTTCTGTCGATCGGGATCGGAGGCGGAGAGCTTTCCCTGCAGGGGCGTGTTGGGACGGGTGTACCAGGTCAGTCCGCCTTGGGTGGTAGGAGGAAGATTGCTTTGCGATCCGATCTCGGTGCGGATCGTGGCCGACGCGATGTTGGCGTCCGTGGGACCGGAGATGCCGTAGGTGGCGGCGTTGATCTGCACGTTGCGGTCGGCCTTGGAGGCGTTTCCGGGGCGTTCCTCCTCGATGGGCACGAAGACGACGCTTTGCCGCGCCGATCGACCCACGGCCAGGTCGGTCGAGGGCGTGAACTGCAGGATCAGGGAGCGTTTTTCATGGGGGGCGAGGGTCTGGATGGAGCCTTGAACGCTGCGCTTGGTGGTGGGATCCAGCAGCGCGGCTTTCCAACTGTAGTGGGATCGAAAGGCCACTCGACCCGAAGCCTGTTCGGAGCTGTTGTTCGTGAGGTTGACCAGGAACTCGCTGGTTTCGCCGGCGGGAATCTGCAGCGGTTGGTCGTTGGCCCAGCCTTCGATGTCCACGTCGACGACGGGCGTCTCGGGCACGTAGCTGAATTTGATGTCGTCCACCCACATGCGCGCGGGGTAGCCGTTTTCCGGTTCGCCGAAGTAAGGGTGCAGGTCGATGTAGAGTCGCGTGGCCAGCTCCCAATAGTTCCCGGCGGCACCGGTCGGATTGTTCGCCGGTTGGTACTTCGTAAGGCCGCGCTGGTGCTGCGGCGTCTCGTTCAAGACGACGTGCATCCAGCCGTCCTTGGCCAGGTCGTGACGCAGGACGAACTGGTGATAGAAGTGCCAGTTGTCGGATTCGACGACGCGGTCCGAGCCGATCTTGGCCGGATCGTACTGGTAGGTTCCGACGTTGATGTTGACGTAGGCGGAGGCGGCGGAGGTGGGGCGGAAGTCTTTCTCGAAACGCACCCAGAACTCCAACCGGTTGGCGCGCTGGCCGCGCGGCACGAAGTAGGCCTTCTCGTCGTAGACGTTGCCAACCTGGGAGCCGTTTGTCGAGTTGCGCATGATCCAGAAGCCGGGCAGGCCCGCGGCGGCGTTGGGCGATTCGACCAGCAGCGCCGTGCTGCCGTTGCGCCCTTCGCGCGGTGCCAGCCGAAGCACGTCGCGGCCGCTGTCGCCCTTGCCGTCCACGAAATTTCCGACGGTGCCGGCCGGCTGTCGACTGAACCACGCGCGATCGGGTACCGCCGTGTCCTCAAAGTCGAGCACCGTGAATTCCGAGGCCACTGCCTCGGCAAGAGCCAGGCGCGGCTCCATGGATTCCAGTCGCGCGGCGCGGAAGCGTGGCCTTTTCATCAGAGGGCTCTCCAGGTGTTTGTCTTCACGCAGTCCATGCGGAGCACCTCGGACGTTGGTCCGAAATAGGTACGCGTGGTGACGCGAGAAGAGCGTCGTGGTGCAGCAAGCCTTCGGCAGCCCAGCCGTCTCGAACGAGACCTGTGGCTTTGCGTCCCGACCTCGCGGCCGGTTTGCCTTTTTCGTGGCGCTCACGAATGGAGAGCCGCGAGATGGGTGAACGATCCAAGGGGGCGACCGCATGCGTGCCCCGCGCCAATGCTAGGTTGCGGACCCCCCTGCGTCAAACCAGCGAACCAAGAAGCAACTCGATCGTCAAGGAGTGTCGCAAGGATGGGCGTTCCTGAACATGTCGCCGTGCACGCAGCCTTCAAGATAAGCGGCCTCGTTAGGGTCTGCCTGATCGTTGAAGTCGCGCTGAAGTGTCCGCGCGTTCGGTGCGCGTTGATCTTCGCGCGTTTCATCTGCGCGTTTCGTTACTGCGTGCTGTCC
>JBIIEC010000536.1:0-3615 GCA_044238045.1 Pirellulaceae bacterium | reverse complement strand
AAGCGTACTCGCTGGCGAAGCGTTCGACGCTTAAGAACAACTTGTTGATCGCTTCGCGGCTTGTCAACTGGCTGTTCTCGCGGATCACCTCCAGCATCCGTGTCTCGCCGAACTGTTCTTCTTGTTCGTTGGCCGCTTCCACGATGCCATCGGTGAAGAGCAGGATCGCTCCGCCCGGTTCGAAGGGCAGGGGGCCGAGCGACTGGTAGGGATGGTGGTCCAACGCCGCCAGCGGCGGATCGGACGACTCCACCCGCTGCTCCACGAAGCCGTGCGCGTCCAGCATCAGCGCGGGCAAGCCGGCGCTGGCGAAGGTGATTTCGCCGCGGATGGGATTGAGGCAGATAAGCATCAGGGCGATGAACGTCTCCTGGAGCAGGTCCTCTCCAAGCACTTGGTTGGCGTGCGTGAGGATCTCGCCGGGATCGGTGTGCACGCGGGCCAGTGTCCGCAGGATCGCTCGTGTTTCGGACATGATCAGCGCCGGACCGATGCCATGGCCGGCCACATCGGCGACAACGATGGCCCACTGGTGGTTGGGCATCGGAAAGTAGTCGAAGTAGTCACCGCCTGCCAGGTGCGCCGGCTCGCAACGCCCATGCAGGTCGAATCCGTCGATGCTCGGCGGACGCTGGGGAAGCAACCGGCGCTGGATCTCCCCGGCGGCGGAAAGCTCCTGCTCCGCGTCCTGCCGCCGCGCTCGCTCGATGGCATAGCGCACGGAACGCGTGAGGGAGCTGCGGTTGAACTCGCCCTTGGTCAGGTAGTCCTGCGCGCCCAGCTTGACGGCTTCCAGCGCCAAGCCCAGGTCGTCTTCGCCGCTGAGGACCACGATGGGGATGCCGAGCGCGTGGCGGTGAAGGGCTCTGAACGTGTCCAGGCCTCGACTGTCGGGCAGGTTGAGGTCCAGCAGCACCACGTCGATGTCGCCGCGCGTCAGCTGCGCGAGGCCGGCGGCCAGCGTCGTATGCCGCACGACGAGAATGTCCTGCTCCGATCGCTTCAGGTGGCCCTGCACCAGTTGAGCGTCGGTGTGGCTGTCTTCGACCAGCAGGATACGCGTCGGGGATGGGGAAGCCGTTTCTTCGACCATGGAGCGAAAATCTGGTTGTCGGCGTCGGTCGCCCAGCGTTGTTCCGCGGCGACGCCCGGGGGGAAAGGGAAGCAAGGAGGAACAACGGGAGGGTGGGCGGAACGGTTCACGACGCGATCCAGCGACCGACGTGCCGTGGATGAGCCTACGTCTCCATGATCTCAGGTTCGCTGCCGGACGCGATGAGCGGCGCGGCCAATGCCTGCGACGCCGACTCGAACACCGGCAGGATGGTATTTGTCAGGTTCATCACCCGCCAGATCTCCACGACGAAATCGGGCATCGCGCAGAGCCTCAGTTCACCGCCTCGTTCCCGCATCAGGGACTGGGTCTTCAGCAGCGCGCTCAAACTGGAGGAGGCGAGCATTTTGACCTCGGACAGGTCGACCACCAGGACTCGCAAGCCCGGTTCCTGGACCAGGTGCGCCAGTTCCGATCGCAGGATGTCGGAGGCCGCCAGGTTGTCGAGGAACGGTTCCCGGATCTTGGCGACGATCGTGCCCGGCGCGTTCTGCGTGGTGAGAAAAGAGGTGGTCATGGGGGGCTTCCGGAAAGCGGGGCGGTGGACACAATTTGAACGGACGGGCGGCGAGGTCGCAACCAATGGACAAGGAAATCGCAGGGAGCCGTTGTGGGAGGCCGCGTCGCAGGGCGGATGGCAACGGATCCGTGGCGAAAACGGTCCGCCTCAGGGCCATTTGAGTGGCGATCGGTGACACCCGATATACTGCGGGTCCGGGGCGGGGCCGTCGTGGTCGTGGCGGGGAAGGATCCTGGCGGGAGAACGGCGGATCTTCTTCGTGAACGAACGCAACCGCCGACGCTGAAACATTTCGCCTGTCCGCCAAACCTTGCCGGCCTTGCCGGAATCGAGAAAGTCAACGCGTGAACCGCCCCGAGCCCTCCTGGACGACGCTGCTGATTCCGCAGTTGGACTGTCCGCATGAGCTGGGGATGATTCAGGCCGCATTCCGGGACGACCCGGGCATCCTGTCGTTGCAGGCCGACTACCTGGCACGCTCCCTGCGCGTCGGTTACGACCCGTCGCTATGGACTCCCGAACGCTTGACCCAACGCGTCATGCACGTTGGTCTGCGCGTCGAATCGGTGCGGACGCGCGAGGAGTCGAGTTGGTGGGAAGCGGGCCGGACACTGGTTCGCGAGTCGCCCGACTTTCTGATGGCCACCGGCGTCTGGCTGGCCGTCGAGGCGATAGCGATCGGTGGCTTGGTCACCCGGTTCCGCGGGACGGAACCTTCGGTCGGTTGGGCCGCGCTGGTGCTCGCCGGTTCCCTGCTGGTAGTGCTGCTGGGGCTCCCGCGCCTGGTGACCCGCGCCTGGCAGGCCGTGCGCCTCAAGCAACTCGACATGCATGTGCTCGTTGTGCTGGCCACGCTCGGGGCCCTGGCGACGGGCGAACACCTGGAAGCCGCTTCGCTGGTCGTGCTGTTCCGGCTCTCGCTGTGGATTGAGCAGGTGAGCCATCGTCGCGCGCAGCGGGCATTGGAGTCGCTGGTGGAGTTCACGCCGTGGCGTGCGCGGCGGCTGGAGCCGGACGGTCGGACGACGCAGGAGGTGGCGATCGAGCAGTTGGAGGTAGGCGACCGCGTGCTCGTCAGGCCGGGTGAGCGGCTGCCGACCGATGGAGTGGTCGTGGCGGGCGCATCGAGTGTGGATGAGTCGCTGGTGACGGGGGAGGGCATGCCCGTCGAGAAGTCGGTGGGCTCGAACGTATTCGGCGGCGCGCTCTGCGGCGAGGGCAGTTTGACGGTCGAGGTGACGCGGGTGGCGAGCGAAAGCACCGTCGCGCGCATTGCCCGGCTGCTGGAGGACGCACGGGCCATGCCCGCTCCCCTCGAACGCCTCGTCGATCGCTTCGCCCGTTTCTACACGCCCGCCATCGTGCTGCTGGCCGTCCTCACCGCCGTGCTGCCTCCCGCCTGGATGTGGCTGCAGCAGGCCAACGCTAGTGGCCCGGTCGACGAAAGTTTCGCGACGCTCTTCCGACCCTGGTTCTTTCGCTCCCTGGTCATGCTTGTCATCGCGTGCCCCTGCGCGCTGGTGCTGTCGACGCCGATCACGATCGTCTGCGGCTTGAATCGAGCCAGCCGACTGGGGGCGCTGGTGAAGGGCGGAGAGTTCCTGGAACGACTGGGACGCGTCCGCTGCATCCTGTTCGACAAGACCGGCACGCTCACCGTCGGTCGCCCCGTTGTCACCGAGGTGCATCCGCAGGGCACGACCTCCCCTGACCAACTGTTGTCCCTGGCGGCCGATGTCGAGCGTTACAGCGAACATCCCATCGCGCGGGCCATCTGCGATGCGGCCGCTGCTGCTGCTGGAAATCTGGGCGGAAACGCGGCCGTTTCCGCTGGGTTGCCGGGCGGAAACGCGGCCGTTTCCGCTGGGTTACTCAAGACCTCGGATCGGGCCGAGGGAGCTGGCGAGCGGTTTGAAGTGTTGCGCGGACATGGAGTTCGGGCGCGGCGGGGGCGGGGCTGGCTGACGGTGGCCAGTCCGCG
>JBIIEC010000144.1:0-12485 GCA_044238045.1 Pirellulaceae bacterium | reverse complement strand
GAAATCCCCCAAGTCCCTGAAAATCGGTTCGGGGGCCGGGCAGCGGGCGGGGACTGCCGGGCCTCAAGACTGCCGGGCCTCAAGACTGCCGGGCCTCAAGACTGCCGGGCCTCAAGACTGCCGGGCAGCGGGTTCGCGGATCTGCAGCAGGTATTCTCGCCGTGTAGCATGGAATCGACCTGGGAGCACGGCGTCGTAGCAGGCGGGTGTCTCCCCGGCCATCTCCGCCAGTTTTTGCCAATGTTCCAGTGACATGTCTTGCTGGGGCCAGCCCTGACGCACCCAGATCTGCACGAACAGTTCGCGTTTCAGGTGAATGGGGACGTTGCGGAGCGGCTCGCAGCCCAGCGTCACCTGGCAGGGGGCCTCGCGGATCTCGCACTTTTCGAGCAGTTCGCGCGCGACATGGGCCAGGGCCTCCTGGGCCTCTCGTGCCTGACGGGCCAGTTTCAGCAGGGAGACTCGTGCGGAGCCGCGATATTCTCGCTCCAGCATCGGCAGGAGTTCGTTCCGCAAGCGGCTGCGAAAGAAACGATCGCTCTGGTTGTGCTCGTCTTGGCACGCGGTGATCTGCAGGTGCTCCAGGTAGGAGAGGATGTCTTGGCGGTTTAGGTTGAGTAGTGGGCGAGCGACGGTGAGGGCAGGGGAGGCGGGACGTGTGGGGCGGATACCGGCCAAGCCGTTCAGGCCGGTGCCGCGGAGGATATGGTGAAGAACGGTTTCGGCCTGGTCATCCGCGGTATGGCCCGTCAGCAGGTAGCGGGCTCCTCGCTGATGCGCCAGGTCGGTCAGATACCGATAACGCAGCTGCCGAGCGGCGGATTCCGGGCCCTCACCGGCCAGCAGTCTGGTCATTTCCAGCGGGTCGGCATGGCCGAGGTGGAAGGTTCGCTGATGCCGTTCGCACCAGTCGCGCACGAACTCCGCGTCTCGGTCGGCTGCCTGACCGCGGAGTCCATGGTGGAAATGGGCCACCTCGAGCCTGCGCGGTTCCGGTTGCAGTTCATGAAATGCGGCCGCCAGCGCCATGCTGTCGGGGCCCCCCGAGCAAGCGACGAGAATCCGGGTCTCGGCCCAATAGTGCCGTGGCCAATCGACTTCGATGCGTCGTACCAACGGGTGCATGGTTTGCGTCGGCCCTGGGAGGATTCGGTCGAAGGAGATGCGGTTGCCCGGAGCACGGACAGGAGCTGGTTCGGGACGAGCGGCCCGGGACGCTCGGGTGGAGCGGCGTGCACTCGTTGAAGTTTCATGGGTCTCTGGTACCATGTTGTAACGTCCCGGGCGACTGCGTGCAGTTCCGGGCCGGGCACTGGTTGCCATGCACTGACGATTGACAGAGCGGGACCGTCCGTTGAGGGGGGCCGCTCGGACGGTGCAGAGACTGGGCTTGAGAACATGTTGAGGATTGTAGCTTTGAACCCGTGGTTTGCAGTCATCCCCTGCGTCCTTGCGTGGCTGGTCGCCCGCCTTGCTGCTCCGGCGTTTCGCTGGATCCGCTGGGCTGCGGTTGGCCTCCCGACGCAGTGGGATGTGGCTGTGGAGGGTGGTCGGGGCTATCCGGGCGGTCGGACGCAGGCGAGAAGCATCTCCCGCGTTGACTGCGGGGAGATAGCCGGTGCGGGAGCGCGCCGTTGGTCCTGCGGAGGCCAATTGGGCTCCGAGGAACCGGCCTTCGACACACTCCAGCGGACACAGAGGCTCTTCGCCGTTCCCAGCGGAACGGTTGCTCGTCGCACTCCGTCGTGGTTCGCGACGACGGAAGTCAACGACTCGATGCGTGTACGTATCACGAGGGAAGTTCGCCGCGTTGGATTCAGCGGGCGGGAGTGGCTTGATGCGCTCCCGGTCCCGGTTTCGACTCGCTGAGCGGCTCGTGGGCATCGGGTAGGAAGAGGATCGCGCGTGGCACCCCCGAGTGCTCGCTAGATCCCCGTGGCGACTGGCTCTTGCATGTTCCGGCTGGCGGTTCGCAGGGATCCTCTAGGTCCTTGGGATCGCAGTCTCTTCACGTTCGCCGTCGTTCTTTCGTGGAGCGGGCTTCTGGTACCCGGGGCGGTTGAACGGTCTCGGTGTTGACGAGTCGAGGCGTTCGCCGCGTGGCAGAGCGGGTGCCGCCGTCCGGTCCTCCAAGGTTCTGGGTGAACCAGGAGCTTGATCCTGGGCAGGCAATCGAGCGGCACCGAGTTAGCCCCAGTTAGACCGAGTCAGGCGAGTTAGATCATTGGCGACGTTCGCGGGGGCTGAGGCGCCTTGAGGGTGCCAAGCTCCGGCGATCCATGAGATGGTTGCAGAACCGGCGGCCCGAGGGCTGGGCCGGAGAAGCCTATAAAGGAGAACTCAGTGCTCCAAGGGATATTTGTAGTGGGGGCGATGGATCCAGCTTTGACCGGCCTCATCGGCGTGGCCATCGGAGTTGGCGTTGCCTATGGAGTGATCCAGTGGCTGGATCATCTGCGGCGAAAGGATGCCCGCTCGGAGGCTCGCCAGATCCTGGAACGAGCCCAGGTCGACGCGCAGACCCTGACCAAGGAAGCCCAGCTTCGGATGAAGGAGGAGAGCATCCAGCTCAAGGCCGACATGGACCGGGACTCCAATCGGTTGCGCGACGAGTTCCGGGACCGCGAGAAGTCGCTGGACAAGCGGCATGAAGCCATCGAGCAGCAGGCGGAGCATCTGCGGAAGCAGGAGCGGATCGTGGAGGCGACGCAGCGGCGATTCACGGAGAAGCAGGCCGAGGTGGAGAAGAAGTCCCAGGAACTGGGGCAGGTGCTGGAGACGCAGCGGCAGAAACTGCACGAGCTGAGTGGTATGAATCGCGACGAAGCGACGTCGCGCCTGCTGGGGATGCTGGAGAAGGAACTGCAGCAGGAGACGGGCACGTTGATCATGCGGCATCAGCGACGTGCTGAAGAGACCTGCAAGCAGCAGGCACGAGAACTGCTGATCACGACGCTGCAGCGTTACGCCGCGTCGCACACGGCGGAGGCGACGACCAGTTCGGTGGACATTCCGAACGACGAGATGAAGGGCAGGATCATCGGGCGCGAGGGACGCAACATCCGCTCGTTCGAAAAAGAGACGGGCGTGGATGTGATCATCGACGACACGCCGGGAGTGGTGATTGTCAGTTCGTTCGATCCCGTCCGCCGCGAGGTCGCCCGCCGGTCGCTGCTGAAGCTGATCGCGGACGGGCGGATCCATCCGACGCGCATCGAAGAACTCGTCGCGGAAACTCGCGAGGAGATCGATCAGGCGATCCAGAAGGCGGGCGAGGACGCCGCGCACGAGGTCGGCGTGCATGGGCTGCACCCGCGCGTGATCAACCTGCTCGGACGACTCGCCTATCGAACCAGCTACAGCCAAAATGTGCTGAGGCATTCGATTGAAGTGGCGTTCCTCACGGGCATGCTCGCCGAGATGGTGGGCTTGGATGGGACGCTGGGACGTCGCTGCGGACTGCTGCACGATATCGGCAAGGCAGCCGACCACGATATGGAAGGCGGCCATCCCAAGATTGGCGCCGATCTGCTGAAACGCCATGGAGAGAACGCGGAGGTGGTGCATGCGGCGCTGGGGCACCACGATGAGATCGTGATCGAGCATCCGTATACGGTGCTGGTCGCGACGGCCGATGCCTGCAGCGCGTCCCGGCCCGGGGCGCGGCGCGAAACGCTGGAGCGGTACATCAAGCGGATGGAGGAACTGGAGTCGATCGCGACGGGGTTCCCCGGCGTCGAACAGGCGTTCGCCATCCAGGCGGGGCGCGAACTGCGCGTGATCGCCAACTCCAGGACCACCAGCGACGAAACGGCTGCGCGCATCGCCCGGGACATCGCCAAGGCCTTCGAGGAGCGTCTGACGTATCCGGGGGAAATCAAGGTGACGGTCGTCCGGGAAGCTCGTTTCAGCGAAGTCGCCCGGTAGTTGGGCGGAGCGGGCGGTCCGGTGTGGATTCCGCCCGTGGCAAAGTACTCGCCAGCCATCTGGGCGTGCGAGAGGGGTGGACGTGCGGGAGGAACCGGTTCTGTGTGGATCCTGCATATCGGAGATATCGTTGGCAAGCCAGGGCGGCGAATCGTCCAGCAGGCTCTTCCCTGGCTTCGACAGCGGCGGCCGATCGATCTGGTGATCGCCAACGCGGAGAACATCGCGGGCGGTTCCGGGATCACTCCCCAGCTGTTTCGCGAACTGCTGGCCGCCGGCGTAAACTGCATCACCCTGGGCGACCATATCTATCGCCGCCGCGAGATCTACGGCATCCTTGACGACCCCCGGGAGCCGGTGGTCAAACCGGCGAACTTCCCGGCCAGCGCGCCGGGCAGGCCCTGGGTGGTGGTGCAAGCGGCCGATGGCGTCCAGGTGGCCGTCGTCAGCCTGCTGGGCCGTGTCTTCATGCGACCGGTCGACTGCCCGTACGCTGCCGCCGATCGGGTGCTGGCCGAGCTTCCCAGCGAAGTCCGGGTCCGCTGCGTGGACTTCCATGCGGAAGCGACCAGCGACAAGCAGTTGATGGGGCGTTATCTGGACGGACGCGTCAGCTCCGTTCTCGGCACGCACACGCATGTCCCCACCGCGGACTCCGAAGTCCTCGCCGGAGGCACGGCCTTCCAGTGCGACCTGGGCATGACCGGTCCGCACGACGGCATCCTGGGGCGACGACTGGATCGTATCACCGAAACCGTAATCACGTTCCGTCCGACCGAGTTCGAAGTCGCGTCCGAAGACGTCCGGCTCAATGGAGCGCTCGTCGAGGTCTGTCCCGAATCGGGCCGCGCGCTCTCCATCGAACGCCTCTGCCTGCGTGAAGCCCAGTTGAGCGACTCCGCTTCCTGAACGCCACCGCCGGGGGTTGCAGGATCGAGCTGCAATCCTGCGCCTGCCATCGAAGGGCTCCGCATGCGGCGCGGAACGCCCGCAGGTCTTCTTCTTCTTCTTCTTCTCTACCGGCATCTGCAGTTTTGAAGCCTGTCGCTAGCAGTGATAGCTGGTCTCTCATTGAGCCGCGCGGAGCCGTGTTTTGCATCGAGCTTCGCCTAGGCTGACGCTGCGCGGCGTGCGGCGGGTTTCGCCGCATTGACACGATTTGAGGCGTTCGGTAGAGTCCAGCGGTCGTCGGCGATCGTGAAGACGGAAGGGAACATGCATGCATTCGACCATGGGTTGATAGCAGCGGATCTCCCCCGCAGGTCGTGGATGGCACCGGTTGATGCTTGCAGAGAATGCGTGTTCCTCTCCTCGTGACCGCAACCCCGTGATCGCCGCTCCGGACTGTCCACCGGGATCGCTTCATCGGACCTCCGATGGGGACTACCGCTTGGAACGACGGCCTGCGATCGCCGCGGTCATCTCCTTCAGCAGGTTGGCTTTCTCCATGAATCGCATCCAACTCTCGGCGCAGAAGAAGTCTCCGGCCGCATCCCAGGACGCGGTGAGGTCTCCCGGGGACGCGGTGGCGCCGGGTTCGCAGAGTCTCTTCGTTCCGCTGCATTACGAGCCGAACTATGCGTACCCCCTGCTGGTCTGGCTGCACGGCGATGGCGACTGCCATCGCCAACTGAAGCAGGTCATGCCGCACATCAGCATGCGAAACTACGTCGGAGTGGCTCCCGCCATGCCGAGACTGGATCTCCCCTTGGAGAGCGGCACCGCCGAAAGAAACGCTGCCGAGAGCGGCGACGCGGAGGCCGGAGAGGGTGAGCAGGGCGATGCCGTGCGTTGGGAGTCCCTGTTTCGACAACGCTGGGCGACGAATGGAACTTCGGACGGCGACAAGGTGGAGGCGGACTGGCAGCAGTCGCCGTCCATGATCGCCGCCACGATGGATGCGGTGGAAGCCGCGATCGCCCGCGCCACGGCTCGCTGTCATGTGTCGCCGAGTCGAATTTTCCTCGCGGGGGTGGATGCGGGAGGAACCATGGCGCTCCGCCTGGCACTGAACGCCCCCGAACGTTTCGCCGGCGTGGCATCTGTCGGCGGACCGCTGCCACGCGGCCTGCAGCCCATGTCCAACCTGCTGCGAGCCCGGCGGATGCCGGTATGGATCGCGCACGGACGGGACAGCGAAAGTTACACCGAACATCGGCTCTGCGATGAACTGCGACTCTTCCATGTGGCCGGCATGTCGCTGAATGTCCGTCAGTATCCCTGCGGCCAGGAAGTGACCACCCAGATGCTCAGCGATCTCAATGCGTGGGTCATGCAGATCGTCACGGGCGTGGACATGTCGTCCGACGCCACCGCGCAGCGCGGCAGCTATCTGCCGAAAATCGGCGAGAACTAGACCGCACCGCGGCATCTTCCAGCGGACCCAGGTCCTCCCGGGCCCGCTTCTTCACGAGCTCGCTTCGTCGCGGGCCTGCAGATTCGCGGGCCTGCTCGCCTGTGGGACCGCTGGCTCTACTTCGCGGTGGAGTTTAGTCCGCCCGGGCTTCTTGGACGAGTGTCTTTCTCGAGCAGGCAATCGCAGCCGGTTCGGTGCGTGTGTCGACCTTCGTTGCCCCAGCGTCCTTGATTAGGGCGGCTTGGGGGGGGCGACGAGCGTTCGCGCGACGGGCGGTGGCGGTGGACGTTGACACGTTGGAGGCGAACCGGTACAAGCCCACTCCCGTTAGTCGTCACCGATCCTGGGTGCCTGGTGGAAGGAGTCCGCTGTTGTCTCCACGTGATCAAGGTTTCCGCGCCGCGGACGGTTTCCCAGCCGGCGGCTTCCGTCCGGCTGCTTCGCAGAACGATTCGAGTCGCGATTTGAACGTGCGTGCTTTCTGCGAGGAGGTGTGTCGCGAGTCGGCAGCCGACTGCATGCGGCAGGGCGTGCGTTGGACTCTGGACATTGATCCTGCGCTGGTTTTCTCGCTGCCTCCTCGCCGGACGCGGCGGATCCTTGAGGATCTGCTGAAACGAGCGCTGCGGCGCATGCCGTCGGGAGGCCACGTCGACTGGACGGCGGTCGTGACCGCTCGCGGACTGGAGATCGAGGTGGCGGACACGGGAGAGGCGTTGGAGGATGGTGCCACGACGCTGGTTCGCCGCGCGTGGGATGCGGATGCGCCCCAAGGCGGCTGGTCGCCCCGATTTCATTCCGAGTACCACTGGTGTCCGCAGGGCGGGTTGGCCCAGACACTGGTCGTGCCCTGGGTGCTCGCGGGCAGCCGATGCGAAACGTACGGGTATCGTCGAGCGGCTTAGCAAGTTGAACGGCTTCGCAAGAGGTGTCGACCGCCATGCAAACAGTCCGACAGCTGATGGCCGCCTTCCAGGGTACGGATGAAGTGGAGCACCGCTGGATGCGAGCGGCGTTGCCTTTGGCAATCGTGGCCTTGGCGGCAGTCGCCGGTCTCTGGATGTGGCAGCAGCGATCCGTGCAGCTGGAGCCACTGCTGGGCAACCGCCGTTTCTCCGACATGCAGGTCGCCGTCATGGCGGATGCTTTTCAACAGTCGAAGCTGACGGGCTACGCGATTCGGGAGGGACAGGTCCTGGTCCCTCGTGGCGAGACTCCGCAGTTCCTGGCGGCGCTGGCCAAGCGTGAAGCGTTGCCTCCCGATTTCCAGTCGAACACCGACGCCGCTTTCAGCCAGAATCGATTCTTGGAATCGGATCGCGAGCGGCAGCTGCGCATCCGCCACGCGCGGGAGAAGGACCTGGCCCTGGCCTTACGTTCCATGCAGGGCATTGAGAACGCCATGGTGCAGTACGACGAGGTCGAGAAGGCCGGTTTCCAGCGTGAGAAGACCGTCACGGCCTGCGTCGCCATCCTGCCTTCGGAGGGCCATGTGATGGACCGCAGTCAGATCCGCACGATTCGGCAGTTGGTTGCCTGGGCCCGGGCAGGCATGAAGCCTGACGAGGTGAATGTGACGGACCTGCGTTCGGGACGCGCGTACATTGACGCGGGCGAGGATGAGGCCGCGGTGCCCCTGGCGCAGGAATACCTCCAGATCAAACGCGCGGTGGAGCAGGACTGGCTGGCGAAGGTGCGACAGGTGTTGCGGTTCGTTCCCGCGGCGGAAGTGGTCGTGGATGTGGAATTGGTGGAGCCGTCGGCTGGGACGCGCGCGAGTACGACCAACTGGTCGGAGCCGAAGCGGATTGCCATCTCGGTCGGCGTTCCGGAAAGTTACCTGCGCGAGGTACGACAGGCGAACCTGGATGTTCCCGCCCGAGCGGACCTGATTGCGCCCGGGGAGCTGCAGGATGCCCGCGGCCAGGTGGAGCAACGGATTCGCGGCGCCATCGCGCCGCTGTTGCCCGATCGTTCCTCCACTCAATCGGCCATCGCGGTCACGATCTTTGCCGATCCCGCGCCGGTACGTTCTCCGCTGGAGGAATGGCGGGCCCGCGTCCTGCCATGGCTGTCGCCACGGCACCTGCTCGCGGGGCTTGTTGTCTGGTCCATGCTGCTGGTGGTGGCGCCCTGGGCCTGGCGCGCCCGACCCCAGCCGCAGGCTCCCCCGACCCTTCGCCCGTTCCCGGATCCCCAGGTGAACGTCGAGACCGAAGCGCGGAACGCCGCCCGCGAAGAAGAAGACGCGCGTCTGCGTTCCACGCTGGCCGAACTGGTGCGCCAGGATCCTGACCGTGCCGCCCAAGTGCTGCAACGCTGGCTCGACCGCGCCGGCTGAGAACCATTCGCCGCCCCGCTTTCAGGAGACTCTCCCATGGATGCCGAAAACGCGCGGCTGCGCCAGGCGGCTCTTGTCGTCGCGTCGCTGGAACAGGACGCGGCCGATCAGTTGCTGGACCTCCTTCCCGAGGAGACCGCCCAACGCGTGCGCAACCAACTGATGGGGCTGGCCGCGTTCGATTGGCATGAGCAGCAGTCGGCCATTCGCGACTTCATGGTCGGCGAGAATCCCGTCGAGTCCGCGACGCGCGGCGGCGCGGGACGCTCGGTGGCCGGAGAGCGACGGGGCCACGCGACCCGTGAGCTGCGTCCGGTGGCAGGCAATGGAAAAGCGACCGCTGAAGAGGCGGCCGCCGACACGCTGGACCGGGCTTCCGAACGCATGATCGCCGACTGCCTGCGCCAGGAAGTCCCCCAGGCAATCGCCATCGCACTCGCCGGACTGCCGACGGAACGCGCGTCCGAAGTCATCGCGTGCCTTCCCGGGGCACTGCAGACCGAAGTATTGGAGCGACTCGTCGAGTATGAACCGACGATGGTGCCCTGGTCGGAGATACGGGACGAGTTCCACCAATGGCTCAACGAGCAGTTGGAGACGCAACTGCACCGCGCCGACCTCGCCGCGCGACTTGCCGCCATCCTGGAAGCCTCGCATCCCGGGACGCGGCAACGCATCCTGCGGAATTTCACCAACGGCGACGAGCAACTGGCGGTGGAGTTGCAGCAGCACCTCGGCATGGCCCTGGCTGGCAGCCAACTCACCTGAATCGTCATGGCCACCTGAATCGTCACGGCCCTAGCGACGACACGAGTCGCTGGCGGCGCGGTTTGGCGGCGCAGTTTGGCGGCGCAGTCTAGCGCCGCTGCTCGGCGGCACGGCTGCATCCGTTGCTGCGACAGCGGGAAGCGGCGCTGCTTGTCCCCTGGCGTTTTCTCGCCGCGATCCCCGCGCGAAACGTTTCCGTCGACGTGTCTTGCCGCGCGAGAACTGACGCCGCGGCTCCGGTTGCTCTTGCGTCGCTGTCGGCTTTCGACGAAATTCCGCCCGCCGAAGCGGCGGTCCCGGAGCCAGTATCTCTGCTTGCCGGGGCTGCGCGAGAACGACAGGAGAAGACATCGCATGGGAAGGCGAAGTGAGTGGCCGCGGATCGGGGCCTGTCGTCTGGCGATCTGCCTGTTGTCCTGCTTGACGTGGGGGGATTGGCTGTCGGCGGTCGAGGTGGCTGGAGGTTCTGGTCGAACGGCACTGGCAGCCGATGCAAGGACGTCCGAGGCAAGTTCGGCCGTCCCTGCCCACGTGGCGCTCGTACCCGAGGCATCGCCTGCCGTGCCCGAAGGCGGCACGCCGCTTTCTCCACCGTCATCGCGTTCTCGTTCTCCACGCTCGCCGAACCTGTTGAATCGTACCATGGTCTGGAACGCCGCCCGCGTTGGCGCGCTCCTGGCCCTCTTCGGTGTGTGGGTAATCCTGCAACGCACGTGGCTGGCTCGTCGCCAGGGGGCAAGCGGCCAGGGCGTGGTGCATGTCTTCGGCAAAGTGGCCCTGGATGCGCGGCAACAACTGCACTTCGTGCGCGTCGGCCGTCGATTGCTGGTGCTGCTTCAAGGCCCCCAGGGACTGCAGCACGTCACCGAAATCGACGACCCGGAAGAAGTCGCGCGGGTACTCTCGCATTGGAATCCGGCTGCCACCGGAGAGTCGCCGCGAGCAGGGGCCCGGGACTCGACCCAGGCGGCGACGGAGACGGGGCTCGCCGATGACTACCGATCTTTCGCGGAGGGAGTGCGTGAGGGGGCTTTCGGCCTTTCCTTGCAACCGACCGACGCTCGCCACACATTGCGCGACTCGCGATCGGCTACCGGTCTTAACTCCTCGCCACGTTCCAACTCCTACTTTGCCTGATGAAGGAACGAGCGGCCATGGATGGTCTGTCGCGAAGGTGGATGGTGCATGCGTCGCGCGGACCTTCCGCGGTCCCAGGGGACGGCGGAAGCCGCATCGCACGCGTGCCCGTCGACGTCCGGCCAAGCGGTCGGGGCGGCCAGACGGCTTCCAGCACCCCAGGTGGCAGCGGACCGATCGTGGCCCGGTTGATTCTTCTGGCGGTCCTGGGCTGGGCCAGCTTGGGCGCCATGAGTTGCAGCAGCGCCTGGGCGCAACCTTCCGGGGATGCCCTGTCGGAACCGACCGCGAAGGCTGCCGAGGCAACGCGTCCGGATGCGTTCGAGGGGCCCTCGCCGGGCGGCGCCGCGCAGCCAGCCACTCCGCCGTCGTCGAACTCTCCCGGGACGCACGCTTCGGGGACTTGGCCCGAACCGCGACCTGCTTCGTCGGATCCGCCCTCTGCTGGTACGACGGGTGTGGATTGGCAGCAGTGGCTGTCGTTCGACCGCCTGCAATCGACCGCACAACTGGCCATTTCGATGACGGTGCTGGGGGTCGTTCCGGCGCTGTTGCTGATGACGACTTCCTATGTGCGCATCTCGGTCGTCCTCGCCTTGCTGCGGCAGGCCTTTGGAGTGCCCAACCTGCTGCCACTGCAGGTGACGACGGCGCTGGCTTTCTTCTGCACGGGATGGATCATGTGGCCCACCTGGCAGCTGGTTCATGAGAAGGCCGTGCTGCCCGCCGTGGCGGGACAGGCGGCCGTGGATCCGGCCAGGCTCTGGGCGGAGGGCATCGGGCCCGTGCGGCAGTTCATGGTGGAACAGATCGAGGCCAGTCGCAACTCCGAGGACGTGCACCTGTTCCTGAGTCGCACGATGAAACCCGGCGAAGCGTATCCAGCCTCCTATGAAGAAGTCCCGCTCGCGGCTCTGCTTCCCGCGTTCCTGCTGAGCGAACTGAAGACGGCCTTCCTGATCGGTTTCCAGATCTATCTGCCTTTTCTCGTGATCGACCTGGTGGTGTCGGCCGTCACGACGTCGATGGGCATGTTCTTGTTGCCGCCCGCGACCATCGCCATGCCGCTCAAGCTGCTCACGTTCGTGCTTGTCGACGGTTGGCGCCTGGTGGTCGACATGCTGCTTAAGAGCTTCCAGTAGTCGCGCGACGCGGCGTTGGAACGAATCCTGCACGTTCATTCGGAGAGTGTCACGGTGGATGAGTCGCAATTGTTGGATCTGGCCCGGCAGGCGCTGATGATGGCGCTCGTCCTGAGCGCTCCCCTGCTGTTGGTGTGCCTGGTGGTTGGAGTGGTGACGGGCATGTTCCAGGCGGTGACCCAGGTGCATGACCAGGCCGTGAGTTTTGCGCCCAAGCTGATCGTCGCGCTGGTCGCCTTGAGCTGGATGCTGCCGTGGCTGATGAGCCAGTTGGCGCAGTATGCGGGTGAGCTGTTCGCGGGAGCAGGTGGCTGAGTGTACTGAAGTGTCATTCGGCCCGATTGCGGCCGTGGACGGATGGTTATGTCTGAAGTCTTGGGCAACATCGGAAGCGGGACGCCTGTGGGCGGTGTCGCATGGAGCGGCCTGCTGTTGGCGATACGGATGCTGCCGCTGGTCGCTTGCCTGCCGGTGGCGATGACGAGGGCCCTGCCGCGCGGTGGCCGGCTGGCGATCCTGTTGTTGCTCGTCCTGCTGCTCACGCCCGCCGTCGCGCCCGCTCCGATCCTGACCGACCAGTCGCCAGCCCTCATGCTCGGCATGTTGGGCCGTGAACTGGTGCTGGGCTTGGCACTCGCGTGTGGCTTCGCGATGCTGTTCGCCGGACTTTCCCTGGTGGGATCCGTGGTCGGACCGATGACCGGCATGAACTGGACGGACGCGGCGGACCCCTTGGGGAACGGAGCGGCGGGGTCGGTCGTGGAACGCTTCTTTGGACTATGGGCCTTGGTGCTGTTCTGGTCGACAAACGGTC
>JBIIEC010000535.1:0-3639 GCA_044238045.1 Pirellulaceae bacterium | reverse complement strand
CTCTTCCGATCTCGGCGGCTTGCGCGCCGCATGCCCCTTGGCCTCTCCGCCCTACCCTGCAGGTTCTGGAACGCCCACCATGTTTCGCGTGAGTCGTCAGATCGACTTTTGTTACGGGCATCGCTTGCTGCAGTACGACGGCAAGTGCAAGTATCTGCACGGACATAACGGCCGCGCGGTGATCTCGATCGAGTCCGAGACGCTTGATTCCCGAGGCATGGTGCTGGACTTCTCGGATATCAAGCGAGTGGTGAGCCACTGGATCGATGAGAACCTCGATCACCGCATGATCTTGAATCGGCACGATCCCGCCGTCGAGGCGTTGCGGAAATTGGGTGAACCCCTGTTCTTGATCGATGACAACCCGACGGCCGAGAACATCGCGAAGCTGATCTACGAGTTCGCGACCGGCAACGGTTTCCCAGTGGTGCAGGTCGATCTCTGGGAGACGCGGCGCTGCTATGCGAGTTATTTCCGCGGCGCCCCACCAGCTTCCGACGCCTGCGAATAGGGCTCTCGATCTACTTTCCTGATCGGTGACTTCGCCCGCGGCTTGGCGACCGGGTCGCTACCAGCGCACCGTCACATCGCACCCCGGACGAATTCCCAGGAAGGCCGCGATGTCATCTCCGACAAGCGTCAGTTCCAGGAAACCAGACTCGCCTTTGAGCGCGAGGAACGTCATCTCGGGCTGCTGGTGATCGGCTGGAAAGATACAGGCCGTCACATGGCCGTCGCAGTGGATGGACACGCGTTCGTCCGTCGGTGCCGCGCTGAGGCTTTCCACCGGGATATCCGTGACGGCATGCCCCCGGGGGTTGAGGGAGGTTACTTTGCCCTGGATCTTCGCTGCCAAGTTACAATCCTCCGAGGTAAACGCCTCCAAGGTAGGGCCCGCGGGACGACCGCCCGTGGACGCCGATCCCACGGCACGCTCGCCAACGGCAGGGGGCTCGGCGGCATTTTAGAGGGTCGCGTCGGTCGAGCCAAGCATGGCCGCCCCGCGCGAGCACGATTCAGCGACCGCTTTTTTCGCGGATCGACCGACCGCCAGACCGGGGCTTCGATTGGCCCTCGGCGTCTACGGAGTGGCTACCAGTCGATCGCGACCCGGTCGCCTACTCGGAGGTTTTCGTCGCGGGCCGCGCTGCCCTGCACCACCGCGATCTCCACCTGCCCGCCGGAGCCCACCAGGGCGACGCGACTGCCGGGTGGGCGTTCCCCATAGGTGGTAACCCACTGGAAGCGGACATCGGTTGCCCCGTCGCCGCTCTCGCGGCGGCCCGGGGTGGCTCGGACGACCAGGCCCACGAGCGGACTCGGCAGGGCGGCAGCCGGGATGCTGGTCACCGCGTTGCCAAAGGAGTCGAGGAAGATGACCCGCCCGTGGACGAATCGTTCTCCCCGGGTGTAGTCCCAAGTGGCTCCCGGTTGGAGGGTGCGGGGATCAATACGCAGTCCGACGCGGTCGGGAGGCAGGCCGCCAAGCACCTGGCATGCGACGGGAGCCATGATATCCCGCCCATGGAAGGTGGGGCTGGGGTCGCGGGCCCAGAGTGAGGACTCGGTCAACTCCCAGGCCGCATCACCGCCGTGGCTTCGCACCAAGGGACCGAAGATTCCATTGTCCGGTCCGAGGAACCATTGTCCCGCGGTACGCAGCAGTACGATCCTCCTCGCCGTTCCAACACCCGGGTCAACCACCACCAGATGCAACGTGTCGGTGGGGAACCACGGGCAGGACTGTTCGACGAACCAAGCGGTTTCGTCGATCGCCTGCGGTGCGATGGAGTGCGAAAGGTCGATGAGGCGCGCGGTAGGCAACTGCCGCAGGAGCACGGCCTTCAACTGGGCGACGTACGTACTGCCGACGCCGAAGTCGGTGGTCAGCGTCAGGATGGCGTTGGCGATCGAGTTCACGCGCGGGCTGCCGGCTCAGGGCATGCGGTCGATCAGATCGAGGCAGATCTGCTGGACCGTGGCTGGGTTGACGTTCGGATTCTTTTTCTTCGCCTGTCCGACGACGGAGCCCAATGCTTGGCGACGCCCGGCTTTCACATCGGCGATCACCTTGGGATTCGCCTGCAGCAGTTGCTCGCAGAGCGACTGGAGTTCGCTTTCGTCGACGGCGACGATGCCGAGTCCCGGCAGCACCTCCTGCACGGTCTGGCCCGTTTCCCGCATCCGCGCGAATACCTCTGCGGCGCGGCTGCCCGGCAGCAGGCCCTCGTCCACCGCGCGAATCAGGCCGCCCAGTCGCGCGGCCGTCACCGGGAAGTCGCGGATATCGCTGCCTTCCTCGTTCAGCACCCGCAAGACATCACGCTGGATCCAGTTGCTGGCCTTCTTCGCGTCGCCAGACTCACGCGCCGCCTCCTGGAAGTACTCCACGGCGGCAGGGCCCTGGTTGACCAGCACGTCGGCGTCGTAGGCCGGCAACTCCCAGTCGGTCTGCAGACGCAGTCGCAAGGCGGCCGGAAGTTCACCAAGCGAGGCACGCACGGCCGCGGACTCTTCGTGGGTCACCACCACGGGGACAAGATCCGGGTCGGGGAAATAGCGGTAGTCGCTCGACTCCTCCTTGCTTCGCTGGGGGCGTGTTACCTGTGCCTGGTCGTCCCAGCCTCGCGTCTGCTTGGGAACCTCCCCCAGTCGCCGGCCCGTCTCCAGCCAGACATCGTAGAGCCGCTCGGCTTCGTAGGTCAGCGCCCGCTCCACCGCGCGGAAGCTGTTCATGTTCTTCACTTCCACGATCGGAGTGGGCACGATCCCCTGGTCGGTGTGCACGTGCAGGTTGACATTCGCGTCCACGCGCAGGCTGCCTTCCTGCATGTTACAGTCGGAGACCCCCAGGTAGGTCAGCAACAGCTTGAGCTCCGAGAGATAGGTCTTGGCTTCCAGCGGCGAACGGAGATCCGGTTCGCTGACGATCTCCAGCAGCGGCGTGCCCGTGCGGTTCAGGTCGATCCGGCTGTCCGCCTTGCCCGCGACTTCATCGTGCATGCTCTTACCGGCGTCTTCCTCCAGATGGGCACGGATGATGCCGACACGCTTCGGCGCGAAACGCTCCTGGGGATCGCTGATCTCCAGCCAGCCATCCCGCGACATGGGCAGGTCGAACTGGCTGATCTGGTAGCCCTTGGGCAGGTCCGGATAGTAGTACTGCTTGCGATCCCACTTGGTGTAGGTCGGGATCTCGCAGTTCAACGCCACGGCGGTGCGCAGTGCGAGCTGGTAGGCGTGGGCGTTCATGACGGGCAACGCTCCGGGAAGTCCGATGCAGACGGGGCAAGTCTGCGTATTGGGCGCAGCCCCGAAACGCGTGCTGCAGCGGCAGAACAGCTTGGTCTGCGTCGCCAGCTGCACGTGGACTTCCAGCCCGATGACGAGGTCGTAGGGTTGAGTGCTCATGCGATTGCCGGCCTCCGTTGGTGCCATTCGGTTTCTCGCTGGTACATGGCAGCGGCCCGCAGGAGGCGTTCCTCCTCGAAGGCGGGGCCCTGGATCTGCAGACCGATGGGAAGCCCTCCCGCCGTGAACCCGCAGGGAATGGATATCCCCGGGATGCCCGCCAGGTTGGCGCCGACCGTGAACAGGTCCTGCAGATAGAGCGACAAGGGATCGTCCGTCATGGATCCA
>JBIIEC010000534.1:0-3659 GCA_044238045.1 Pirellulaceae bacterium | reverse complement strand
GTCCTGCGGGCGGCAGTCCACGAACTGACAATCGTTGGTCAGTAGGCCGCGCCCATCGGTGGCGGGAAGCTGCAAGTTCCGCAGGTCGCGTTCCAGGCCCTGCATGACGGGCGTCAGTTCCAGGAGCAGTTCCTCCTCCGCCACCAGTCGCCGCACCGGGTCCTGAGCTGCCGCCGCGGGCGGGGCGGTGCCGGTCGAATCGCTGCGGGGATCTGAAACGGCTGCGGGCCGGCAGCCCTGCTGGAGGCCGAGGAACGCGAGGAGGATTGAGCCCACGAACGCGCGGGTCACGAACGCGCGAGCAACGATGGGGCGAACTGGCCGAGCGCCGTCGCTGGCGCCGGGGTGTCCCGGTGGCCAAGGGTTTCGGAGTAGGTTTCGCATTCTGATCGCAGAAGGTCCCAATGTTTGGCGAGAAACTCCTTCTGTTGTAACATGGGCTCCTCCATGGTGGAACGAAGAAACACTGGCGGACCGCCGGTGGGTTTTGAGACGGGATCCGGTGTATGCAAATGCTAGGGCGGTGGCTGGTCTGCGGGACGGTCTGTGGGACGGTCTGTGGGGTAGTCTGCGGGATGTTGCTGCTGGTCGGTTGCCGAGCGGAGAGTGGCGGTCCGGAGAGTGGCGGTCCGAACCCGCAGGGGACGCGCGTCATGCAGCGCGATGCAAGCGGTGCGGACAAGATGTTCACGCCGCTGACGCCCGAAGAAACCGGCGTTCACTTCGTGACGCGTTGGGACAAGCCCGCGTCGTATGACCGCATCTTCTATTCGCAGAATGTTGGCGGCGGCGTGACCGTGGCCGATGTCGATCGCGATGGCCTGCCTGACTTCTACCTGACCAGCCCCTCGGGAGGCGCGCGGCTCTATCGGAACGCGGGCGGGTTCCGCTTCGAGGAAATCACCGATGCTGCGGGACTGCGCGATGACGACTACTGGCACACCGGCGCGTCGTTTATCGATATCGACAACGACGGCGATGTGGATCTCTACCAGTGCGCGTATGCGGCGGCGAACCGGCTGTACCTGAACGATGGTACCGGCAAGTTCAAGTTGGCGAACAACGGGTTCGGCCTGAACTTCCGCGGCGCAAGTGTCATGATGGCGTTCTGCGACTACGACCGGGACGGCGATCTGGACGGTTACCTGGTGACGGCCGGACTGCCGCCCGACAAGCCGTTCCGCGTCCGTTTCGTCGATGGGCGTCCCGTGGTGCTTGAGGAACTTGTCGAGTACTGGCAGCTGCTGTACATGCCGGGCGACCGGGCGAAGCAGGTGGAGGCGGGGCAGTTCGATCGACTGTTTCGCAATGAGGGCAAGGACGCGAACGGCAACGTGAAGTTCACCGAGGTGGCGAACTTGTCAGGCATCCAGGGGGCCGACATCGGGCAGGCCGCCGTGTGGTGGGACTTCAACGGGGATGGCTGGCCCGATGTCTACGTGTCGAACGACTACTGGGGGCCCGATCGGCTCTACCGCAATAACGGCGATGGCACGTTCACCGACATTGCGCCAAGCTCGCTGCCACATACGCCCTGGTCCTCCATGGGCGTCGACATCTGCGACGCGAACCGTGACGGGCGGCTCGACCTGATGGCGACCGACATGGCCGGTTCGGACCATTTCCGCCAGAAGGTCGGGATGGGCGACATGAGTTCCAGCGGCTGGTTCCTGGAATACGGTCAGCCCCGCCAGTATCCCCGCAACACGCTCTTCGTGAATTCCGGCTCCGATCGCTTCCTGGAAGCTGCTTTCATTGCTGGCCTGGAGGCTTCCGACTGGACCTGGACGGCGCGGTTCGAGGACTTGGACAACGATGGCTGGGAAGATGTGTTCATCACGAACGGCAGCTTTCGCGACTTCACCAACTCGGACCTGAACGATCAGGCCAAGCAGCAGTTCAAGCAGGGATCGCCGGAGTTCTTTGCCTTCTGGCGGAAGCAGGACTATCGTCGCGACTTGAACCGCCTGTTCCGCAACCGGGGCGACCTGCGGTTCGAGGACGTGGGCCAGCAGTGGGGCTTCGACCACCTGGGCGTGAGCTTCGGCGGCGCGACCGCGGACCTCGATGCGGACGGCGACCTGGACCTGATTCTCAACAACATGGATCGCCCGGCGCAGATCTATCGCAACAACAGCACCGAGGGCCAGAGTGTGCGAATCCAGCTGGCGGGCCAGCGCAGCAACCAGCAGGGACTCGGGGCGCTTGTGCGGTTGAAGGCCGGCGGTATCGAACAGACCCGCTACCTTTCCTCGACCCGAGGCTGGAATTCGACGAGTGAGCTGGTGCTGCACTTCGGGGTTGGCGAACAGCAGAAGGCCGAGCAGGTGACGATTCACTGGCCGAGCGGCGAAGTGCAGGTGGTGAACGACTTGGAGACGGGGCGCCTGCATCGGATTGAGGAGGCCGACACGGGAGCGTCGGTGGGGCCGGCTTTGGCGGGAACGCTGCACGGCCCGCTGGTCGCGAACGAGGGCGTGGCGACGGTGAAGTTCGAGGAGGCTGCGACGCTGAAGCGTCTGCAGCTGGTCCACCGGGAGACGCCGTTTGACGACTACAAGCTGCAGCCGCTGCTGCCCGCGAAGCTGTCGCAGTTGGGGCCGGGCGTCGCCGTGGCCGATCTCAATGGCGACGGACTGGACGACTTCTTCCTCGGTGGAGCGGCGGGGCAGGAGGGGCAGCTGGTGGTCAGCGGCAAGGATGGCCACGCCGTGGCGAAGACAAACGCCTTCGCCGACCACAAGGACCGCGAGGACATGGGAGCCGTGTTCCTGGACTGCGATGGCGACGGGGACATGGATCTGTACGTGGCCAGCGGTTCGGGGGAGATCCCGGCCGGCGATTCGCGGCAGCAGGATCGGCTCTATCGAAATGAGGGAGGCGCGTTCAAGTACGACAAGGAAGCGTTGCCGGGTGAGACGACCAGCAACGGCGTGGTGGCCGCTGCCGACTACGATCGCGACGGCGACCTCGATCTGTTCGTGGGCGGACGCCTCAAGCCGGCCAGCTATCCGCTGGCGCCGGGCAGTACGCTGCTGCGCAACGAGGGCGGACGCTTCCAGGACGTCACGGCCGAAGTTGCCCCGGCTCTCGCGCAGGCCGGCATGGTATCCGGCGCGACATGGACCGACACCGACCAGAACGGCTGGCTCGACCTGTGGCTGGCCACGGAATGGGGCCCCGTCCGCGCGCTGCGCAACGACGGCGGCAAGGCGCTAACCGAAGTCACGGAATCGCTGGGACTGGCGAGTCGCCTGGGATGGTGGAACGGCATTCGCGCGGGCGACGTCGATCGCGATGGCGACATGGACTTCGTCGTCACCAACTGTGGGCTGAACACGAAGTACCACGCCAGCGCGGACCATCCGACGAGTATCTACTACGGGGACTTCGATCAGTCGGGCGCGATGCAGATTGTCGAGTCGGAGTATGAGGGCGAGAAGCTGTTCCCGGTGCGCGGCCGCAGCTGCTCGTCGAACGCCATGCCCTTCCTGAAGGATCGCTTCAAGACGTTCACGGAGTTTGGCGTCGCGCAGCTGCAGGAGATCTACACGCCCGAAGGATTGGAGAAGGCGCACCGCTTCGATGCCAACACGCTGGAGTCGGGGGTGCTGGTCAATCCGGGCGCGGGGCAGGCGTGGGAGTTCCGGCCGCTGCCT
>JBIIEC010000143.1:0-12623 GCA_044238045.1 Pirellulaceae bacterium | reverse complement strand
GCCTTCCCCGGCTTACCAGCCCCCAAGAACCACTCTACCCAACTTGAACCCCAGGGGACCCCACCATGGAATCGATCGACACGATGTACGCGGAAGCCGAGAAGCTCAAGGACGAAGGACAGCACGAAGCGGCCATTGCTCGGCTGCAGCAGCTGCTGGAGAGCGACCCGAACCATGTCCTGTCGCACTTGGCGCTCGCGGTCCTCTACGGCAAGGTGGGGCGTCCCGCCGATTCGGTGCAGCACGGGCAGCGTGCGTGTGAAATCGACAGCCAGGATCCGTTTAACTTCGTGGCGATGAGCGTCACGTATCAGCGTGCCTGGGCGGCCACGCAGGACCAGCAGTACATCCGCCTCGCCGAAGATGCCATGGCCCGCGCCCATGAACTCCAGAATCGAGCGCCCCGCTAGCATGGAGGCAGCGAGCAGCCCGGCGTATCAGGACAACAGGCTCTCCCAGGCGGAAAGCAGCGAGTCGCTGGCTCGATCCACTTCCTCGACGGAAGTCGTCCACCCGAGGCTCAGTCGCACGGTGCCGCGCGCCGCCTCGGGTGCCAGCTGAATCGCGGCCAGCGTCGCGGACATCGAGCTGCCCCCACTGTGGCAGGCCGCGCCGGTGGAGGCGTACACATTCGCGGCGCGTTCCAGCAGCTGCTGGCCGGATACTCGCGGAAAATTCACGCTCAGCGTGTTCGGCAATCGCTCCTCGGGATGCCCATTGAACGTCAGTTCCGCGCCGATTCCCTCGCACAGCCGCGCGTAGAGTCGGTCGCGGCGTTCGGCGAGGTGGGCCGAGTTTTCGTCGGTCGAGTGGTTGGCGAGCCGCGCGGCTTGGCCGAAACCGACGAGGGACGCGACATTCTCCGTTCCTGGCCGCAGCCCACGTTCATGTCCGGCGCCATGCAGCAGGGGCCGGATGGGCGTACCACGCCGCACATACAGCGCACCCACGCCCTTGGGCGCATACATCTTGTGTCCCGCAAGAGTCAGCAGGTCGACGCCCAGTTCGTTCACGTTCACACGGACCTTCCCGGGCGACTGCGAGGCATCCGTATGGCAGAAAACTCCCCGCTCCCGGCAGACCTGCGCGATCTCGCGAATCGGCTGCAGCGTCCCGATCTCATTGTTCGAATGCATGATGCTCACCAGCATCGTGTCGTCCCGGATCGCTTCCGCCACCTGCAACGGATCCACGCGTCCCCAACGGTCGGTCGGCACCACCGTCAACGCACAGCCCATGCGTTGCAGGTAGTTGGCCGGAGCGGCCACGGCGGGATGCTCGACAGCCGAAACGACGAGGTGTCCGGAGTACCCGTCCTCATCTTCCATGATGCCCTGGAGTGCCAGGTTGATGCTTTCGGTGCCGCCGCTGGTGAAGAAGATCTCGTCCGTATCCGCTCCGAGCAGCTCCCCCACGCGTTCCCGCGCGTCTTCCACCGCCTGGTAGACGGCGGTCCCCATCGCATGGCGGCTCGACGGATTCCCGTAGTGTTCGACCAGAAAGGGCATCATCGCTTCCAGCACGCTGGGAGCGATGGGTGTGGTCGCGTTGTAGTCGAGGTAGATGGGGCGCATCATCGAAGCCATCCTGGAGGAATACGCCTTCCGAGAATAGCCGATGGCCTGCCACGGGTCCATCGGCGGTGGAGAACAGCCGGTTACTCCGGTCGTTCGCTGGAGGTGGCCTGGGTGGTTTCGCTGAGCGTCTTGCGCAACTGACGGAAGAGGGCAACTTCGGCGGGCGAGAGTTCGTTCTCGCTCAAGCCCAGGTCCATCGCCCGCTTCATCGCCTCCGCCGCCGCCTCCATGTTCTCGCTCTTCGACTCCGCCAACGCCAGGTGGAAGTAGGTCGAAGCCGTTCCATCACCACCCGACACCGCTTCCCGCAGGTCCTTCACGGCCAGGTCCGCCTGGTTGCTTGCCAGGTAGGCCAGACCGCGGGTATCCAGGAAGTCGCTCCGCGGCCCCAGCTGCTGGATCGCGTCGCCGATGGTATCCAGGGCCTTCTGCCCCTGGTTGGAGATCGCGTAACCATAGGCCAGGTTGTTCCGGATCACCGCCTGCTGGAACTCGTTCAAGGCCGTGTTCTTCAGCAGCTCCACATACAACGATTCCAGCTTCTTGTAGTCCTGCCGGATATCGTAGTAGTCCACTTCGCTCCACGAGACGGCCAGCGGATCGAGACTCGAAGTCCGCAGCAGGTCGAACCAGCCAGCCACCTTGCCGAACAGCGGGCTGTCCTTCGGCAGGAACCGTCGCTGGGCTCGCAAACCGTTCAGGGCGATGCCCAGGTAGTACTGCGTGGCCTCGTTGTCCTTCGCCGCGATAGCCTTCTTGATCTCGCCCTCCGCCGCATCCAAGGCCTCGCCCAATTTGCCGGCCTTCGGATATCGCGTCAGGAACTCGATATAAGCCGGCTTCTGCCCGGGACTCTGCTGCACCAGTTTCTTCCACTGCGTATCGGCGAGCTTGAAGAAGCTGGGGTTGTCCTTGCCAAGCTCCTCGAGGATCTGCACCGAGGAGGGCAGGTCGAGCTTGCTGGCCGAGACGGCACCCAGCAGCAGCTTGGCGGCGTCTTTCTCCTTCTTCTGCTTCGTGAGCAGGATCGCGCGGAACCGAATCGCGGCAGGCGTGTTCGGATCGAGCTTCTGCAGCCAGACCGCCGCATCCGAGAACTCATTTGCCTCCAGCAGCCACTCCACATAAGACGCCAGGAACTGGGCGTTCTGCGGATTGGAGGTGACGATGTTCACCATCAGCCGCTTCGCGTCTTCCCAGCGTCCCTCGATCTTGTAGAGGTACGCCAGCACCTCCGTCTCATTGCCCGTCAGCTTGCGCTGCAGCTGGATCTCATTCAAGCGAGCGATCGCCTTCTGCCGCGAGGCGGCCTCGGCGCGACGAGCCGAGTAGCCGAGCCACAGGAGCTGGTCTTCCTCGGTCAGTTCGCCAGACTCAGGGTCCTTGTTCTCCTCCAGCAGCTTGAGTGCCGACTGGAAGTCCTGGTAGTTGCCGCTCTTGTTGAGGATCTGGGCTTTCACGCGACGCGCCCAGAACAGGCTGTCACGATCCGCGGCCGAATCGCCCTTGGCCGAGGCGATCAGCGTATCCAGCGAGGAGTTCGCGCTGTCGCTGCGGTTCAACGCCATGTGGAGCAGGATCTTGTTGCGGAGCAGCACCGGGTCGTTCGGCTGCTTGACGAGGCCGCGATCATAAGCGGCGACCGCCTCCTCCAGCTTGCCGACTGTCACGTAGCACTGGCCGAGCAGCAGCGGCAGTTCAGCCGCGTCCACGTTCCCCTCTATCTTGGCGATCGCCGCCTCGGCATCCGCCTTGCGGTCCAGTTCCACCAAGGCCCGCACATAGAGCAGATAGGCACGAGCGCGTTTCGGATCGACGGAGATCAGGGCTTCCAGCGTCTTGCGGGCTTCGTCCGCATGCTTGGTCGCCGCTTCCACCTCCGCCCTCAGCAGCAGCTGCTCCGGGTCCTTCGTGCCATCCGGCACGGCCTTTGTGATTCGTTCGTAAGCCTTCTCGGGATCCTGCGACAGGAGCACGCGGATTTCCGAGAGGATGTCGCCGCCCGCACGCTGCCCTTCCGGCAGCTGGGCCAGGTACCGCGATGCATCCTTCATTCGCCCCAACTGCGTCAGCAGGTCGACCATCTTGCGAAGCATCCGCGGCTCACCGGGCCGACGAGCCAACGCCTGCTCCAACGATTCCACCGCCCGATCCTTGTCACCGCGCAGGATCTGGACATCGGCCTGCAGGGCATAGACCGGACCGAAGTCGGGCCGGGCCAGGCGGATCTTCTCGACCATGTCCGCCACGTCGTTGAGCGACGACTTGTCGCGTTTGCCGAGCTGCATCTCGCGGACGGCCCGCGTTGCCTCCATCATCAGCGTCTCGGACGAGGTCGCGCCGGTGAACCGTCGGACCTCCTTGGTCATCTCGTCCATCGTCGCATCGTCGCCCGCCGCCATCGCCAGCTCGAACATCAGCTGGCGGATGTACATATTGTTCTCGTTGCCCGGCTTCGCCAGCAGCTTCCGCCACATCTCGATCGCCTTCGCGGGCATACCGGCACGGTCGTACATCATCGCGAACGCCTGCCAGAGCTGCAGCTGCTCTTCGGACGAGAGCTTGTCGACGTTCGTCTCCAGCTTCGCCAGCTCCTCCGCCATCTTCTCGCCGCCAATCTCCGTGATCCGGTCCGCCCGCGCCGTCCGCAGCTCCACCGAATCGCCAAAGCTCTGCGATACCTGCTGCAGGATTTTCGCCCCCTGCTCGGGATCCTTCGTGAGTCGGTTCAGGAACATGTAGAAGGGCTGGTGCCGCGGGAACTGCGCCACCGCCCGCTCGGCTCGCTTCCGCGCCTCCGCCAGATCGTCCTTCTGGATCAGCATGTCGATGCGCAACTGCTCCTTCGACTCCGGCGCGAGATCCTCGCGCTTCAGCAACGCGGCCGTCATCCGGTCGACTTCCTTCCAGTCCCGGCGCTCGGGCGGAAGCTGTCTTTGCTGCAGGATCCGCAGCTGGTAGATGCGTCCGAAGACCAGCTCCCGGCCCTGGGGCGTCAGGTCCTCGCTGCGCGACATCAGATCGAGATAGATCCGCAAGGCCTCCTCGAGGTTGCCCTGGGCCTGCATCGCCTCGGCCCGAGTCAGCAGCTGATCGCCACTCACCTTGCTGCCCTCTTCGCCCGGCAGCAAGCCCGGCAGCTTGTCCCACTGCCCGAGGCGTTTGTAGCCGTCGGCCAGCATCCGCACGGCACGGTTGCGGAGCGTCGGGTTGTAGTCGAGCAACGGCAGGAGCTTCTCCAGCGACTGCACGGCCGTGGGGTAGTCGCCCTTGGCCATCGTCATGCGGGCATTCAGCAGCTGGATGCGGGCCATGTCGACGTTCGACTTGATCGACAACCGCTCGATCGTGTCCTCGGCCTCCTTCAGCTGCCCTAGCTCCATCTGCAGGTTGGCACGCATCCACATCAGGTCGGACTGCAGGCGAATCTTCTCCAGCCCCGCGTCCACCACCTTCAACGCCTCGGCCATCTCGTTCTGCTGCAAATACATGTCGCCCAGGCCCGCGTACATGCGCGGGTCTTCCGGGTACTTTTCAATGCCGCGCTTCAGCAACTGCTCGGCTTCTTCGAATTTGCGATTCTGCATGGCCATGCGGGCCGAGGAGACGATCACTTGAGCGTCGTCCGGCGCGATCTTCAACGCCTCCGCAATGTCCTTCGCGATCCGTTCCTCCTGCTTCGGATCGGCCTGCTGCACGAACGCCGCGCGGCGCAGCAGCGGCTGCGCTGAATCCGGATTGGCCTCGACCATGCGGTCCAGGACCTTCAGCGGAATCGTCAGGTCGTTCTCCCGCGTCTTCTCCTTCAGGATCAGGCCGGCCAGCATTTCGTAGGCGCCCACTTCCTTGGGTGCCGTCCCCTCGCCATCAAATTCATTCGTTGTCGCGTTGAATCCGACCATGCCAGCGAGCTTCTCGATCGCCAGGTCGACCTGCGAGTCCTGGTACAGACAGCGGGCCAGCATCACTTCGTCGGTCGACGTCAACTGATTGGCCGCGGCCAGCGTCTGGGAGTGCTCAATCGCATCGGCCCAACGCCCCACGCTGGCATTGAACTCAAACCCCTCGCGTCGCAGACCCGTATCCTCCGGATTCTCGCGAATCGCCGCTTCCAACGCCTGCAGCAGCTTGTTCAACTCCCGCACGTCAATGCTGTCCGCCGACATCGCCTGCTCGCGCGAAACCTTCAGCAGCGTCTTGAGCTGCGTCAAGTCCTTGGGCTGGTGCTGCAGGTAGCGACGCAGCAGCTTCACCTGCTCCTCGACGTCGCCGTCCGCGCCCGCCTTCTCGGACCGGGCCAGCAAGCTGCTGACACTCCGCCCCATCTGGTACCGGTGCAGGAAATGCACGCCCACGGCGGAAAACAGGGTGCCGAGTATCAGACCGAGGATCAGGCGTGTATTGAGTTTCTTCATGGTTCTCGTCGCGGAAACAGAAGTTCAAAATCCAGGGGGCGAAACGCCCTCGGAGACAACTGGGAGGAAACTTGGCTCGCATGCAGGGAACCGGCCTTCGAGGCACATCCCCGCAGCGGCCGTTCTCGGAACGCGTCGTCCACGCGATGCGGTCAGTCCCGATCCGTGAGCGAGCCCCTCATCGCGGGTATCCCCCTACCGTTCATAGCCCGCAATCCCCCGCGCGGCGGAACAATCGCGAAGCGGGCATCACTCGCTACCGTCCTGCGGACAAACCCTCCAGACGGCCAGCGCCCAAGCTCAAGCCGCTAGCTGCTCGCTCCAGGTCGGCTCAGGGCCCCCCCCGGACAAGCTCCTTGGAAGCAACTTCCCACGGTGGTCCGCAGTGGCGAATTCGCCACAGGGCTCCGGGCAGCCGGGCTCTGGGCTGCCGGGCAGCCAGCATTGTACGACGCGACGATCATCGCAGGTCGTCCCACCCAACTCATCCTAAGCGTCGTGGCATTCGTGTCAAACGGCGTGAGCACTCGTTGCAGGCGGTTCCCGCACGAAGCAGGTCACCCGGTGAACATCGCCGCACGACGGCCCCGCGTGCGGTCCCCGCATTCCTTGATTAAGCGGAGGCCGCTTCGCACCATCAACCAACTCCCCCACTTCCCCTCCCTGCTGCCACTCGCCCGCTAGCGACGCGTTTCCCCTGCCCTCCATGAGACACCAGGCAACTTGCGTTCACTCGGCAACCCTGGGGCCTCAACAAATTCCGAGAAGATTTTCCGACGGACTCAAAGATCGCGTCACATTGTGCCGATTATTCCGGCTGTAGCGGTCTAACAACCCGCGCAAGGATTGACCTGATCTCCCCTCTCGTCCTGAGGAAAGCCGACATGCCCGTCTCCGGCCGTCTGCAAAAGCCGTGGATTCACGCCCTGAACGCTGCCCGCCTCGCGGTGCTGTGCCTGGGCCTCCTGATCACCAGCGGGTGCGCCTCGTTGAATACGGGATCTGCCGAACAGAATCCGACGGAGCTGGGGACGCACCCCCAGTTGGCACCCGTGATGGACGGGCCAGTCCTCGATGAGACGGGCCAGGTCACGGGCGAGATCCAGGCTCCGACCATGAGCCCCCCGTCGGAACTGGCGAAGGTGTCGCTGCCGCGATACCGGGTAGCCCCGCCGGACATCCTCGTGATCCAGTCGATCCGACTGTTCCCGAAGGCTCCGTACTACATCCAGACCTCGGACTTCCTCCAGATCGTCGTGCCGGGCACACCGCCCGACGCCCCGCCGATCGGTGGTCCGTTCCAGGTCGACTCCACCGGCATGGTGAACCTCGGCGCTGGCTACGACTCCGTGAAAGTCGCGGGCATGACGATGGAAGAGGCCCAGGCCGCGATCGCCAAGCACCTCTCCCGTCTGCTGGGCACCGCCCAGGTGTCGGTCGCCCTGCTGCAGGCTTCGGGCGTCCAGCCGATCCAGGGCGAGCATCTGATCGGACCGGACGGCTACATCAACCTCGGTGTCTATGGCAGCGTCTACGTCGCCAACATGACGGTCGATGAAGCACGCCTGGCCATCGAGAAGCAGCTGGAGAGCTACCTCGACCAGCCCAAGGTCTCCGTCGACGTCCTCATCTACAACAGCAAGTTCTTCTACATCGTGACGGAGGGAGCCGGCTTCGGCGACAACATCGTCCGCATTCCGATCACCGGCAACGAAACCGTGCTCGACGCCCTGGCCCAGGTCGGCGGCCTCCAGCAGAGTTCCAGCAAACGCATCTGGATCTCGCGGCCGGCCCCCAAGGATTCCCAGTGCGACCAGATCCTGCCCGTGGACTTCGCCGCCATCACCCGCGGAGCCTCCACCGGCACCAACTACCAGCTGCTGCCTGGCGACCGCGTGTTCATCGCCGAAGACCGTCTGCTGGCGATCAACTCCTTCGTCACCAAGGTCATCAACCCGGTGGAACGCATGTTCGGCTTCTCACTGCTCAGTGCCCAAACCGTGCAGTTCATGCAGCGGTTCCCGCGAGGCAGCTACACCTTCTAGCCTGAACTCGCTGGTCTGGGTACCCAAGAGTTGGCCGGACCTTCCACAGGCCGGCCAGCCTGCTCGCAGAATCAACCGTGAACTCTCGTAGGACTCCCCGCCGCGGCCCTCGCGAACAGCGACCGGCCTGAAGCGACCCCCGCGTAAGCACCGTCCGAGAAGCACCGTCCGAGAAGCACAGCGAGCCGACACGCACCACGGCCTCCAAACAACAACGCACGACGATCGCGGCACGCGACGTCGCTTCCCCCTCGAACACGATACGGTTTGCCTCCGACAAAGGAACCTGTGATGGTACGACGCATTCACCGAGCCCTGTTCATGACTGGCGGACTCGTCTCGCTGCTCAGTTCCTGGACGGTCGACGCCCAGACGATGCGGCCACTTGGGTTGCACCCCGAGACGGTGGCCCAGAGCACTTGCGAGCTGGGCAACTGCCAGCCCCGCACGCTGAGCTATGGCTACTATCGCGAGAACTGGCGTCGGTGGCCCGAAGAGCCGTCCACGCCGACGGTGACCAACAGCCTGTCGCCGTACGCGAAGCCGACCTTGGACCGTCTGTCGGTGCCGCAGTCCGTCGTACCCGATCCGCGCGACGAGGCTTCGCCCAACCAGCGAAATCGCCCCGGCACGGGCCTCAACGTCGTCACGCCGCCGACCGCCACACCGCCCACCACCGCGCCGCCGTCGAGCGGCTCTCTGCTGGAGGGCAACGGGCCCAACGGCCGCGCGCCGGCCGCTTCCCCGGACCGCATCCCGCTGGGAGGCTCCTCGCCCTCGCCCGCCAACGGTGGGTCGGCGTTGGAACCGACCGAGCCGCTGCCGTCGCTGCCGGACGAGCCGGAGTCGGACCTGCTGCCGGGCCCGGACGCGACGGAAGAGCCGAAGACGGACGACGTTCCGTTCTTCCCGAGTGCGGAAGAGGCGGCCGAGACGCCCGAGTCGGCCCCGGAGGCGAACGAAGCCGCTCCGCCCGCTGAACAGCCGGGCGAGCCTGGCAGCTCGGAGGAAGCGCCGGAGGACCTGTTCGACGACCTGCCCGACCTGGGCCAGTCGAGCCCGGAACGCATTCGTCGCTACCGCAACGAACGCACCAGCCAGTACCGCTCCGCCGATGACTCCCGCGCAGTCGCTCGCACCAAGGCCCGCAAGCCCTCCAGCTCGCCGGCAGTCGCCCGCTCGAAGGCGACGAATCGCAAGCCAGCTCGGACGGACGGCTCTTCGGCCGTGCAGCCCGCGTCGTACCAGGAGTCCCCGGGATCGCGCAGCAACCCGCTGCGTTCCAAGACCTCGGCCAAACCCGCCGTGCAGCGTCCCGCGGACGATCACCCGATGTCGTCAGGCCGCCGGGCCGCTCCGCAGCGCGACATCGAACCGGTGGAGTTCTTGGAGACGGAAGAGGCCGAGTTTGCGACCGACTACGAGGTCGAAGCGCCGCGTCGCGACAGCGGCCGGACTCGTGTTCGACGCCTCGAGGAGAACGCGTCGAACGTGGCCTTCGCCGAGAAGTCGTCGCAGGACGAAGAGCCGACCGCTCGCCCCGCCAACTCGCACGACAATCCGCTGCGTATCCGCTAAGACGCAGCGGCCGACTGTCAACGAGTCGTCAGTCGGCGTAAGCGGCTCAGCAGCCGCGGCAGTCCCTCGGAGACCGGACCCGGCTGGAGCAGGTCGGTCCGGGTGACACGATCCACCGGCCAGGAGCTGGCCGGTGCCGGCACCTGCAGCGAAGCGATCGCGCGGCGACGCAGCATCTGGACCGAGCAGCTGGTGGCCGCGCTTCGCGTGTCCCAGGCGGTCGACGCCACGCGGGATCCGCGCGTCGATCGCGACAGCACCTCGGGTCGCGACTGGGCCATCACCAGTTCCTCGTCGTCGCGAATGTCCCACAGCTGGCGAACCGCCGAGGGGCTGAACGGAGTCGACGGGTCGTGCATGAAGACGATCTCGCCTTCCGTCTCCGGAATGGCCGCCTCCAGCGCCTCGAACGAGTCGCGCAGGTCCGTGCGGTCCAGCAGACGAACCTGCGGATACTCCCGCTCCAGGTCCAACGCCACTTCCCGCGTGTCGTCGCTGGAACCGTAGTCGACCACCAGGATGTCGAAGACGTTCGTCAGCTCCGTGAGCACCTCCAAGATCGTGTGCACTCGATCGCGGAGTTCTACTTGCATGTCCCGCACGGGCAAAATGAAACTCACCGAAGGGCTCAAGGGACCGTCCTTCCTTAGTTCGCGAACTGGTTGGGGCATCGCCTGCTGACTGGCAGAGTCGTGATCGGTTGCTTGCCAGTAGAAGCTGCAGGCATTGCTGCGGCAGCCCTGTTGTGCATCCCACGCGAGTCTTGACGGTTCTAATGCCTGCACAAGCCGGGCGTTTCGCCAAGGCCCGTCGGCGGCCCGTCGGCACTCGTTCCCGACGCGGCGCCAACTGGCGACTCATGCCGAATCGCGATATCCTGACGCCTCGCGGCGAACGGGCCCCGGAGCAGACGAAGGCTCCCGCCCGTGCGGCATCCCGCGCGCCGCTTCCACGCCCTTCCCTTGACGTCCGAAAGGATCCACACCATGAGCGCCGAAGCCCGTCTCGCCCAGCTCAACATTCAACTCCCGCCAGCCCCCAAGCCCGGCGGCGTCTACAAGCCCGTGGTGATCGTCGATTCGATGTGCTACGTGTCCGGCCACGGACCGCTGAAGTCGGACGGCACGCTGATCGTCGGACGCGTGGGCGATACGCTGACGCAGGCCGAGGGCTACCAGGCCGCGCGTCAGACGGGACTGGCCCTCCTCGCGACGCTTCGCGCCCAACTCGGCAGCCTTGATCGCATCCAGCGCGTCGTCAAGCTGCTGGGCATGGTGAACTGCACCGACGACTTCGGACAGCAGCCGGCGGTCATCAACGGCTGCAGCGAACTGTTCGCGGAAGTGTTCGGCGTGGAAGACGGCGTTGGTGCCCGCAGCGCCGTCGGCTTCAATGCGCTGCCCGGCGGCATTGCCGTGGAGATCGAAGCCATCGTCCAGCTTCGCTCCTAAGCGACTTCGTCCCGGCCGCCCGGTCACGGAAGCCGCGCGTACGCAGCGAGAACTCAGCGGGCCGCGTTTGCCGAAGACCTCAACCGAGCTTCCCATTCCTGCGCGGACCTCGACCAGGCATCCTGGTCTTGCGGACTCTTGGGGACGGCCAGCGGCAAGGCGGCTGGTTGCGAAGAAAGCGTGCGCGGCGATACGCTACGCGGGGAAGCGCCGTTCACCGGCAAGGCCGATGGCGGTGCAACCACGCGTTCCGGATGCAGGCGACGCTCGACGGGCACGCGGAGCTGCGTCATCTGGCGATTACCCTGGTCCGTTCGCTCCTGCAACAGTTGATCAAGGAACCCGCGCGACGGGCGGTCCAGCACCACCACCTGGCTCTTCGCGTTCGGATCCATGCGCGGCCGGATGATGCAGATGACTTCGGCCCCCTGCGCTTGCAGCTGTGCAATGCTGGCATCCAGGGCAGCAGCCGCGGGTAACTGCCCAGCAGCCAGCGACTCAGCGGGCAACTGCCCAGCGGCCAGCGCAGCACCAGCGGCGCGCGGGGCACCCGCGGCGGCCATGGTCATTTCCGGAGGACTCAGCGAACGAGGAACCGTCCCGCCTCGCGGTGCGCCCGGGATGCCCGGCAGCGTGCCTGGACGCGCCTCCCGCTCGGAGTTCTCCGCCGCTCTCTGTCCTGTGACATCATCCAGTCGCGGGCGGTTCCCCTGCATGTTCGGCGGAGGCGCCGTCGCCAGCGCCGTGGAATCCTGGCCTCGATAGATGAAGGCCAGGTTCGCTTTGTCGAGGTGCTTGTGGATCGACGGATACGCGGCGTAGATCCCTTCCTTGCGTTCCGGGTCGGCGGCATTGCAGACGCCGACCAGATAGCCATCGTATGTGAACAGCCCGCCGCCGCTGCGGCCATCCATCGGCTCGCCTTCCACCACCAGGTTTTCCGGTCCCAGGTACTGGTTGATGGAGCGCAGGGAGCCGCGCATCACCGTGGGTTCCGCGCCGCGGTTGCAGCCCAGGCTGAACAACGGCTGACCCTTGGCCACCTCATGGGCAGGCCCCGCCACTCGGATCGCTCGCACGGGCGTGGAGGTCTGAATCGCCACCAGCGCCACATCGCGATCCAGATCGCATTCGATCAACTCGCCCTTCAACGGACTCGCGCTGCCGACACCACACAGCTCCACATGGATCCGGCCCTTGCCTGCCGAGTCGCGGAAAATGTGTCCGCAGGTCAGGATCAACGCCTCGGAGCCGTGTACGTCGACGATGGTGCCGCTGCCGAACGACTGTCCGTTGGGATCTTCGACGCGAAGCCGTACCGTGGCTTCCAGGGCGCGTCGTTCAAGCGACGCGTGATCCCGGGAGGGAGCTTGCTGCGCGGGACGCGTCGGCGCGGCTCCCGTCGAGCGGGCCGGCGTTGATCGCGTTGCCGCCATCGGCGTTGCGGGAGGCATCGGTCGACCAGCGGCTGCGTTTTGGACATGCGGCCACAAGGCTTCAGCCGTCGTCGCGCCCTTGATCCGGTCCACCACCTTCCCGCGTGACACGATCAAGATC
>JBIIEC010000142.1:0-12665 GCA_044238045.1 Pirellulaceae bacterium | reverse complement strand
GCACGGTCCCCGTGCTGCCGGCCTTGAGCTCGATGAGGGGAACTCCCTCCGCCGTCTGCTGGCCATCGGCGGCGGCGATTTCCACCGTGAACGCCGGGGGCGGAGCGAGCTGGATTGGTCCCAGGACCCCTGCGTCACGCTGCACGATTTCGCCGGCGATTTCCGCCGAGGCGCGGACCTGCAGCTTCAGGTCCTGGCTCGGCTCAGCGGCAGCTGACGAGGCGAAGACCGTACCGAGTGCCCGCAGATGCCCGGCCTCCACCACCAGCGGGCTCGTGGCCGACCAGCCCGTGGGCAAGCCGCTGATCTCCAGGCGAATCGGTCCCTCGAAGCCATCCGTCCGATCGACGACCACCGAGAACTCCTTCCCGCTGCCTCGCGGCACTTTGAGTTCGGGTGCCTGGAGAGTCACGGAGAAGTCGGGACGGGGAGCCCGCACCTTCAGTTGGTACCGGAAATCATCTCCTCCCGCCTGCCGCACATCGGCGACCTGCACGATGTAGTCCCCCTCCTGCGGCGCGGTGAACGTCAGCAGGGAATCCGCGCCCCATCGCCGGCGGCTCTCGTCGTCGTTCTCGAAGTACAGGGGAAACACCGGCAGCCCGTTGGCGGGCAGCTGCGCGGTTGGAGGATGCGGCTCCACGATGTAAGCCGGCTCGTTCAACGCATGCGCGATCGGCGTGGTGTCGAAGTAACCATGACGGTCGCCGGAATTGGGGTAGGTGTTGAATCCGGAATCGGGCCCGCGCGGATAGTGATAGAGTTTGACGACCTCGCCGGCCGCGTACAGGTACTGGTTGATCCGCATCTCCTCCCAGTTGTGCATGCGGAAGTCACCGGTCTGCGTCGAGTCCTTACCGCGGAAATTGAAATAGGAATCGCGGGTGGCCTGCAGGAGCACGCGAACCAGGGGACGTCCATCGGCGTCGAGGACACGCACCAGCGAATCCAGCGGCGAACCTTTGCGAGCCGCTTCGACTTCGATCAGCCAGGTCTCCCCCGCGCGGGCATGGAACCGGAAGCTGTCCTGGTCGCTGCCCCGGCCAGCGAGCGGCCCATCGAGGCGATGGATGCGACCGCTCACGAGGGCCGGCAGTTCGATCGACTGCGCGTCATCCGGCGCGTCGTTGGGCTCCTGCTCGGCGACTTCCACCGAAGGCGAATCGGTCGATCGGTTCGGCGACTCCTCGACGTTCACCGCCTCCGATGCGGCGGCCTGGGCGGAACTCGCGGCGGCGGAGGCGATGGCGGCCAGGTCGTACTTCTGGAGCGTCCCATCCATGCGACCAACCAGCAGCGATCCGGCTGCTTCGTCCGTGGCGAACGCCTGCACCACATCCGCCTGTTGCGGGAACGTGGCGAGCAGGGTCATCTGGTCGGTGGACCAGACCTTGATCGTCTTGTCGGCGGACGTGCTGACCAGGCGCGAGCCATCGGCCGTGAAACGGATTCGCTGGATCGGCTGTTCATGTCCATAGCGGGCGATCAGCAGCGGGTTGATCAGCGGTTCGGTCCTGGAGACGAGCTTCCAGAGTCGAATGCGGTTGTCGGCGCCGGCGGCGGCGACCAGTTCCCCATCCGGGCTGATGTCGACCGTCAGTTGTTCCTTGAGCGGTTGGCTGAGCGTATCGAGTCGCGTGCCGGAGGCGACCTGCCAGATCTTCACGGTGGCATCAGCGCTGGCGCTCGCCAGAATCTGACCGTCCGGCGAAAAAGCCAGGTCGTACACCGCGCCGTGATGTCCCTCCAGCGTCCGCTCCAACTGCCCGGACTCGCGGTTCCAGACCTGGATCTTGCGATCGTAGCCGGCGGTCGCAATCCACTTTCCATCCCGACTGGGTTCGGCGGCATAGAGCACATCGCGATGCTCGCCGAATTTGCGTTCCAGACGCGACTCGCCCAGGTTCCACAGCCAAGCCTCCCCCGACTGGCCCGGTACTCCCGTGGCGATCAGCAGGCTCGTTCCCCCGTGGTCGGGCGTGATCGCATTGACCTTGCCGGGCAGGCCGGCCACGCGTTCACTGAAAGATCCATCGGTAGTCTGCAGATCGACATGGCGATGGCGGCCGACGGCCAGCAGGCGATGCGCAGGCAGCCAAGCGAGTGCCGTGATGGGCTTGGGCGCGAGGCTGCTGGGCGCGCGTCCGGGGCTGCCAGTGGCCGCAGCGCCGGTCGACTCGTGGACCGGATTCGTCGCAGGCCGGGCACCGGCATCGATCCAGGCGCGGAGCATCGCCAGTTCGGCCGGCGTCGGCCGCGGCTGGTCTTCCGGCGGCATCCGCGGCTCCAGAGTTCCCGACACCATCTGCCACAAGCGGCTCTGATCGCTCTTGCCGGGCACCAACGCCGCGCCGTGCTCGCCGCCACGCAGCAGGTCGTCGACCGTCTCCACCGACAACTGTCCCTCGCGTTCGTCGCCCTGGTGGCAACCGGCGCAGTAGCGGGTGAGCACGGGCCGTACGTCGCGGCCAAAGTCCACGGCGGGCTGTTCCGCGGCAAGCACTTCCTCGGCGGGCAGGCCTGCGCCGCTGCCCAGCCAGGCCAGCGCTGCACAGAGAACCCGGCACCACTTCCGGCGAATCCTCATTCCCGTTCGTCGCGGTTCACAATCTTGCTGACTCATGCCCACCTCTTGGCGACCTCTTCCGACCGACACCTCGCGGCACGACCAACGCTGCTAGTGGTTGAAGAGAAACTCCCGCGAACTCATGATGCCCCAGTACAGATCCTCAATCCGTGCGCGTCGTTCCTGCGGATCGCCGGCGTCCAGTTCCGCCGCGAGCCGCTCCAGTTCCCGATCGGTCGGCACTCGCGTCAACGCGCGCAGGAAGGCCTCCCGAATCACGCTTTCGTTGTCCATGGACGCACCGGCGAATCGAGTCACGCAGCTGTCGGAGGACCGCAGGCGTTCGTTGATCGTCGAGCCGTTGTGGATGTGCAGCACCTGCACCATGCTGGGCGTGTTGCTGCGTTCGCATTCGCAGGTGATGTCCCGCTCCGGCCTGCCGAAGGATTGCAGGAAACTGGAGACGATGGCGGAGTCCTTCAGCTCGACGGCGCGTGTGCCGATCGGGTAGAGGCTGGTATCCTCGAAGTCGTTGCCGTCGTAGGCGATCTGCGTGAACTTGCTGGGGACCTCGGTGACCTGCGAGACCGCGTCGAGCAGCACTTCGGCCGTCAGCCTCCGCGGGTAGTAGCGGCTGAAGTAGTGGCGATCCTCGTCGTTGCCCGGCAGCGGTTCGCTCGACCGCTGGTAGGTCTCGGAGCAGAGGATCTCCCGCATCAGCGACTTCAGATCGAACCGATGGTCGACCAGGTACTGGCTGAGGGCTTGGAGCAGTCGTTCGTTGCGAGCCGGATTGGAGACGCGCAGGTCGTCCACGGGTTCGACGATTCCCTGGCCGAGGAAGTTCGCCCAGAGGCGGTTGGCGATGGCGCGGCGGAAGTAGGAGTTCTCGGGAGCCACCATCCAGTCGGCGAGGTACTCGCGTCGATCGCCGGGCGTGTCGAAGTCGAGCGGGGTGCCGTCGAGCGGCGTGGGCGGCTGGGGGCGTCCGGTGAGCGGCTGCATCAGTTCGCCGCTTCCCGTGACCATCAGCGTGCGCACGCCGTCGCCTCCACGCGATTCGCCGCCCCAGCCCTTGGCCTTGACCCGGGCGAAGAAACTGGCCATCGCGTAGTACTGCGAATTGGTCCACTTCTCCAGCGGATGGTTGTGGCACTTCGCGCAGCCGATCGAAAGACCGAGGAAGGCCTGGCAGGCGTTCTCGGTCATCGCTTCGGGGTCCTGGTGCAGGGCATAGAAGTTCGTAGCTCCCTGCTCGACGCTGCTGCCGCGGGCCGTCAGGATCTCACGGACCATCTGGTCCCAGGGCGTCCCTTGGGCCACATGAGAACGCAACCAGCCGTAGTACGCGTCCACGGCCACCGGACGCAGGCGCCGCCCATTGACCAGCAGCAGGTCCGAGAATCGGTAGGTCCAGTAGTCAACGAACTCTTCCCGCGCCAGCAACTGATCGACGCAGCGGCGACGCTTGTCGGGACGCTCATCCTCGCTCCAGAGTCGCACTTCCGCTGGTTGCGGCAACCTGCCGATCGTGTCGAGATAGGCCCGGCGGAGGAACTCCATGTCCGAACAACGGGGCGACGGCTGCAGTCGCAGCTCTCGCAGTCGGTCGAGCACATGCTGGTCGATGAAGTTGGCGGGCTGGAATTCGTCGTAGGCCGTGGACGCCAGATCGTTCGGGAATGGCACCGTCACGCGGGCCATTTCCAAGCGGCTGGAGAACCAGACCACGATCGACGTATCTCCGGGTCCGAGCACACTGACCTGCCCGTGTTCATCCACCTTCGCCACCGACTCGTCCGAACTGGAGAACTTCGCCCAGTCCGTCACGTCCTCGCGGCGACCATCCGAGTAGATCGCCGTCACCAGGATCGGGCGCGCATCGCCCACGCCCAGACGCGTGGCCTCCGGATGCACTTCGAGACGCTCCAGAGCTGGATCGTTGTCGGAGGGCGGAACCGCGCCCTGCTGGATCCACTGCTCCAGGACCTGGTAGTCACGGGAGCCTGCCTGCAGCCGCAAACCGCCTTGGTGAGGCACTTGGCCCGTGGGTTTTGTCAGCAGCAGACTTCCGGCCGGATCGGCCAGTTCAATGCGCCGGCCGCGAGCTTCCCGCGAGATCGTCTGGTAATCTCCCTCGGGATGGTAGCCGCGCAGCGAGAGACGAAAACCGCCCTTGCCGGCGAGCGAACCGTGGCATGCGCCCGTGTTGCAGCCGAGTCGCGAGAGCACGGGCAGGACGTGCCGGCGAAACTCCCACGCGGCCGGCCGTTCCATGCCGCGGACTTCGACATCCACCGCAGCTTCCCCCTGCGAGGTGCTGGCCTGCAAGGTGGCCCGTCCGTTTGCGACCGGATAGGCGACGCCCGACTCCACGCGGACCACCGCATCATTGCTGGAGGTCCAAACGACGTCGGCCAGGGCGCCCAGGGCTTGGCCATCGACTTGCTTCTCGGCCAGCAGGCGTTGCCGAGCCAGAGGCCCGTCGAGCAGCACCTGGCGCGGCAAGACCTCCACTCGCGTTGGAGACGCCTCCTCGCGCGCCAATAGCGGACTCGCCAGGCTCAGCAGCGCGAGAAGCGTGAGCAGATGTCGGGCAACGCGATGAGTCCGGCCGCTGCCACGTGCATCCGGGGAAAGCGGGCCTGGCCCAGCCGCGTCGGCGGCAGGTCTTCGCAGACCGAGCGGGCACATCGTCACTTGGCGAAATCCCATGATCAGAACAGCTCCTTGATCGGGCCGTAACCGGCGTCGACGAGAGGGAACGGTCGTCCGGCGGGCCCGGGCAGGTGGCCCTGCACATCCAGTCCCAAGCTGTGCAGGATGGTGGCGATCAACTCGGGCGGCGCCGCGGGGCGATCGGCGGGCACGCCGCCGATCGGGTCGCTGGCTCCCACCGCGCGTCCGCCCTGGACTCCCCCCCCGGCGAAACTGACGGTGAAGCATCCGGGCCAGTGGTCGCGTCCGCCGGCCGGGTTCACCTTGGGCGTCCGTCCGAATTCGGCCAAACCGGCCACCAGCGTCGTCGGCAACAGCCCGCGCTGGTCCAGGTCCTCGATCAACGCACTGTACGCCTGGTCGTACATCGGCGCGACGATGTCGCGCATGCCTTCGATGGAGGTGAACGGCTTGGAACCGTGGATGTCCCAGGTGACCTCGTCGAAAACGGTCAGGAACGTGTTGATGGTCACGAAGCGGACCCCGGCCTCGACAAGTCGCCTGGCGAGCAGGCAGCACTGGCCGAAGCGATTCATGCCATACCGCTCGCGGACGGCCGTCGGCTCCTTGGACAGGTCGAACGCATCCCGAGCCTGCGGGCTGGTCATCAGCCGATATGCGGCCTGGAAGTTGTCGTCCAGCAGCCGCGCGTCGTCGCTCTGCTCGAACGTCCGCAGCGTCTCCTCGACCACCTGCCGCATGCGGCGGCGACGGTCGAGGCGGGCGATGCCGATGTCCGCTGGCGGCAGCAGGTCGGGCACTTGGAAATTCGGCTGGGACGGATCGGCCATCAAGGCGAACGGGTCGTGGGCCTTACCGAGAAAACCGCCGGCCTGGCCGTTCGGCAGGTTCCCGCCGCCGCGGCCCATCTTTTCCGGCAGCACCACAAACGGAGGCAGGTCGGTCCGGCGTCCCTTCAGGTAGCTCACGACGGCCCCCGCATGCGGCGTTTCCACACCGCCCACGAACTGGCGACCGGTCTGCATCATCTGCCAGCCGGCATCATGCACGGCGGCCGAAGTGTGATAACAGCTGCGGACCAGCGAGAAGCGATCGGCCACCTGGGCGTGACGCGGCAGGATCTCGGACAGCTGGAGATCCGGCGAGACGGTGGAGATGGGGCGGAAGGGTCCGCGGATTTCGGCGGGGGCGTTCGGTTTGGGATCGAACGTATCGAGGTGGCTGGGCGCCCCCAGGTTGAAGATCATGATGCACGATCGGTCGTCACTCGCCGCCGAACCGCCCGCCTGCTCCCGCGCCGCCAAGTACTGCGGAAGCGACAGCCCGATGGCTCCCAGCGTCCCCACACTCAAAAAGTCCCGGCGAGTCGATCCGTTGCAGGTGGTTGCCTTGGCTTCGCCTCGTAATTCCAGCATGGCAGGTCTCCTCGATTCCACGTCGTCGCCCGCCAGGCGACGTCCATCGGGTCCCTATCTTACACGCTGGATTCGAGAACCTGCACACGGAATCCCGAGGGCTCCGCCCTAAATTCCCGCCTGCTCTTCCGCCCCGCATGCCTCCAGGTCCAGAGCTTCAAACACGCAATGGCCCAGGTCGGCAGGAAGGCAGAAGAACGACGGACAACCGGGCGGCTTCCTGCTGCTCGCGTCCGACTTGACCGCGGCTCGCCGCTTGAACCCGGCAACGCCTCGCGGTGCGCCGCCCCCCCTCCTCGACGTTCAGCTGCCGCGACGATTCCCATACCATTCGATGTGCCGCCGGGGACAGAAGCGAAGCCCATGTTGGCTGCAAAACGGCTGGAGCCAGAGAGCGATCTGCTGAAGTCGTTCGCACTCGGTTCCCTCGGGCATCAGCAGGACGCGATCGAGGTTGAGCAGCGGGAACTCCGAGAGGTAGTCGAGCACTTCCCGGGCATCGGCGGGCGTCGCGACCACGAACTTGAGCTGGTAGTCGTACTCGGAGGTCAATCGTTCGACCACGCGAGGCTGGTGGCGGGCGGCTTCATGGCGGGCTTGAGCCAAGGGAGAGATCCCGGCGGTCGGCCGCGAGTTGGAGAGCTTGGGGCTGATCGACATCAGGTCGCAGGCCACGGGCAGGTACAGCGTGCCGGCCGTCTCGAACGTGATGTGCCGACCGAGGTCCGCGAGCCCCCGGCTGAACTCGACCATTTCCGGAAACAGCAGCGGCTCGCCCCCCGTCACCACGACATGCGACTCACCCGCATCGCGAACCCAGTCCAGCAGGCGTTCCACGGGCCAATCGTCGCCTTCAGGTTCCCAGGAGGCGAACCGAGTGTCACAGAAGCCGCAACGCAGGTTGCAACCGCTGGTCCGGATGAACACGCTGGGCGTGCCCGTCAGCCGTCCCTCTCCCTGCACCGATGAGTACACTTCCGCGACACGCAGCCCCATAGACCCTTCGAAACCCCTTCCACTCCCCCGACTCCCGCGAACGTCCCCCTGCAACCTCGAACGCCGTTTCTCCGCGCGGCCTCACTCGGCTTCCGCCGAGGCCCACTCGCGGGACAACTCGGTTGCTCCGCCATGCGGACCGTGGCGGACAGTCCGGGGCGACGGTCAGGGTCCGGCGCGACGTATTTTTCGGCGTCTCCCATTGGGCGATTCACGCCATCATGCCAAAATGCAGCCCCATCGAAAAGGAGCAATTGATGACCGAGTCCTTCCGAGACATGCTGGAAACCTTTCCCAACACTTTTCCGCAGCGGAACTACACGATCCAGATCGTCTGCCCGGAGTTTACTTCGGTCTGCCCGAAAACCGGTCAACCGGACTTCGGCACTTTAACGTTCACCTACGTTCCCGACAAAACGTGCGTGGAACTCAAGAGCCTCAAGATGTATCTGCAGCGGTTCCGCAACGAAGGCATCTTCTACGAGAACGTCACGAACCGCATTCTGGACGATCTGGTTGCCGTGCTTGCTCCCCGCACCATGACGTTGGTGGCCGATTTCAGCCCGCGCGGCGGAATCACCTCCCGGATCACCGTGCAGTACCCCCACTCCGCCTGACGCCCCAGCCCAGCCCGGCCGTCGCATTTCCTCCGCAGTCCCCTGTTAGGCCCCTGTCCCCCACTCCGGAACAGGCCCGCACGGGCACTTGGCGTCCGGTCTCTCGGCTCTTGCGAGCCCTGCGGACGCGACCCACAATAGCGACCGCTGGCCGGGCGGGCCGAAGACGGTTTCCCGTCACGGACTCTGACCTGCCGAAACCCTCTCCCCAGGCTCCCCGGATACCTTCACGCGATGGACGAACGCCCCCAAGTGCTGTTGTCAGGTTTCGCTGACGAGTGCCATGCCCCGAAACTGGCGGAGCAGCAGTTCTGCGCCTTCGCGGCCCTGGGCCTCCAGTACTACAGCATCCGGTTCATGGATGTCGGCCATGGCATCAAGAACGTGATGAAGCTGACGACGGCCGAGATCACTAAGATCCGCCACCTACAGGACGACTATGGCTTGAACGTGGCGTCGCTCGGTTCTCCCATCGGCAAGGTCAAGCTGCTGGATGTCGAGGACGGAACCCAAAACGCCTACATCCCGTTTGACCGGTATCTGCGCGAGGAGGTCCAGCGTGCTTGCGAACTGGCCCACGCGTTCGAGACCAAGTTGATTCGGGGTTTTTCGTTCTACCATCCGCGCGGCACCGATCCTCGTCCGCACCTGCCGCAGGTGATTGACCAGTTGGGGCTGATCGCGGAGACATGCCATCGCAGCGACCTGACGTTCGGCTTGGAGATCGAGGCCAACCTGGTGGGGCAGTCGGGGGACCTGCTGGCGGAGATCCATGAGCAGGTGGATCATCCGGCCATGGTTTTGATCTTTGACGCGGGGAATGTGATCACGCAGGGGTATACGGCCGGGGAGACGTTCGCCCAGTACGAGCGGATGAAGCCGGGACTGGGCTGGATGCACATCAAGGACTACCGCCATCCGCACAAATCCGCTCGGGTCACCCATGTGGACGAGGAAACCCTCAAGCATTTCGCGCCGGCCGACCAGGGCGACAGCGGCCATGAGCGGATCCTGCGTGATTTCCGCGACCATCTTCCCCGCTTGACGAAAGTCCTCCAGCGTCGCGGCATCCCGGGCGTGTTTCTGGACTTGGAGCCGCATGTGAAGGGCGGTGGCCAGTTCGGTGGATTCAGCGGCCCCGACGGGATGGGCGTTGCCCTCCGTGGACTGCTGCGAGTCCTCGACTACGTGGGGATCGACTACCACCTGCGCGACTTCGAGGATATCCGCGCCTCCCGAGGCCTGGCCTGATCGGCCGGCGTTCCGAGTCTTCTCAGACGCGAATCTCCATTTCTTCGCGTTTCTAGTGCGTCATCGCGTCTTGGTGCGATCTGTTCGCCGCGAAGGTGCGTACATCCACTTGCTTCTTCGGAGTTTGGGGAAGAAGCCGGCCATCTGGGGTCCCAGGATGGCCAGGCCGAACTCGTCGAACGGGTCGGCGACGGCCCCCGGGTTAAGTGGCCTGGTAGACAGGCCGTATACGGGATCCGGGCAGGGTGCCTGCACACGGGCCGAGAGCGATCGGAGGGCGGCCCCAGGGCGTGGCTTCCGGGCCCCGACTTTTGGGTCGGGCCGGGCTTGGTCGGGATTCGTTGAGCTTTTTGTCCTGGGCAGGGGAAAAAGGTTCCGGGGCGGGCACCGATTTTGACGATTATCCGATACCACAACGGAACCCAGGTTCGGGAGGACGCAGGAAACCGCGTGCCCGACACGGAGTGACCAGCGGAGTCGGGGTGCCCTGCGGAGTGAGCTCCGGGCGGCTCGATTGGACAGCAACGCTGCCATCACAAAGTGTCGCGAGAGGAATCCAGGGCGTAAAAGCCTCGAATGGGGTGCGTGCAATTCGGTTTAAAAGCTTACTGAAAAGTGACTTAGAGACCGAGCGGCAGGTGCGAAGCCGGGGCTGGGTTGGGACGGGTGTGAATTACCCCGTACGCAGCGGGATCCCGTCCTATAGTTCGTGTGCCAATTCGCGGGGTGACTGCGAATTGGGTGGCTGGTGGTCAGGGAAATCGGGGAACAGGTAGTACACGAGGCTCGTTCGAGACAGCCGGGCGAAGGGTGTGGAAACACCCGTCCACGGGGTTCGGACCAACGAAGGTGGAAGCTCACATGGCACGCAAAGAATCGATGACGAACATGCGGGAGGTGCTGATCAAGCGCCGCGATGCCCTCCGCAAAGCCCTGGCGGGCGACCTGAGTCTGTTGAAGGAACTGCGCGACCAGAGCTCCGGCGACGTCGTGGACTTCGCGCTGGACTCGGTGCAGGACGAGATCAACTCGCAGTTGGCCGAAGTGGAAAGCCGGGAACTGGCCAACATCGAGGTCGCCCTGGAGAAGATGCGCGACGGCTCCTACGGGAAGTGTGAGGGTTGCAACAATCCGATCCCCGCCGTGCGTCTGCAGGCCCTGCCCTACGCCACCTACTGCATCACCTGCCAGCAGGAAGTAGAGAAGAACGGACGCATCCAGCGATCGGCCGACATGGGCCGAATCCTGGATTCGTCCGGTGACGGCGACAGCATGATGAACGACATGGAACTGGACGTATCCTGAGATCGGTCCGGAACCCGTCCCACGACTTTTCCTGATCGGCGGCTTGCGGTTGATCTCCGCGCCGCCGAGAACCTGCCGCGGACGGCTCTGCGGCGAGCATAGGCGATCGCCTCCGCGCGGCTGTCAGGCGCAAGGCGGATTCGCCGCGACTGCGATGGCGAGCATCTTCTTGCCCGCAGGGATACAACACGGAGGTTCGCGGCCATGCTGCGCATGCCCAGGTCGGGTGTCTTCACCCTGGCTCTCTGTTCCCTTGCCCTCGGTGCCTCCAGCTCGCAATCGGCCCGCGGGCAAGTCCCGCAGGGCACGATAGCCAACAGTCCTGCGGCAACGGGCTCCACGGCTGCTGGCCCTGTCGCTCCCACGGTCGCTCCGGTCGTGTCGGCCGCCACGCTGCCCACGGGCACTTCGGCGGGGCCAGGCGTTCCCGAACGGAACGCGACCACCGTCGACCCTCGCGACCGGATGTTCGCGGAAGTCGCCGCGGAAGTCGCCGCACTCGAGCAGCAAGGCGCCCTGCTCAAGAAAGTGGTGAAACTGGTGCAGCCCTCGGTCGTGCATCTGGAGTCGGTGAAGGTCGACCCGGAGGGCGAGCGGGGAAGTTCAGGAAAGCCGGAGACGGTGGAGGAAGCCGGTTCGGGCGTCATCATCCAGATGAGCCAGGTGCACTACGTGCTGACCAACCGTCACGTCGTGCAAAACGCGTCGCTGGACCACATCACCATCCGCCTGCATGACGGCCGTTTCCTGCAGCCGGTCCGCCTGTGGAACGATCCAGACACCGACGTGGCCGTCATCCAGATCCAGGCCGAACAGCTGATCCCCGCGCGACTCGGCAACAGCAACAACATCGAAATCGGGGATTTCGTTCTGGCGGTCGGCAGTCCGTTCGGCCTGGCCCACTCCGTCAGCTATGGCATCATCAGCGCCAAAGGCCGCCGTGATCTCGAGCTGGGCAGTGACTTCGTCCGCCTGCAGGACTTCATCCAGACAGATGCCGCCATCAATCCGGGCAACAGCGGCGGCCCGCTGCTGAACCTGCGTGGCGAGGTCATCGCCATCAACACGGCCATCGCCAGCAACTCGGGCGGCAACGAAGGCGTCAGCTTCTCGATCCCCATCAATCTGGTGATGCACGTGGCCCAGCAGCTGGTCACTCGAGGTGAAGTCGACCAAGCCTACCTGGGCGTGCAGCTCGACAACGAATTCGGGCTGGAGAAGGCCCGGCAGCTGGGCCTCAATCGCTTGCAGGGCGCGCTCGTCAAAAGCGTGACGCCGCGATCGCCGGCCTTCTTTGCCAATCTCTCCGTCAACGACCTGATCGTGAAGTTCAACGACGTCGCCGTCGAGGACGACGACCACCTGGTGAACCTGGTCTGCCTGACTCCGGTGAACCAAAACGTCGCGATGGAGGTGATCCGCGGCGGCAGGAGCTTGAACATCGAAGTCAAGGTCGGCAACCGGAAGCACTTCGAGACCCGCGGGCCGTAAGGCCGACTCAACGGGCGAGAAGCGGAGTCGACCGGCGGGACGAGGCCGCTGCACGGGTTCCGGGCGGGCAGAGTCCTAGTCGGCGGAATCCCGGGTTTCCTGCCCGGCGAACTTTAGGCCGCGCACGAGTGATTCGCGCAGCTCGAGCAGGTCCGCTCCCACCACCACATCCATGTTGGCTCGCCAGACGCGGCGGACCCGACGGTCGAAAATCGTCATGCCGCGGGTGAGCGACCCGGACACTTCCACATCGCCGGCCATCTCCTCCGTGCGAAATAGGTCCGCCTGCACCGTGACCAGCGTCGCGAGGGCATCCTGAAGCCAGATGCCCTCCATGCCCAAGTG